>JBNKZS010000040.1:0-18978 GCA_050301755.1 Mariprofundaceae bacterium
TGTTCGGCACAAGCTTATGCAGATTATGTTTTCAAAGAAAGATGGGAGCATATACATAAGTTTCCCGTATTATAAGGATGCAAACGGCCTAGTAAGCTTAGTGACAATTCCAAAAGGCCATTCCCCATACTCGGTTAATATGTTGCCTGGAGGAAAGGTGACATCGCATAAAGTGAAGTTTTCGTATCATCCAGATGGCCGAGTTCATTTTTCACAAGATGGAAAGATAAAAACTGAAATTGCAAAACAGAGTGTTCCAATAGCCCAAATGAGCGGTCATTTTTTTACAGTACACGTTCAAGGAGTGCATCACTTCGAGACTGACGAGAACAGGACGAGGAACAACGCTCAAAAAACCACGGTCGATGTTAACTTTGGTGAAAATGAACCTGATTCTTTTAAGATCGTCGGAAGAATTTATTCCAATCAATCTTTATTAGAAAGGAGTAATGGAAGCGTTGAAGGACCAATAGTCCAAACATTGACTGACTCTGGAGAAAAAGGAGTGGCAATTCTTATTGGCGACCGAGTTCAGAGAAAGTCAGAAATGATAATTATGGTTAATATTACACCAATGCCAGTTTTTAGTAGCGATTCAGAGACATCATTAACTTTTTTTGGGGGATTTGATCACCCAAATGTAGTAAATAACCTTTCTTCGGAAACAACGCACCTTGCTTTGTCATATCCAGTCAATGACTACAAGAAATTACTGCAACAAATTGGCAGTGTTGATTTCATATAACCCCAGTGGAAAGCAAGGCAAAACTGCGCTTTTGTCGTTGCGTAGAGAAAAATAACACGGATGTTGTTTTTCGGGTCAAACAATCACCGGATGAACTGAATGTCGAGGGTGCGCATGTAGGTATGCAGACCGGCATCCTGAACCGGGAAGACATAGGCATCCTGATCCGATTCATTGTGATGCGAGTGCCACCATCCCGGCGGGGTGACAAAGACGGTGCTGGTTGCCCACATCGCCTTTACTGGATCGATAATGTTGCCCTGCTCATCCACCTTTTTTCCGATCAGCGTATAGGTGTCCGGTCCTGAGAATACGGCCAGATCGAGTGCCACCGACTGGTGGCGGTGCGGCTTCTGTACCTCACCGGCAGGCAGCAGGTTAAACAGCGACCACATGGTATGGGTCATGGTCTTGGTCTTGGCGCTATCGTTATTGCCGAGGATGATACCGATGCGGTTGCGCTTCTCGCGCAGGGCAATTTCCCTGAGTTTTTCAACTTCGGAGACCATGTAGTTTTTGCTGTAATAGGCCGGCTTGAACATCGGCTTATCCGGTACAACGCCCATATATTGCAGCAACGGCGCATCGTGACTCCAGTAGAGGGCGCTGTCTTCGTCGGCAAAGTGCGTTACGCCCCGGTTGCAGGGAAGCGTGAAGGCATCGCCCTGCTGCCAGGTGATGGTGCCCTCGGCCGTTTCGGTACGGCCGGAGCCGCGTAGCACGAAGTAGACCTCCGAGGTTGCAGCCACTGACGTTGCGATCTTCTCGCCCGCGCAGATGCGGATGTAGTTGGCCAGCAGGTTGGGGGCGGTGGCCAGATAGGGGGTCTCAAGCTCTCTGGAGAGATCGAGCGCAATCACGCGTGTGTCACCCTGCTCATGCAGTGAGGCCGGGAAAGGCTGGATCGGTACTTCGTTCAGATCGGGGGTGGCGGCGGCAGAATACTCCCAGCTTACAACCTGCTGCTCCCACTGCTGATTAAGACTGTTCATGGTCACTCCTTGGTGATGGCACTGTTATTCTGCAGGCGCCTATGCTGATGGCGTTTGCTGCCGCATGCAATCTGTTAGGACTTCTCCAGAAGGGTTTTGACAGCGGCAAAATCCTGATCCATCAGCGCCGCATCGGCAGCCGGAGAGTAGAGTTTGGCCAGCTCCGTCGCCAGTGGCAGAGCGGCGCCATTTTCGGCTGCGGCGGCAATGACAAACTGCATATCTTTGGCCATGTGCTTGAAGGGAAACTGCGGTGGATAGGTATTGGTTTTAAACATCTCCTCCTTCAGCTGAAAGAGTGTGCAGGCCAGCGGACCGGACGCGACGGCATCCAGTAGTGTTTCGGTTGCAAGGCCCGAGGATTCGGCCAGATGCACGGCCTCCGCCAGCCCCTCCATCATGATGCCCAGCAGCAGATTGATCGCCAGTTTCATGCTTGAGCCGCTGCCCACCGGGCCGCAGTAGATCACCTTTTTTCCCATGCTGAGAAGTAGCGGCTCCTGTTCACGGATGAGTGCTTCAGGACCACCGGCAAGGATCACCAGTGTTCCCTGCTGGGCAGGAATTTTCGAGCCGGAGACCGGCGCATCGATTAGTGTGACATCGTGCTCTGTCAGACGTTCGCTCCATGTTTTCGAGCAGTGGGGCGGCACGGTACTCATGTTGATGACGGTCTTGCCTCTGCAGTCGCCGGCCAATAGCCCCGTATCTCCATGCAGGACAGCCTCCACAGCCTCCTGGCCGGTCAGCATCAGGATGATCACATCCGAGGCATCGGCCACCAGCGACGGGTTGTCAGCCACCAGTGCCCCGGCCTCACGCAGCGCCTCCGCCTTATCCGCAGTGCGGTTGTAGACGGTAAGCGGATAACCCCGCTTGAGAATGTTGGCGGCCATGGCCTGACCCATGATGCCGAGTCCGATGAAGCCGATGCGTTGTGTCATGATGAAACCCCTGTTTGTATCTCGATGGTTGATCGTAATGCGTGAAAAGCTCTTTTACCACGCCAGCTGTCATCACAACTCAGAACGGAGCCGGAACCTCGAACGCCATCCGCTCGCGGGTGATCGGGTGGTTAAAGCAGAGACGCTGGGCATGCAGCATCAGCCGCTCCGCCGGTTTGCCGTAGAGTTCGTCGCCGACAATGGCGGCGTTCAGGCCTTCGGGGTGCGAGGCGTGCATGCGCAACTGATGGGTGCGGCCGGTCAGCGGATAGAACCAGACACGGGTGGTGTCGCCCTCACGCGCAATCACCTGCCAGTGTGTTCTGGCCGGCTTGCCATATTCATGGCTGACCATCTGGCGCGGTGTGTCGTCAAGGTCGACGGTCAGCGGCAGATCGATATCACCTTCAACCCATTCCGGCGGCAAGGCCTTCGACAGAATCGCTTCATACCGTTTTTCCACGCTGCGCTGGATGAACTGTCGCTGCAGATGCTTGTTTGCCGGCAACGTTTTTGCCACCAGCAGCAGCCCCGAGGTGGCCATGTCCAGACGGTGTACCAGCCGCATCTCCTCACACTCCGGGTAGCGCTGTAGCAGACGGTTGAAAGCACAATCCTTCACATACTTGCCCGGTGCCGACATCAGTCCGGCCGGTTTGTTGATCACCAGCAGGGCATCGTCCTCATATACAATCTTCGGCTCATCCGGATCAATGCCCAGGCCGTGGTCGGGTTCCGGTTCAAACGTCAGGCCGCGCAGCATGAAGGGCAGAATCGGGCGGCACTTACCGCGACAGGCAGGATAGAAGTGGCCGTGATGGCGAATGCCGGTTGCAGGGGAGGGGCCCCACCAGAATTCGGCCAGCGCCAACGGCTGCAGGTGGTGCAGGTGGGCATACTGGATCAGCTTCGGGCCGGCACAGTCGCCGGATCCGGCCGGCGGCGTGCTGTCGAAAAAGCGGGTGATCGGCCGGGTTTCATTCAGTGCGTTGGTCAGTCGATAGGATTCAAAGAACTCCCTGTGCAGCTGGCGCGATCGCTCGGTGCGCTGATCCCGGACACACTCGATCTGCTGCTCAATCGCAGCCAGTTGCAGCTCTACGGTCTGCACCCTTTCACGCCACGCCCCAATGGCGTTGGTGGCTTCGCGCTTGTGATGCTGGCTGGCCAGTGCCAGCGCGCGCATTTGCGCCTGCTGATCGGGGTCGGAGAGGTCTGTCAGTGCCAGTCGTGTCGTTTTGCGTGCGGCTTTCGCCTCTCTGTGCCGCAGCTTCATTTCGGCAAGCGCTTGATCGCGCTGCTGCTGCAGGCGTGCAATGCTCTCTGTCAGCGCTGCTCTCTCCGGCGAACGCTCCAGACTTTCGATCCGGGCGGTCAGCCCCTCCAGCTCCGTGTTACCGAAGGCCAGTGAACTGTTCTCGCCAGCCATTTCAAAGACCTGCGGCACGAACCCCGGCAGTTGCCACCGGCCGTTGACATACCTGAAAATCCGCTGAGGAAACCGATCTCTCCATCGCGATCGCGAATCACCAGCACGCCGAACATCTTACCGATGCCGGGTCTCTCCGAATCCAGTTGCGATAGCCGCTCCTGCAACATACGGGCGGCTTTCATCGCCAGCGGATGCGGCGTGTTGGCAAAGGGGGAGGGCATGACGGCTGGAATCTCATCCGCCGCCGGTGGTACGGGGAACCAGGTGATCAAGTCAGTCGGGGCGGTTACGCATGAAGTCGGCAACACCGTAGAAGGCGGCCATCAGTTCGTCGCGCAGCGCCTGCTCTTCGACGCTCTCATCCAGGGCCTGTTTCATGCAGAGCATCCACTGGTCGCGTGCCGATTCATTAATGGCAAACGGCATATGGCGCATACGCAGGCGCGGATGACCGTACTTCTCCATATAGAGTGAAGGACCGCCCATCCAGCCGGAGAGAAACATGAATAGCTTCTCTTCCGCGCTGTTCAGGTCGGGGGCATGCATGTCGCGAATCGGTTTTGCTTCGGCCAGTTCATCCATATGCCGGTAGAAGCGATGAACCAGACGCCGGATGCCATCTTCGCCGCCAATACGTTCGTAAAGGGTCTGGGTGTCGCTGTCGGTCTGCATGGTCGAACTCTAGCCGGACTTTCTCTTCAGGGAATAGAGATAAAGGTTTTCCACCTTGGCACGGGCCCACGGCGTTTTGCGCAGGAAGGTCAGGCTCGATTTCACCGAAGGGTCGCGGGCGAAACAGCGGATGCGGATACGCTCGGATAGCTCCTTCCACCCGTACGTTTCGACCAGGCTTTTCAACATCATCTCAAGGGTGATGCCGTGCAGGGGATTGTTGACCTGTTTTTCGCTCATGGCCGCATTGAGACACAGGAGCGCTGATAAGTCCAAGGTCTGTTAGCCGTTGTGCGAAGATCGATCTGCCCATAGCCTTTCCGCATGGATATTGATGCAATCGTTCGAGGGATAAGTATCTGGGCCCTGCCTGTCGTGCTGGCCGTGGTACTGCATGAAGTGGCGCATGGATGGGTGGCTGACCGCCTTGGCGATAACACGGCCCGTTTTATGGGGCGTCTGACGCTCAATCCGGTCAAGCATATTGATCCGTTCGGTACGATCGTTATCCCGCTGATGCTGATTGTCGTCGGCTCTCCATTTCTCTTCGGTTATGCCAAGCCGGTCCCTGTCGATTTCCGCAAACTTCGTAATCCCAGGCGGGATATGATCTGGGTGGCTGCAGCAGGTCCGGTCACCAATCTGCTGCTGGCCCTGGCAAGCACGCTGCTGCTGGCTCTGGCTGTTCAGATGCCGCAGGGGATGATCTGGATGGCCGAGCCGCTGGCCTTGATGTGCCAGGCTTCGATTATGATTAATCTCGTACTGTTTATCTTCAACCTGATTCCCCTGCCGCCTCTGGACGGGGGCAGGGTAGCTGTCGGTCTGCTGCCAGGGCCGCTAGCCTATCAGCTGGCTCGTCTCGAACCGTACGGCTTTATGATCATTGTAGCGCTTCTCATCTTTGGCATCCTGCAAAAGGCCATCGGCCCTCTGGTGATGAGCGGGAGTTATCTGCTGATCAATTTGGCTCTCTAGTCTCGGAACGTATATAATATCGGTATAAGGCAGCTTCCGCTGCTTCTGATGAGGCGATGCCATGCAGAAAGTCGCGTCCATTGTTTTCTCCCTGCTTGCACTATTGCTGGTTGCACCGGTTGTTTTGGCACAAGCCGGAGCTGATGTCGGAAAGGCTGTCCATGTTTCCGGTGATGTATATGTGATTCGGGGTGCCGAGCGTCTGGTTCTGACAGAGGGAGATGGCGTGCTGGCGGCAGACACGGTCATGACCGGCAGCCGGGGAAGGGTTTCGCTTCTGATGCATGACGACAGCAGGATCCATGTCGGAAGATTGAGCCGGTTAAGCCTCTCTGATTATGCCTTGAAGGAGAAGTCACTGGTCTCGGGTGCTCTTGACCTGTTATGGGGAAAGGTGCGCTTCTTTGTGGCCAGACTTTCCGATGGCTCCGGATTCAGTGTAAGCACGAGAACCGCCGTGCTTGGCGTGCGTGGTACCGAGTTTGTTGTCATTGTACCTGTGCCGGAGGGCGTAGCGGATCCGACAGTCACGGCGTTGCCGCCGAGCCTGCCTGATCTGGTAACCACCGTTTACGGTGTTGAAGGAGTCGTCGAGGGTGTTTCAACCTCGGGCAGGAGGGTTCTGATTGGTCCGGGTGTGAAGGTCGAGTTCAGTCGTGACGGCAAGGTCAAATTCACATCCCCTGAGAAACCTCTCTCCGTTCCGGTCGTGAAACCGGGAAGTAATCCCGCACCGGAGATTCCCGATGTGCCCAAGCCAACGGACATCATTGTGCCCACCCCACCGGAACCACCTGTTCGGGGCGGGCAGTTGACGATAGGTTGGTGATTGAAGCCTCTCCCGGGTCCGGGGAGCATTTTCACGCATAAGCAACATGAATCCAAGGTTGCAAATTAAACCGCTTTTCTGTAGAAAGCGCGCCCGCTCACTGACGCTAAATCGGGGGCAAATTCGCACACTGTCCGATCCATTGTGCTCGCGATGTTTGACATCCGGGTGACGGACGGTGGAGGAAACAAAACAATCGGAGGACTTTATGTCTCAATTTACTATGAAGCAGCTGCTTGAAGCAGGTGTGCATTTCGGTCATCAGACCCGTCGCTGGAATCCAAAAATGGCCCCTTATATCTTCGGCCAGAGAAATGGAATTCACATTATCGATCTACAGAAAACCCTTCGCATGGCGAATGAAGCCTATGTCTTCATGCAGCATCTGGCAGAAGCCGGTGGCCGCGTTCTTTTCGTCGGCACCAAGCGTCAGGCTCGTGATGCGATCAAAGAGGAAGCACTGCGCGGCGGCCAGTATTATGTGAATCACCGCTGGCTGGGTGGCACGCTGACCAACTTCTCTACCGTACAGCAGTCGGTTCGCAAGATGAAAGATCTTCAGCGTCAGAAAGAAGAGGGTACATTTGACCTGCTGACCAAGAAAGAGGCTCTGCAGAAGCAGCGCGAGCTTGATAAGCTGGAGCGCTCACTCGGCGGTATCGCTGACATGATCCAGCTTCCTGACTGTCTGTTTGTGGTTGATGTTCGCAAGGAAGAGCTGGCTGTCAAAGAGGCTCACAAACTGGGTATTCCGGTTGTGGCTGTTGTCGACACCAACTGCAATCCTGACGGTGTGGATTACATCATTCCCGGTAATGACGATGCCATTCGCGCAGTTCGTCTCTTCTGCAGCAAGATCATTGATGCTGTGATTGAGGGTGGAGAGGCCTGGCAGCTTGAGAATGCTGAAGATGGTGATGATATCGTTGCAGCCATGACCGCTGGTGCCGAAGAGGCTGTCGAAGAAGCAGCTGCTGAGGTTGAAGTTGAGACAGAAGCAAAGGGTGAAGCTGAGGCTGCCTGAACTTATTGAGCAATCAACGGCAACCCGGTTGCCACAAGTTAATCTACTAGGAGTGTGAAGATGGCCCAGATTACGGCTGCTGATGTTAAAAAACTGCGCGAGATGAGTGGCGCAGGTATGATGGATTGTAAAAAAGCACTGGCTGAAACAGATGGAAATCTTGATGCGGCAGTTGATTACCTTCGTAAGAAGGGTCTCTCTGCTGCTTCCAAGAAGGCCGGACGTATTGCAGCTGAAGGCGTGGTACTTGCCAAGGCTGAAGGTAATGCCGCGGTGGTTATCGAAGTGAATGCTGAAACAGACTTCGTAAGCAAGAACGAGAAGTTCACCGGCTTCGTCGAGGCACTGGCGGATCTTATTCTGGCCAAGCGTCCTGCCGACGTTGATGCTCTCAAGGCATTGAGCTTCGATGCCGAGCACACTGTTGAACAGGCCTTGGCACAACTGATCGCAACGATCGGTGAAAATATGAGCATTCGTCGCTTTGAAGTGGCCGAAGTTACTTCCGGCGCAGTTTCCGCTTATGTTCACGGAGCTGGCAAGATCGGTGTTCTGGTTGCCATCGAAGGAGAAGCATCCGATGCCTTGAGCGAGTTCGCGCGTGGTGTTGCCATGCACGTGGCGGCTGTTAACCCGCAGTTCATCGGGCGTGAAGATGTTTCCGAAGAGGCCGTTGAGCGTGAGCGCGCAGTGCTTTCAGAGCGTGCTGCAGCAAGTGGTAAGCCTGCGGCAATCATTGATAAGATTGTCTCCGGTCAGCTAAGCAAGTTCTATTCGGAAGTCTGCCTGCTTGAGCAGAGCTATGTTCTCGATAGCGATGTGACTGTCGGCAAGGCGCTGTCCAATGTTCAGGCTGATGCGAAGGTCGCATCTGTTTCCCGCTTCCAGCTCGGTGAAGGCATCGAGAAGAAGGAAGAGGATTTTGCTGCCGAAGTGGCTGCTCAGGTGAAAGGCTGAATCTGATATGAGTACATCAACCGGAACAGTTTCAACTAAACCTTACAAACGGGTGCTGTTGAAGCTTTCCGGTGAAGTACTGATGGGTAATTCCGGTTATGGCATTGAACCCGAAACCATCAACCGTCTTGCCGGCGAACTGATCGAGGTTCGCAAGAGCGGTGTGGAACTGGCCATTGTGATCGGTGGGGGCAATATTTTCCGCGGCATGATGGGCACCGCATCCGGTATGGACCGGGCCAGTGCCGACTACATGGGCATGATGGCCACCATCATGAATGCCATTGGTCTGCAGGATGCCATTGAACGACAAGGTGAGCCTGTCCGTGTTGTCTCCGCACTGCATGTCAGGGAGGTCGCCGAGCCCTACATTCGTCGTCGGGCCGTCCGTCACCTTGAAAAAGGGCGGATCATTATTTTCGCAGCCGGTACCGGCAACCCCTATTTCACCACTGATACTGCTGCCAGCCTCAGGGCTATGGAGATTCAGGCCGACGTGGTTCTGAAAGGCACCAAGGTGGATGGTGTTTACACGGCCGATCCGATGCGTGACCCAGAGGCCATGCGCTATGAGACACTGAGCTTTACTGAAGCGCTGAACAAACAGTTGGGCGTGATGGATGCGACAGCTCTGTCGTTGTGTCGTGATAATCGCATGCCTATTATTGTCTTTGATGTGACAACGCCCGGGCAGATGTTAAAGGCTGTTTCCGGCGAGTCTGTTGGGACCCTCGTTAAGGAATAAGGAGAGGAAACATGTTTAAGGCACTGGAAAGTCGGATGCAGAAGAGTATTGCCGCTTTAAAAACCGAGCTGGCAACAATTCGAACGGGTCGGGCGAATGCATCGCTTCTCGATCATGTCTATGTAGAGTATTACGGTTCGGATGTCCCGTTGAGTCAGGTGGGTAACCTGGCCGTTCCGGAACCGCGCATGATCACCATCACACCCTGGGAAAAGACCCTTCTGGGTGCCATTGAGAAAGCCATCCAGTCATCCGATCTGGGGCTGAATCCGAGCAATGACGGTGAGATCATCAGAATCATTCTGCCGGAACTGACAGAGGATCGTCGTAAGGACCTGGTTAAACAGGTCAAACAGGTCGGCGAGAAGGCAAAGGTCTCCATCCGCAATATCCGTCGTGATGCCAATGATGAGGTAAAGCGTGATGATTCGCTTCCTGAAGACGAGAGTAAACGACTACAGGATCGGATTCAGAAAATGACCGATCAGTTCATCGCTGAAATTGACCAGATTATCGAGCATAAAGACAAAGAGATTCTGACGGTATAATTCGATCCTTATGAATCGCTCCATTGCTGGAACCTCTCCAACCGTTCCAAAGCATGTCGCCATTATCATGGACGGCAATGGGCGCTGGGCGAAAGCACGCGGTCTGCCGCGCCTTGAAGGGCACCGTCAGGGTGCGGAGCGGGCACGCGAAGTGGTTGAGTGGGCTGCCGATGCCGGTATCAGGCAGATATCCCTGTACGCATTTTCAACTGAAAACTGGGACCGTCCAAAACCTGAAGTCAGAGGCCTGATGGCGCTTCTGGCCACACTTCTTCCGCGCGAATTGAACCGGATGCAGAAGAACGGGGTGCGCCTTCTAACGCTCGGCGATATTTCACTGTTGCCGGATCGAGCCAGAAAAGCCGTGGAACGCGCCTGCTTTGAAACCAGGGAAAACAGTCGTATTGATCTTGTCCTCTGCCTGAATTACGGTGGTCAGCAGGAGATTGTCGACGGGGCAAAACGGTTTTGTCGCTGGGTTGGCGAACAGCCTGACCCAACCGGGGCGCTGGAATCGATCGATGTCGAGATGTTTCGTACTTTTTTATGGCGCGACAAGCTGTTGCCGGTCGATCTGTTGATCCGAACCGGTGGCGAATGCCGTATCTCCAATTTTCATCTCTGGGACGCTGCTTATGCTGAGCTCTACTTCAGCCAGGTTTACTGGCCTGACTACTCCAGAGAGGAGTTGCAAAGGGCACTGGATGATTATCTATCCCGTGAGCGCCGTTTCGGTCAAACCAGTGAGCAGGTAACAGAACATGGGTGAACTAGGAAAAAGAGTTGTCACGGCTTTCATTCTGCTGGGGCTGGCTGTCGTCTGGATGTTTTACCTGAACGATGTCTGGTTCGACCGTGTTGCGGCTCTGGTCGGCCTGATGATGAGCGTTGAGCTGCTGGTGATGGTCGGGGTTCGCAGGACTTTTCTCTACGCTCTGGCGGCCGCCTTTTCCTGGGCGTTGCTGCTGGTCTCCTGGGCCATTCTGCCCGCTGCGGTGGGTGTCCTTGCGGCCATTCTTTTCTGTATGCTGGCCTGGACACTGCTCTTCTTCCTGAATGCCGAAGAGCGCCTGCTCTCCGATGATTTCAGGAACCTAGCCTATGCCCAATGGCTGATGACACTGCTGCTGATCTTTGTCTGGAGTGTGATGGTTCTCCATCGCCAGGAGGGCGGAGTATGGTTCCTGGCCGGCGCCATGGTTGGTGTCTGGAGTGCCGATATTGCGGCCTATTTCACCGGCAGGGCCCTGGGCATGAACAGGCTTTGCGCTGCAGTGAGTCCCGGCAAGACCCGTGAAGGGTTCTACGGCGCCCTTATTTTCGGTTCGCTCGGTGCTTCACTGGTCTGGATATGGATGCTCGGCATGGAGCCGCTTCGTGCGGTGATGCTTTCGCTGCTTCTGGTGCTTGTCTCTGTTGGCGGCGATCTGGCTGAATCGGCTTTGAAACGTGCCGTTGGCGTCAAGGATAGTGGTAACATGCTTCCCGGGCATGGCGGCATTCTCGACCGAACCGATGCCCTGCTTCCTTCGATCCCGGTTGTCGGGTTGATCTGGATGGCGATGGCATGAAATTAACCATTCTTGGAGCTACAGGGTCAATCGGCACAAGTACGGTGGACGTCATGCTTCGACACCCTGAACGTTTTTCAGCTCATGCACTGGTAGGCCATCAGAATACAAAAAAAATGATCGAACTTGCTTTGGCGGTTAAGCCGGACAAAGTGATTATGACCGATCCGCATGCCGCCACAGCCCTGCAGGGAAAGCTTCCTGAAGGTGTCAGGCTTGAGTCAGGCATGGAGGCAGCTATCGAGGCTGCTTCGGATAGTTCGGTCGACATGGTGATGGCCGCCATGGTCGGCTCTGCCGGATTGCCAGCTGCGCTGGCTGCGGTTCACGCCGGCAAGCGGGTCGGCCTGGCCAATAAGGAGTGTCTGGTGACCGCCGGACGCATCTTCATGCAGGCTGCAGCATCAAGCGGAGCCGAGGTGGTGCCGGTCGATTCGGAGCATGCAGCCGTGCATCAGGCGCTTGCCGGCCATGACAAAAACTCCGTTACACGTGTCATTCTAACTGCCTCCGGCGGTCCGTTCCGGGATCGTGATCCTGAATCTTTGAAAAACGTTACGCCTGAAGAGGCTATTGCCCATCCGAACTGGAATATGGGCGCCAAGATCAGTGTCGATTCGGCTACCATGATGAACAAGGCGCTTGAGCTTATCGAAGCCCGCTGGTTATTTGATATGCCGGTGGAAAAACTCTCGGCCATCATTCATCCACAGAGCATTGTTCATGCCATGGTCGAGTACCGGGATGGTTCGGTTCTGGCTCAATTGGCCGAACCTGATATGCGATCACCGATTGTTTATGCCATGCAGACGGATGTTCGGTTGGAGAGCGGGATTCCCTGGCTGGATCTTGCAAAGAGCGGAACACTGACATTTCAGGCCGTCGATTTCGAGCGTTTCCCTGCCATGCGTCTGGTCCAGGACGTGATGAAGGGAGAGGACTCCCTGGCTATCGCCCTGAATGCGGCCAACGAAGTGGCTAATCAGGCGTTCAGAGAGAGAAGGATCGGTTTCATGCATATTGTCGAGAGTGTCGAGGGTGTCCTCTCCCAGGTGAAAAATATACCCGTGGAAACACTGGATGATGTGTGGTCGCATGATCGCCATGCCCGACAGTTGGCGGAAGAGGTGATTGCAGCATGTTAGAGACACTTCATACGGTTTTTGCATTTGCTGTGGCAATTGCATTGTTGGTTGCAGTACATGAGTACGGACACTTCATAGTGGCCCGAAAACTCGGTATCAAGGTGGAGAAATTCTCCATCGGTTTTGGCCCTGCACTTCTCTCATGGCGGAGTCGGGATCGTGAGGTTCAATATGTAATCGCCGCCATACCTCTTGGTGGTTACGTGAAAATGCTCGGTGAGAACCCGTCTGAACAGGGTGAAGAGGCTAAGGCCAAATTGCCCCAAGAAGATGTCGGCCGCTCCTTTGATGTTCAGCCACCGTGGAAACGGGCTTCTGTTGCGGTGGCCGGGCCGCTGTTCAACTTTTTCTTCGCCATTCTGGCCTATATGGCCATCGGTTGGATCGGACAGAGTGTAATGCCACCGGTGGTTGGTAATATCGCTCCTGCTTCGGTTGCCGAACGGGCAGGCATGCTCGAAGGGGATTACATTCGAAGCCTGAATGGAACAACCATTCACTCATGGAGTGAGATGGAGGAGATGCTTAAAGGCCTGACCGGAAGTCAGGTCGAGAGTGAACTTGAGCGTAACGGCTCTCATTATACGGTGAAGTTCATGTTGCCGGTGCCTGAGAAGGACGCTTTTCTGATCAATGTGGCTGACAAGGAACTCGGTATATCACCTGCTATCAAGGTTCTGGTTGATTCAGTCGAGCCGGAATCGGCGGCTGAAATAGGCGGTCTTCAATCCGGGGATGAGATTCTGCAGGCCGGTGGGCTGCCGGTGAAAAGCATTCGCGGATTGATCGAAGTTATTCGTGGACAGGCCAATCAGGCAGTTACTTTTGTGGTTCAGCGTCATGAGACCATACTGAACCTGACAGTCGTGCCAACTGCCGATGAGGCGGGTTTCGGACGGGTAGGGGTTCGACTGGCGGCAATGCCTGATCACGAACCGGTTCTCTACCGTATGGGGCTGTTTGAAGGCGTCGTTTTCGGTTTTGAAAGGACATGGAACATGACGGCGATGACATTGGAAATGCTGGGGAAAATGGCAACGTCTGCCATCTCTGCCGATAATATCGGCGGACCCATCGCGATAGCACAACTCGCCGGCAAGACAGCTGAACTCGGGCTGGTCTCTTTTATATCGTTTTTGGCACTGATCTCCGTTAACCTTGCCGTCCTAAATCTTATGCCTATTCCCGTTTTGGATGGTGGGCATCTGGTGTATATCGGCATTGAGAAGATTCGCGGTAAGCCTCTCTCTCCAGCGATGATGGAAAAAACACAGGTTATTGGAATCAGTTTGATCGTTTTTCTGATGCTGTTTGCTTTTTATAACGATTTGGCAAGGTGGTTTAGAGGTTAGAATGCATATTCCCGGTTTTTATTCATCGTTGCGAACAGCCCTCCTTTTTTTGATGGTGCTGGTGCCCTTAACGCCATCTGTTGCTGCTGAGGCGGAAGCGGAAAGAAAAATTATTTCTGTCGAAGTTTCAGGAAACCGCTACGTTGAGAGTGCTGCGATTCTTGCGAATGTTCAGGCAACGGCAGGCGAGCGATTCTCCAGAAAGCAGATCAGTCGTGATGTCCGCGCCCTCTTTGCAACGGGTTATTTTGCAGATGTTCATGTTGAAGGTTTTCCTGGAGCCGGGGGAGTGCGCCTCGTCTATGTGGTGAAAGAGAATCCTCTCATCGCTTCCATCGAGATTCTCGGCAATGATGAAATTCCAGATAAGGATCTTAAACCAAAGCTGGATTTAAAGCCCGGACGTGTATTCAGCGACACAAAACTGAGAAAAGACAGAAACTCCATTCGTAAGGCTTATTTGAAGAAGGGCTTTTATCAGGTGGATGTGACGGCCGAGAAAAAAGTCCGTGCCGATGGTCGAATTGATCTCTCTCTGTCTGTTTCAGAGGGTCGGGTCACGCATATTAAGAGCATTAACTTTATCGGTAACAATGCATTCTCGGATCAACTGCTTCAGGATGAGATCGCTTCGCGCGAGTCCAATTTCGGGAGCTGGTTCAGTGACCGCGATGTCTTTAATAAAGAACGTTTCGGTGGTGATGCCCAGATGCTTCAGCAGTATTACCTCAATCATGGCTATCTGGATATGAAGGTTGAGTCCGCCCAGCTTTCGCTGACGCCCGATAAAGAAAACTTCTACCTTAATTTCAGCCTTTATGAAGGGCCGCAATATTATGTCGATCAAGTTGAACTTCAGGGGGATCTGGTACCTTCACGCGAAGTTCTTGAGGAGGCGATCACCTTCGAGAAAGGGGATCTTTATACGGTAACGGAACTGCGCAACTCTATTCAGGCCATCGAACAGAAGGTGGGCGATGAAGGCTACGCTTTTGTGAGTGCCACGCCTCTATTCAAACGCGATATCGAATCTCAGATGGTAACTATCACGTTTGATATTGAAAAAGGTCAGCAGGTCTATGTGGAGCGCATTGAGATATCAGGAAATGAGAAGACCACGGATAAAGTGGTCCGCCGTGAACTCCGCCAGTATGAGGGTGAACGCTATAAATCGACAGGCGTGAATCGAAGTAAGGAGCGGTTGGGACGAACCCGTTTATTTAAAGAGGTTCGTGTAAACCTTGAAAAGACGGAAGATCCTGACCGAGTCAAAATGAATGTTAAGGTGGATGATGATAAGACCGGAAGCTTTTCCGCCGGTCTCGGTTACTCCCAACTGGAAAAGGTCTTTTTAACCGGCAAGATTGAAGAGAGAAACTTCCTTGGCAGGGGGCTGGTTACCAACGTACAAGCTGATATGGGAGCCTCGACTCAGAATTTCTCCGGAAATTTCGCTGACCCCTATTTTCTGGATAGCGAGGTTGGTGCCTCATTGAGTGTCTATAAAACTCAGACCAAGCTGAATGAAGTGGTCTTCTATAATGAGAACAATATCGGTGCAGGCGTCAATTTTGTGGTTCCACTGACGGAGTTTGTTTCATACTCGATCGGCTATCAGTATGACAAATCGAACATTACCAATATTGACCCGGCTGCTTCCATTGCCCTGCGCAGTCAGGAAGGAAAAAACACCACCGGCGAGATGTCCACTTCGATCTCCTGGGATACTCGAAACAGCGGATTTGCCCCGACTAAAGGGCACCTTGAAACGGTCGGGATCAGAGTGGCCGGGCTTGGCGGAAGTAACAAGTTCTATGAAATGTATGCGTCGACAGAGAGCTATTTTTCGCTGGGAAATGATTTTGTGCTCCGTCCCAAAATGGCGGTTGATTCCATATCCGGCCTAGCCGGTAAAGAGATACCGATTAACAGGCGTTATTCCCTGGGTGGTGTCGGTTCGCTTCGCGGCTTTGACTCTTTAGGCGTATCTCTGCGGGATACGGTTACCAAGGAAGCGTTGGGTGGAGACAAGAAGTTTACAGCTTCGCTGGATCTCTTTTTCCCGCTTCCCTACATGGAGACATCCGGATTCAGAGGTGTCTTCTTTGTGGATGCAGGAACGACCTGGGGCACCATAAACACCTCATTTGCCGGGCAGGTACTGAATGTGAGTGAGAAGTTTTCAGGTTCAAAAATTCGAACTTCTGCAGGCGTTGGTATAGAGTGGTTGTCTCCAGTTGGGCCATTATCCCTTGCATGGGGCTTCCCAATCAATAAGGTGCAGGGTGACCATTTGCGAAGCTTTGAATTTGCCTTAGGGACCAGTTTTTGATTTTTGTTAGTTGTTATAATATTTAGGAGTTTTATATGAAGTTAAAGTCGTTTTTCGGTGTTATTCTAGCGGTAGGATTACTGCCTTCAGCTTTAGCCACAGCAGCAGAACTTAAGATAGGTCTGGTTGATGTTCGCAGTGCTATTGAGAATACGAATGCATATCAGCAGGGATTAAATCGGTTAAAGGCTCTAACCTCCAAAAAGCAGAAAGAACTGGACGCCCTGAGAACAAAAATCGAGCAGGCAGAGAAAGATATGCTTGGTCAGTCCATGGCTATGTCACCTGAGCGCCTTTCTCAGAAACAGTCAGAGATCAATGAGCGTCGTAAACAGTATTCGCGTCAGCAACAGGATGCCCAGGAAGAGATTGTTGCGGAACAGGGTAAGCTTCAGTCAGCTCAAGGCATTAAACTCAGTAAAGTACTAAAAGATTTCGGCAAGAAACATGGTTACGACCTCATTCTTCCTAAAGCCCAGTTTGTGCTTTACTCGAATCCTGCCCATGATGTAACGGCTGAAATCACGAAGTTGCTGGATAAATAACAAGCTGATCATCGGGCTTTGATGTGAAGCTATGTGAACTGGCAGGGATTCTGGATGCCGTTCTGGAGAATGGCAGCGATGGCCAAATCGTTACCGGTATCAATACCCTGCAGGATGCGACAGCTACCGATGTCTCGTTTCTGGCCAATATGCGCTATAAAGAGGCTCTTTTAACAACAAGAGCCGCCGCTGTGCTTGTTGCTTCAGACTATGCTGATGTTGACGGGGTCAAGACCGCTCTCATCAGGGTGGCGGATCCGTATCTGGCCTTTGCGACACTGCAGCGACATTTTCATCCTGATCCGGTCTCCTCGGGGGTTCGTCATCCATCTGCATCCATTGATCCAACAGCAACTCTGGCCGAAGATGTTGATGTTGGTGCCCAGTCGGTTATTGGCAGGGGAGTTGTGGTTGGCAGCGGGACAGTGATCGATGCGGGCTGTATTGTTGAAGATCATGCCGTGATCGGAGAGATGTGCCGGCTCCATGCGCGCTCAATCGTATGCCGCGACTCGCTCATCGGAAACCGGGTGATTCTACAGGCCGGAGCTGTGATAGGTTCTGACGGGTTTGGCTATGCTTGGACAGGTTCCGAGCACATGAAGATACCGCAAACAGGCCGTGCCGTGCTTGAAGATGATGTCGAGATTGGAGCCAACACAACGATCGACCGGGGTGCATTGGGCGACACCATTATCCGGCGGGGTGTGAAGCTCGATAATCAGATTCAGATTGGCCACAATGTCGAGGTTGGTGCCTACAGCATCATGGCCAGCCAGGTTGGAATTTCGGGTTCAACCAAAGTCGGAACGGGATGCCAGATTGGTGGCCAGGTGGGAGTGGCAGGACATCTTAACATCGGGGATGGGGTTCAGCTTGCTGCAAAATCGGGTGTGATTGGTGATCTGAAAGCCGGTCAGGCTTATGCCGGATTCCCTGCTATTCCACATCGCTCATGGCTGAAAATGTCAGCATTGATGGGTAAACTGCCTGAGATGTGGAAGCTGCTTAAAACAAAAACTTGAATAAAATTGAGGAAAGATTGATGCCTACACTGAATATTGACGAGATTCTCCGCTACTTGCCACACCGCTATCCATTGCTGCTGGTTGATAAAGTCCTCGATTACGTGCCCGATCAGTCTATCAAGGCACTCAAGAATGTCACAGTGAATGAGCCTCACTTTACCGGTCATTTCCCTGATTTTCCCGTCATGCCCGGCGTGCTGATTGTTGAGGCCATGGCCCAGGTAGGTGGCATTCTGGCTTTCCAGTCAGCACCCGAGGATCAGGAGTTTCTGGTCTATTTTACCGGTATCGATGGAGTCCGCTTCCGCAAACCGGTTCGTCCGGGCGACCAGTTGATTTTTGAGCTGACCTGCCTGCGCCGGAGAGGCCATATGTGGCGTTTTAAAGGTGAGGCATTTGTCGATGGTGAACTCGTCTGTGAGGGTACACTGATGGCAACATTGATGCCCAAGGATGCAGGGTAACAGGCATGATTCACCCGACAGCTATTGTTTCTGACAAGGCTAGCATTGGAGAGGGCGTTAATATTGGTCCCTACTGTGTTGTGGATGAACATGTCACGCTGGGCGATGGTTGTGAGTTGATTTCCCATGTTGTCATTTCCGGTCATACGACGATTGGTTCCGGGAATCGTATTTTTCCCTTTGCCTGTATTGGTCATGAGCCGCAGGATCTGAAGTATCACGGTGAGCCCTCCGAAGTCGTCATTGGCGATAACAATACCATTCGTGAGAGTGTAACGATTAACCCCGGCACAGAGGGTGGTGGCATGTTAACCCGTATGGGTAACGGCAATCTGCTGATGGCTTATGCCCACGTTGCACATGACTGCCTGGTCGGCAATGAAGTAATCATGGCCAATAATGCAACGCTTGCCGGGCATGTAACGGTTGAAGATGGCGCGATTATCGGTGGCATGTCTGCTATTCACCAGTTTCTACGGATCGGCCGCTATTCAATGATTGGCGGCATGAGCGGTATTGTGAAGGATATTCCGCCTTTTTGTCTGACAGCTGGTGGCTATCGTCCTGGACTGGCCGGACTGAACCTGGTTGGCCTGAGACGGCGTGGCTTCAGCAATGAGCGTATTAAAATACTTAAAGATATATACCGGATTCTTCTACAGGGAAGCGGTAAAA
>JBNKZS010000041.1:0-18782 GCA_050301755.1 Mariprofundaceae bacterium
CATGAATCGTGATGACAGGTTCGGACATGACTGATTCAGCGGGTGTTTTTCCGGAGAGCCCCTGGCCAATCAGGGAAGGAAGGTCACGTTCGGTGATGATGCCGACAGGTCTGTTGGCCTCTGCAACAACGACGCTGCCGATATGGTCATCGTTTAGGATTGCGATAATTTTGGATAGATACGTATTCTTAGAGACAGTCGAGACCGGGGTATGCATGATCTCTGCTGCAGTCTGCATGCGCATCAGGTCAATCGAACCCATGGAGCTCATGATATCGGTTTCCGAAATGATGCCTGTCAACCGATTGTCATGATTAACGACAGGAATATGCCGGATTCCGTGGTTGATCATCAGGTCGAAGGCGTCGAGCAGGCTGATTCGATCCGTGCAGGTGATCAGGTCGCGGGTCATCACCTCGGAGGCGGGAAGGTAGAGGTGGGCATCCTCCTGTTTGAACAGCGCAAGGACATCACGTGTCGTGATAATGCCAACGGGCTGAATCGTTTCATCGCATATAATAATGCTGGTTACCTTCGATTCGTTCATCAACTCCAGAGCATATTGAACATTCATCTCAGGTGTTGCGGTTATTACGCTGCGGGTGACGTAATCTTTTATGGGTAGGTGGAGCATTAATACCTCGCTACGTGTCCATATAAAAAATCAGCATAGAAGATGTTATAGCAAGAATGAATCCACGCTAGCTTTTCCTGCGCTTTTTAAAAAAGCGCTTCAGTAGTTCGCCGCATTGATCCGCCAGGAGGCCAGAGAGTACTTGTGGCTGGTGATTCAGTCGCTCATCGCTCAGTACGGTTGAGAGTGACTCGACTGCGCCGGTTTTGGGATCCGATGCTCCATAGACAACCCGTTTGATACGGGCATGGATGATGGCACCGGCACACATGGTGCATGGCTCAAGGGTCACGTAGAGGGTGGAACCGGAAAGTCGGTAATTCCGAACAGCTTTACAGGCATCGCGAATGACGCGCATCTCGGCATGGGCTGAGGCATCATCAAGGGTGATCGGGGCGTTGTGGGAGGTGAAGAGCCTGCCATCCCCGGTGACCAATACGGCACCAACAGGGACCTCACCATTTTCTTCTGCAATTTCAGCCTGTTGCAGAGCCATGTTCATGTATTCGATATCGCGATTGTCCACCATCTTCGGCTACCGTTTGCTGCTTTTCGGATCGAAGAGATCACGAAGGCCTTCACCGAGCAGGTTATAACCGAGCACCGTGATCAGGATCGCCAGACCGGGATAGACAGAGAGCCACCAGGCAATCTGAATATTGTCTTTGCCTTCAGTGAGCATGTTGCCCCAGCTAGGGTCAGGCGGTTGCACGCCAAGCCCCAGGAATGATAATCCGGACTCCACCAGTACGGCTCCGGCAACACCGAGTACGGCCGAGACCAGAATGGGGCCAATGGCATTGGGTAGCAGATAGCGCCAGATCAGCTGAAACGATGAGACGCCAAGGCTACGGGCAGCAAGGATAAACTCCCGTTCACGCAGGGAGAGAAACTCGGCACGAACCAGTCGGGTGACTCCCATCCACGATGTCAGACCGATGACAATCATGATATTCCAGATTGATGGCTCCAGAAAAGCGATGACGGCAAGAATCAGGAAGAAAGTGGGGAAGCAGAGAACCATGTCAGTCAGTCGCATTAGTGTGCCATCAATCCTGCCGCCATAGTGACCGGCAATGGCACCGAGGATGATACCGACGACCAGTGCAATGCCGACAGCGACAAAGCCCACAGCAAGAGAGACACGGGCACCGTAGAGCATGCGTGTCAGTACATCACGTCCCAACGTATCGGTACCGCACCAGTGCTCCCAAGATGGGGGGAGAAGGATGGCGCGCACATTGATATCTGCTGGATCGTAAGGAGCGATGAATGGTGCCAGCACTGCCAGCAGAGCCACCGTTGCCACGACAAGCATTCCGATCACCAGCAATGGATTCCGGATAAATATGGCTCTCATCCCTTGCCTCCATGGCGGATGCGTGGATCAGCCCAGGCATAAGAGAGGTCAGCCAACAGGTTGCCAAGCAGCGTCAGAACCGCTCCGATCACCGTTATACCCATCACGAGCGGGTAGTCCCGCGACAGCACCGCCTCATAGAAGAGAAGCCCCATGCCGGGAATGGAGAAAAGCTGTTCGACAATAACCGAACCACCAATCAGGCCGGGGATGGAGAGGCCGAGCAGGGTGATAATCGGTAACATGGCATTCTTCAGTGCCAAGCGGTAACGAATCACCCGTTCAGCCACTCCCATAGCACGTGCCGTGGTGATGTAGTCGGCACGAATCACATCCAGCATGCCGCTACGCATAAAGCGACTCATACCGGCCAGTCCACCGATGGCGGAGACAAAGACCGGCAGGATCAGGTGTTTCATCAGATCAAGCTGCTGTTCGATCCAACCCATCTGTTGCCAGCTGTAGTCGTGGATACCCGAGACGGGAAGCAGGTTGGTGTTTACCCCCAGTCCGATCATCAGTAACAGACCGAGCCAGAAGGAGGGGATGGCGAAACCGACAAATACGAAAACGGTCATGCCGCGGTCGAACCACGAGTTCTGGCGTACGGCTGAGGCCACACCTATCGGGATGGCGATCGCCAGAATCAACAGCATGGCCAGAATATTGATCCAGAGGGTAACCGGCAGCCGCTCCATAACCTTGTCGAGTACGGCTCTGCCATCGCTGGAAAAGGAGTTGCCGAAATCGAGAACCGCCAATCGCTTCAGCCAGTTCCAGTACTGCTCATAAAGCGGCTTATCCAGGCCGTAGTAGGCACGTAGCCGTTCGATATCATCGGCTGAGACCTTGGGATTGAACTCATTACCTACAACGCTCGGTTCTCCCGGTGCCAGATGCATCATGCCAAACGAGATGATGGTGATGCCAAGCAGCAGTGGGATCATGCCGATGAGACGTTTGAGCGCGTACTGTTTCATTGGGGGCGAGTGTAGAGAAGAAAGGGAGCCTCTGTAAGTCTCTTGTGATACGGCTCTTCGACAGCTAAGTTTGTTCACGAATATGAGTACACATCACCACCATTCCCTCGATCACTCTCATGGCCATCACCATTCAGGGAATGGTCATCTTAATGCCGCCCTTGTTTTAACAGCACTCTTTGCTGTCGTAGAGGTGATCGGAGGTCTTGTCTCCGGTTCACTGGCACTGCTGGCCGATGCCGCTCATATGGTCTCCGATGTTGCGGCATTAGGCATTGCCTCCATAGCCGCTCAAATCGCCAACAGACCAGCGCACAAGGGGATGACCTACGGTTACGGGCGGGCAAAGATTATTGCCGCCCAGATTAACGGCCTCGCTCTCTGTTTTTTATCGGGTTGGATTGTCTGGGAAGCTGTGGGACGCATCGTTTCACCACCGATAGTGGATGGTTCGATCATGTCAGCCGTTGCTCTGGTCGGCCTAATTGTGAACCTCATTGTGCTGCGCTGGTTGCAGGGAGGCGGAGACCTGAACAGTAAAGCGGCCTACTGGCATGTCCTGGGTGATACGCTCGGTTCGGTGGCAGCGCTGGCTGGTGGTGCGGTGGTTCTTTTAACAGGCTGGATGCTTATCGACCCGTTACTGTCTTTTCTTGTTAGCGGGCTTCTGGCATGGGGTGGTTGGCGCTTGATTCGCCTGACCACATCTGAATTGATGGCGGCGGTGCCGGATAGCGTGAATAGGGATGAGATTATTGATGCGGTTAAAGCCATTAATGAGGTCGGGGACTTGCACCATGTCCATATCTGGAGGCTTCCCAGCGGAGAGCTGGCCATGTCTTCCCATGTGGAGTGCAAAGATTTAAGACAATGGAGCAGTATATTAAAACAGTTACATGCCTGTGTGGCTGAATTCGGCATCACCCATGCAACGTTTCAACCGGAAGAGGGACCATGCCATGCCGGTGATTCAGGTTGCCATTAACCACATAACCCTTCTCTGTATATGAGCCTCCGGGTCGGTTAGGGTTCGGTTTCAATTTCCATGACGGAGGTCTCATGAAAGAGTCGAGTACACACGCAGAAGTTCCAACCACCGATGCGAGACAACCTTTTCCGAACTCAAAGAAGGTCTATATTGAGGGTTCGCGTCCAGATATTCGTGTGCCGATGCGCGAAATTTCGCTATCGCCGACCACCACAACTGAAGGCATTGAAGAGAATCATCCGATCCTGGTTTATGATACATCCGGCCCTTATACCGATCCGGAAATTGAGCTTGATCTTGAGAAAGGACTTCCTGATGTACGTACCGCCTGGATTGAAGAGCGTGACGATACCGTTTTTCTGACCGGTCTCTCATCCAAGTACGGCAATGAGCGTCGTGATGACGAAAACCTCGATCATCTCCGTTTTGCCCATCTGAAACAGCCCAGAAAGGCCAAGATCGGCAAAAATGTCTCGCAAATGCACTATGCTCGTCAGGGTATCATTACGCCGGAGATGGAGTATGTGGCCATCCGTGAGAACCAGCGCCGTGAACATCTGCGCGAGATTACCAAACAGCATGCCGGCGAATCGTTCGGTGCCAGCATTCCCCATGTGATCACAACGGAGTTTGTACGTGATGAAGTGGCTCGTGGCCGAGCCATTATCCCTGCCAATATCAACCACCCTGAGGTTGAACCGATGATTATCGGCCGTAACTTCTTGGTGAAAATAAACGGAAATATCGGTAATTCAGCCGTCACCTCATCCATTGAAGAGGAGGTCGAGAAGATGACCTGGGCAACCCGTTGGGGCTCGGATACCATCATGGACTTATCCACCGGCAAGAACATTCACGAAACACGTGAGTGGATCATCCGCAACTCGGCTGTGCCGATTGGTACGGTGCCGATCTATCAGGCCCTGGAGAAGGTCAATGGCATCGCTGAAGATCTGACCTGGGAAGTCTTCCGTGATACACTGATTGAACAGGCAGAGCAGGGTGTGGATTACTTCACTATCCATGCCGGTGTGCTTCTTCGCTATGTACCGCTTACTGCCAAGCGTCTGGCAGGCATTGTTTCGCGCGGTGGCGCTATCATGGCCAAGTGGTGTCTGGCACATCATGAAGAGAACTTCCTCTATACGCATTTTGAAGAGATCTGTGAAATCATGAAAGCGTACGATGTCTCTTTCTCACTCGGTGATGGCCTGCGTCCCGGTGCGATTGCTGATGCCAACGATGAAGCACAGTTCTCCGAGCTGCGGACACTGGGCGAGTTGACCCAGATCGCATGGAAACATGATGTGCAGGTGATGATTGAAGGTCCGGGCCACGTGCCGATGCATATGATCAAGGCCAACATGGATGAGCAGCTAAAGCATTGTGATGAGGCCCCATTCTACACGCTTGGCCCGCTGACCACGGATATTGCACCGGGTTACGATCATATCACTTCCGGTATCGGTGCCGCCCAGATCGGCTGGTATGGCTGCGCCATGCTCTGCTATGTGACTCCGAAGGAGCATTTGGGACTGCCAAACCGTGATGATGTGAAGGCAGGTGTGATCACCTACAAAATTTCAGCACACGCGGCTGACCTTGCCAAGGGTCATCCCGGTGCCCAGCAACGCGATGACGCGCTTTCCAAGGCTCGTTTCGAATTTCGTTGGGAGGATCAGTTCAACCTCTCTCTCGATCCGGATACGGCACGCGCATTCCATGATGAGACCATGCCGAAAGAGAGCGGCAAGGTGGCTCACTTCTGCTCCATGTGTGGTCCGAAGTTCTGTTCGATGAAGATCACGCAGGATGTCCGTGATTATGCCAAAGAGCATGGCCTAGATGATGCAGAGAAGGCCATTGAAGCCGGTATGCACGAACAGTCGGAAGAGTTCACCCGTCAGGGAAGCGAAATTTACCATAAAGCATAATTTTTAGTTCAATGACCTTGCCGCAACGGCAGGGTCATCTATGCTAAGGATGTAGGTTGAAGTAACTTCAAAGGAGCTGGTTATGACCACAGCGCTCGAGATCATGAATGCAACCCCTCCACATTGCGATATCGATACACCGATTCAGGAGATCATCAAACGATTTGCCGAAGAGGATATGACCGGCATGCTGGTCGTGGATGCTGAAAAGAGGCTTTTTGGTATCATCACGGAATCGGATCTGATTGATCAGCAGGCCAGTCTGCATCTGCCGACAGCCATGGCCATCTTCGATATGGTGATTCCTATCGGAGAAGGGCGCTTTGAAGAGGAGCTTGATCGCATGCAGGCGATGACAGCTGAAGATCTGATGGCCAGAAACGTAAAGACCGTGTTGCCAACAGCCAAGCTTGATGAGATTGCCGCCTTGATGAGCGAGGGTAATGTCCATCACCTTCCTGTCGTCAACAATGACACCATTGAAGGGCTGATCACCAAACACGAATTGATCAAGGCTCTGGCCAAGAACCTGTAGCTCATCTCAGTTAAAAGCATGAAACCCATCCGTCTGGAGAATGAGGCAGCAACCGTCGCCTACGCTCAAAAGTTAGCTACAGAGATCAAGCCGGGGCAGGTGATTGCTCTCTCAGGTGAACTGGGTGCAGGTAAAAGCGTCTTCTCCCGAGCTCTTATGCGTGCGCTGGGCGTGACAGATGAAGCCCTGCCAAGCCCTACATTCGCCCTGATTCAGACCTACGACGGTAAAGGTTGCCAAATAGCCCATATGGACTGGTATCGTCTTGATGATGCCGGCGAGATCGAGATGCTCGGCGTGCGCGACTATTTTGAATCACCTTGGATCACTCTCATTGAATGGCCTGAGCGGGCATTCGACCTGCTTCCTGCGGATGCTATCCGCATTGAGATTACAACTGACCCTGAAGACGTTGAGCTTCGTTATTTGTGGCAGAGTAACGGAATCAGTCAAGAATAACTGATCGCACTTATCCTATTAAAGGCAAGTGTTGTGAAATATTTCACAATGCATTATCAGGTCGATATCTATAAGATGGCGAACCGATTGAGATGGAGAAGGCTATGCGAGCAGGTCAACAACTCTTTAATAAAAGTGATTTCCCAAAAGCAGACAAGTTCAATGCCGAGAAGGGATCATTTCTTCTTATGGAGGGGGAAGGCTCTCCACGATCTGCCTACCTGCTTCTGGAGGGTGAGGTTGAGGTGTTTGTTGACGATGTGGATGGAAGCGAAACACTACTGTTCACCCTTGGTCCGGGAGAGTTGGTTGGCGAACTGGGTTTGATAAGCAATGAAAAACGGATGGCTCATGTTCGATGCCTGACTTCTGTCCAGGCTTTATCGATTTCAAAGAAATTGTGGGATGAGAATATGAAAAACGAGGCTTTTGCAAAAAAGCTCATTGCCTCGTTGGTTTCACGATACACGGCTACCCAGAATGTGGTGCGCCGGCTCGGGCAGTCCCAGGCCCCATCCCGCCTGGGAATCTATCTGCTTGGGCTTGAAGAGTGGAGTAGCGCTAGAGATGGCACGGTCACTGTAAACCTTCCTACCCATGTGAATCTTGCCCGAATGCTCAACTGCACGCGAGAGCATATAACAAAAGTTCTGAAACTGTTTACACAGGCCGGGGCAATTAAAGCCAGTGGAGACGGTCGTAAGGTGATTATATCAAGATCAAAAATATCAGGCATGTTGTCGCGTAACAGGGATGAGCTGTCTAAACATGGATGAGTTCTGCATATTTAGTGATTAGTGGAAAGTAGAAGAGATTGAAAGTTAACAAACGAAACAAACAGTCCCATGGATTTTAAATGGAAAGATACGTTTCATTGAAGGTGAGGAGAGCAAATGGCTGAAAAGAAGTCCTTAGATATGAAGAGTGAAATGCCAGATTCGGAAGAGAATGTTGACAAGATTCGAGATATTCTTTTCGGTGCTCAGATGCGCGACTATGAGAAGCGCTTCAGCGCGTTGGAGGAGAGAATCCTTAAAGAGCTTTCGGCCCTGAGAAGCGACAGTGACGCACGTATGGATGAGCTTGAAGGTTATATCCGTAGCGAAGTCGATGCGGTTTCAGATGCATTATCTGCCGAGCGCAAAGAGCGTGAAAGTGGAGAGAAGGATATCAATAAGGATATCCATTCGCTGGAGAAAGAGCTGGAACAGAAATCAGGTGATCTGGCTGACAAGATGATGAAAGGCCAGAGAGAGTTGCGTGAGAAGCTGCTGGAGCAGTCCAAGTCGCTTTCCGGCGACTTAAGCAGAACCCGGGAAGAGCTTACTCAGACGCTTCAGCAGGCCATGTCGGAACTGCGTTCGGATAAAACGGATCGTAAAGCACTTGCCTCGCTGTTTACTGAGATCGCCATTCGTTTGAATGATGATGAGGCGAGCTAAGGTATTGGCTATTCCGTGGAGCCGTTGAGCTAGGCGTGGCAAACTCTAAAGAACAGGCGGGTTATGATGAACTGCGCAAGCTGGTGCTTGGACAGGAGCAGGAGCGCATCTCTCGCCTGGAGCATCGCCTTGATAACCAGGAGATATATGCCGAATCGGTTTCGGCTGTGTTGCCCGAGGCTGTCATGCATAGCTCGAGGCAGGGCAATAAACTTTCCAATGCCCTGACCCCCGCCGTTGAAGATGCGCTAAAGAGATCGGTACAAAGGAACCCCCGTGCCTTAAGCGACGCTCTCTTTCCGGTCATGGGTCCGGCAATCCGCAAGGCGATCACAAGTACACTGTCAGGCATGCTGCAGTCGCTGAATCAGGCGTTGGAGCATGCATTCTCCATTCAGGGGCTCAAATGGCGTCTTGAGGCAATTCGAACAGGCAAATCCTTTGCCGAAGTTGTCATGCTGAAGACCGTCGTCTTCCGCGTTGAGCAACTCTTTCTGATTCATGCGGAGACAGGACTTCTCCTTCATCACGTTACAGCTGATGATCTGGTGGGACAGGATGGCGACATGGTCTCCGGTATGCTCACGGCCTTGCAGGACTTCGTACGCGACTCTTTTGCCACGGAGGAATCCGACACGCTTGAATCGATGCAGGTCGGAGGTTTGCACGTCTGGGTTGAGAGAGGGCCGAAAGCGGTTCTGGCAGCTGTCATCCGGGGCAGTGCTCCATCTGAACTGCGCCAGCGGCTTATTGAAGCCACTGAAGATATTCATGCCCGGATGGGAAATGAGCTGGAAGCGTTTGATGGCGATGCAACGCCGTTTGAACTCATTCATGATGAATTACGAAGCTGTCTGCAGGCGCGTTATCAACGCGAAAAAGCCGGAGGAGGTTATCTTCTGCCTGTTGCGGCTGTGATGGCCGGAGCTCTGCTGCTGACTTGGGCGGGTTGGAGTTATTATCAGCATCAAAAGTGGCAGGCGCTTATTAATGCCTTGAAGTCCGAACCGGGCCTGATCGTGATCGAGTACAGCCATGATAATGGTTATTTTATACGCGGGTTGCGCGACGCTATGGCCGATACTCCTGATGACATTGTAAACACGTCCGGTATCGAGGGTGTGACAATGATCTGGGAGCCCTATTACTCGTTACAGGATGATTTCATCCTGCGCCGGGCGAAGTCGACTTTAATGCCGCCTGAGGGGGTTGTGCTATCGGTCACCCAAGGGATGCTTCTGGTTGAGGGTCGTGCCGATGATGCCTGGGTCTCGGCTGCCTCGAACAATGCCCGCTTCATTCCCGGAGTATCATCTACCGAATTACGGGTATCCTCCCTTGCGATCAGTGACGAAGAGCTATTAAGACGGGTTAAATCAACACTGACTCTTCTGAAGGCGGTATCGCTAAAGGTTAAAGACGCAACGCTCTATATATCCGGTGAGGCCGGAGACGACTGGATCAGGGAGTCGATGAGTCGCATCAAGAGTGTAGAGGGACTGCGTACAGCGGATGCGACTCGCCTGATCAATATTGATGATCCGGCTTATATTTTAAATCAGGCCAGGCGCACCCTGTTGCCCCCTTCAACGATTAGACTGCAGCTGAAGGGAAGAATACTGATGGCATCGGGAAGTGCCGGGAAATCGTGGCTGTCAAAAGCCGAACAGTTAAGTAGCGGCATCCGTGGTGTTTCAGTATTCGATGGCAGCAGAGTAACCATTGTTTATGGCGATGATGAGATCCTGCTCCGGGCGAGAACAGTGCTGAATCCACCTGATTCTATTCACCTGACTATCCACCAGGGACGCCTGACCGCAAGCGGACGCGCTCCGAGCGAATGGATCCGTCAGTTCAAAGAGATAGCTCCGACTATCGAAGGAGTCATTGAATATAATGCCGACATCATCGATATTGAAGAGGCGTTGGCACATTTGAAAGCATATGTTGATTCGCTCGACTTGAATTTTATTGCCTATAAATCGGAGCTGGAACCGGGTGAATCGGACAAGCTTGGCCAATTGGCTGACGAGATCAGCGCTTCGTTATTGTTGATGGCGGAAGCGAATGCGCTGATTGAAGTTGAAGGCAACACAGGAAACCTGGGGGACTCTGAGCGAAACAGGACTCTGGCAATGGCTCGCGCCATTAAGGTTCAGACGATGCTCATTGCCGAAGGGATTGAAGAGCGCTTTATCAGAATCAGGAAAGAGTCAGCCTCCCGAAAGGAGGCAGATAAGAAAGTCACGCTTCGATTGATCGTTGGCGACTCTTTGTTTGAATCGTCTCAATGATCCAGAAAAAGATATGTATGCTGGGAGGCTTCTCGGTTGGAAAGACGAGTCTTGTCCAGCGTTTTGTGAAAAGCATCTTCTCCGAGAAATACCACTCCACCATTGGCGTTAAAGTCGACAAGAAATCTCTTACAATCAATGGAACCGATATCAACCTGATTCTTTGGGATATTCACGGGGAAGAGGAGTATAAAAAGGTCCAGATGAGTTACCTTCGCGGTTGTGCCGGCTACCTTCTGGTTGTCGATGGCACACGTGCAGAAACGCTGCAGACGGCGCTGACATTGAGGGATCGTGTAAATAACGAAATCGGCAATATTCCCTTTATTCTGGTGATGAACAAGTGTGACCTGCAATCTCAGTGGACCATATCACCTGATGATGAGCAGTTACTTTTGGATGAGGGGATAACGATTCTTAAAAGCAGTGCGAAAAGCGGAGAGGGTGTGGAAGAGGCTTTCCAGTTGCTGGCTGAGCGCATTCTCCTGTGAACCTGAAAAACCTTCCCGGTGCGGTGCTTGAGCACCTGAATCGTTTGACCATTTACGGCCTGAAACCTGCCTGGGTGCAGATCAGCCGGAACCGTCCGGTAAGCTGGGGCGGGGAGTGGGCCCATTTCGGAGTTTCCTCCTTTGATAAAAACGGCGAGCTTGATGAGCAGCTTCCTTTTATTGCGGGCATGCTGGATGATAATTTCGCTGACATTGATCTTCCATTTATGGAGATGGATAACGGCAGTATCGTCGATGTTCACCTTTTCCGTGAGCAGGGTAGCGACTGGTTACTCCTGCTTGATGCCGGGACACGTGCTGATAGACACCAGAAGTTGCAGCAGGCTGCCAATGAGTTGAGTCTTCTGCGTGGACAGCAGTCGAAACTTCTCGATCAATACCTCGGTGCATCCATGGCGGAAAAACTTGCTTCCGGGCTGTTTGAGATGGATGCCGACGGTGAAAGACGAGAGATCACAACCATGTTTGTCGACCTACGCAACTTCACTGTTTTCAATGAGTCGCATGAACCAGCCGTTGTGATGGCAACCCTTAATGAGTATCTGGATGCGATGATTCAACCTGTTCTGATGGAAGCCGGAATCGTAGATAAAATAACCGGTGATGGTGCCATGGCCATATTTGGCGTGATGCCGTCAGTTATTCCGGCTGCTGTTCATGCGGTACAGGCCGGTATAGCGATGCAAAGGGCCGTTGCCTCCTTGAATGCCGAGCGAAGCAGACAGGGATTGCCGGTCCTTGATATCGGTATTGGAATCGCTTCCGGCACGGCAGTACTCGGCATTCTGGGAAGTAAGGACCGCAGGGCGATTTCAGTGATTGGCAGGCACGTAAATCTGGCCGCCCGCCTCGAAAGCCAAGCCAAGCCGCAGGAGATTTTGACGGATGAGTCAACTTTTGGTGTGGCGGGAAACTTTGGGTTTGAGTATGTCGTTGATGAACTCAGCCTGAAGGGAATAGCCGGTCCGGTTAAAGTCTGTCGTATAAAGGTCAGCTAATCTCAGTTGCCTTGATATGTAAACTGATATGTTGATCAACCATGTCGATTAGCTGCATGGCGCGAAATGGTTTGCTGAGTACCGTAACATCTTTAGGTGTATGGTGTGGAGGCGTGCCACTAATCAATAGTTTAGGTACTTTCGGGTAGATGGCAGAGACTTCCTTCAGAAAATCCAGGCCATTCATTTTTGGCATCAGGTAATCGGTCACTATAAGGCCAGGTGGATTATTACTTGATCGAAGCTCTTTCAGAGCAGCGGCAGGACAGTTGAACATGCGTGGGTTGTACTGGGCTAGCATGGATTCCAGCATCTCATATATATAGCCATCATCTTCAATTACATAAATTCTGTGCATACCACCCTCTTTCGATTCAGTAATCTAATCGATGGAAGTGATAATATTGGGTAAATAGTTCACATCAGTATTAATCAATCCAAGCATTTTCCTGTATGAAGACAAAAAAGATATCACACGCCAGAGTTAGGGGGTGATACCCCAGACGTTTTCCAAAGAGAGTATTCGTGAGCTAGCCAGCAAGCATGGTTTTGAGCTTTGTGCTGTCTCATCACCCCGGTTTCCGGACAAGCACCGTGAAGGGCTGCAGCGCTGGGTAAGTGCCAATATGCATGGTGAAATGGGTTATATGGCTGAAGAGAGCCGTCTTGAGCGCCGCAAGCATCCCGAAAGCATGCTGGAAGGTATCAAGTCAGTCATATGCGTGGGTATGCGTTACATGCTACCATCCTATTCACTGGAAGAGGCTGAATCGGACAAGGGAAGGGGAGTGATCGCTGCTTATGCCCATGGTGATGATTATCACGATGTGATGAAGAAGCGGTTGAAGGCCTTGGCGCATGATCTGGACGAGTTTATGGGAGCGCATGATCAACGGGTCTATGTCGATACTGCTCCGGTACTGGAGCACGCTCTGGCAGAACAGGGGGGGCTTGGCTGGCAGGGAAAGCATACGCTGACCATTAACCGTGAATACGGCTCCTACCTTATGCTAGGGGAGATCTTCACCACGGCAGAGATAGAGCCTGATGCACCTGCCGGGTTTCATTGCGGGACATGCACCGCCTGTATCACTGTGTGTCCGACCAAAGCGATCGTGGCACCGTTTGTTGTTGATGCGCGACTTTGTATATCTTACCTAACCATTGAATATAGAGGCTTTATTCCTCTTAATATTCGCCCGCTGATGGGTAACCGTATCTATGGCTGTGATGATTGCCAGATGGCCTGTCCGTGGAACCGGAAGGTCGATGAAGTAGAGTTGGACCAGCTAAACCCCAGAGTTGAAAACACCCTGCCGGAACTATCCGGTCTTTTTGAATTGGATGATGAAAGTTTCCGCGAGCGGTTCCGTAAATCGCCGATCAAAAGAGCGGGCAGGGCAGGTCTGTTGCGTAATATTGCCATAGCCATGGGCAACTCAGGCAATAGAAACTATATACCGCTACTGGTTAATGCACTGAGCGATCCTGAACCTCTTATCCGCGGCCATGCTGCATGGGCTATCGCCTGCCTGAGCCAACAAAATCCGCAAACATCGGATGGGGAAATTGTCGGCCAATTGGAGTACCATACTGCCCACGAAACGGATGCAGCGGTGTTGCAGGAGCTTCACCTCGCCATTCAAACCCTTGGAGAGATGATATGAGCACCCCAAAAGCCTTTATTTTTGACCTTGATGGTACACTGGTCGATGCACTTCCTGATATTCAGGCCAATGCCAACCGCGCATTGAAACAGTGCGGTTACGATTTTCAGATGACACTGGCCGAGACTCAACCGCATGTCGGTGGCGGTGCACAGAAGCTTGCTTCCAATGTGTTGGGTAAGCCGATGGACCATCCCGATACCATGGCTCTCTATCATGCCTTTGCCGACATCTATGAGAAGCACCCTGCCGATTTCGGCGTGCCGTTTCCGGGTGTGATGGATGTGCTTAATACGCTTCGCGACAAGGGTGTTCCGATGTCCTGTGTAACTGCCAAGCCCGCTAAGGCACGCGTTCAGGTGCTTGATCAGCTTGGATTGACCCCTTATCTGACGCTGGCGCTGTCGCCCGAAGACGGTTTTGCCAAGAAGCCCGCGCCGGACATGCTCTATGAATGCTGCCGGGCCATGGGCGTTGATCCTTCCGAAACCGTGATGGTTGGTGATACCCGTTTTGATGTGGAGGCGGGTTTCAACGCCGGTTGCCATACGGTTGCTTTTGCCGAACATGGCTATCAGGAGGTACCTGAAGAGTATGCAGATCGCGTTTTCTCTCTGCCTCACTTCACGGATCTTCTCAAGCTGTTGGAGGATTGACCTTTTCACGATGAGTAAAATCATTTCCGGTATCTACGGTATTCTTCCTGCCGATATTGAGATGGCCGATCTGCTTGCTCGAGCCGAGTCGGCACTTAGGGGCGGTGTGCAGACGTTGCAGTTTCGTGACAAAAAACAGGGGTACAAGGCTGCTCTGAAGCGTGGGAAGTCCCTCAGGGCGCTTACAGCGCGTTACGGCGCAAAACTGATCGTCAATGACTCGATTCAGCTAGCCCAGGAATTAAAGGCCGATGGCGTGCATCTTGGTAAGGATGATATCGAAAACCTCGCTGTTGTTCGTCATGACGTCGGTAGTGAGATGATTCTCGGTGTGACATGCCGTGCTGATGCGGCTTTCGGCAAGCATGCGCTGGAGAGCGGGGCGGATTACCTCTCCTTTGGGGCGGTCTTCCCGACGACCAGTAAACCGGAGGTGCCGACGATCGGTTTGCCGCGTCTGCAGAAGGCAAAGCAACTCTTTCCCGATGCCAATATTGTTGCCATTGGCGGAATTACGCTGGAAGCCTTGCCTGCCGTTAAAAGTACGGGGGTTGATTGTGCCGCAGTCATCTCTGGCCTTTTTGCTTCTGATGATATTGAATCAACTGCCAGATCAATGTGTGATGCTTGGAGTCGATAAGCCGTGAGTTTTCATAAGGAAAAGTTGATCAAAAGTGTACTGCAGTTTGACTGGAAGTTTCTGGTCAAACTCTTTCTGAGCGGGCTTTTTACTGCCATAGGTATCTACCAGCACATGGGTGCTGAAAAGCTTGAGTTGGCTCTGGCTTCGCTTCTTCTGGTGCCTGTGATCGGCATGATCTTCACTTATGTAAAGCGGGACATGAGCGAACAGGCTGTACGTTTAACCATTATTTCTCTGGCAACACTCTTCGTACTGATTACCAGCGAACTTTCAATATTCCTCGCTTTGGCCTTCTTTATGATGCTTGATGGCGCCACCCAGAAGGACAGCATCAAGATGGACAGTGCATTTCGCTGGCTGAATGCTGTGGAGGTGGAAGAGACGCCAGAACAGGTCGCTCAGATTTTTGGCAAACATCGCCTGTTTACGAGTATTTCCGAAGAGTATCGTCAAAAGCTGATTGAAGAGTGCAAATGTTTCCATGTCGAGAAGAACACCAAGCTCATTCGACATGGTGAAAAGAATACCTTTCTCTACTTCATCGCCAAAGGCCATGTCAGGGTTGTCAGTGACGGCAACACGTTGGCGGAGCTGAAACAGGGCGATATTGTTGGAGAAGTTTCCGCGTCCGGCCTTTCGTTACCTGTGGCCGATGTGATAGCCGATGACAAAGTAACGGTATTTGCCGTATCACTTGAGCAGATCAATGGGGTGGCAGAGGCCTTTCCCGAGTTTAAAGAGCGGCTCTGCAGGCTTGCCAAGACACGACGTGCCCAACTGGCAACCCGATCCAAGGTGGCCATGGCTCCAGAGCCGATCTACAAGTTTGTCTCACGCCACCAGCTGTTTAAGGTGCTTCCCGAGTACCTCCGTCACTATCTGGTTGATGAGTGCAGGGTCTACTCACTCGATCGCAAAGGTCTTTTAATCAGGCAGGGGGAATTCAACTCCAACCTTTACCTCATTGCCAACGGATATATTCATGTGGTTGCCGATGGCCATCACGTTGCCTCACTGGGGCAGGGAGATATCGTTGGTGAGATCTCAACGAGTGGCCTGAGCATGCCGACAGCTGATGTCGTAGCTGATTCGAGCGTTACTGCGTACGCATTCCCGGCCGAACACATCAACTTTGTTGCAGGCAAGTCTTCAGCGTTCAAGAAGCGCCTAAGTGAGATCGGTATGTTGCGACGCAAGCAGGGGCAAGAGGGAGAGGGGGCTTGATTCCGGCTGTCCTGACCATTGGAGGCAGTGACAGCAGTGCAGGAGCAGGAATTCAGGCTGATCTTCGAACCATTCACGCGCTCGGTGTAAAGGGGTGCTCAGCCCTTACTGCTCTTACCGCCCAGAATCCTGACAAGATTACTCGCATTGAACCGGTTTCTCTTGATCAGCTTGAAGCAGAAATCAGAGCCTGCTTTGCCTATTATGATATCAAGACCGTCAAAACCGGCATGCTCTACGATGCCGACAGAATCGAACTGGTCTCGGCTATGGTTGATGAGCTGCATGCAGACAAGCCCCTTATTGTTGATCCGGTCATGGTTTCAAGCAGTGGCAAGTCGCTTCTTGATGATTCAGCGCTCTCTCTATTAAAAGAAAGGCTGTTGCCTAAGGCGTCGTTGATAACACCGAACATTCCGGAGGCGGCAGTACTTCTTGGCGGTCAAACGGACAAGGAGACGGCAACCCAGCTCTTTGCGTCCTATTCGGTTCCGGTACTTCTTAAAGGTGGCCACATTCGCGGCAATCGACTTATTGATATTCTCTGCATGGATGGTGAGGAGATTGCATTCCCTCATGAGCGGCAGGACTGGGATGAAGAGCGGTCTCATGGTACCGGTTGCCGACTGGCATCGGCCATTGCTGCCTTCACGGCAAAGGGGCAAGCACTTTCCGTGGCCGTTTCCGAGGCAGTACACTGGATGCAAGACGCGCCAACGCATCATTGATCGCTTAATAAATATACGTTACCTTGTCACGTAATTGCGAGGTGGCATATGGCAAGGCAACGTTACAGGGTAACCGAAAGTGATCGATGGTTTGCCCATCGATGGATCGAAAAAAAGCTCGAAAACCCCACGTGGCTTGGAGAATACAGAACTTATAAGGCTACCAGAGCATTTGATCTTCTCAATGAGAGCAAAATACAGAATCCTACCGAGAACCTGAACCGATGGTGCGAATCCTGGCTTCAAAGCGGTGAGTGGATTCAGCTTAAAAATGCCATACGTGCGAGCAGAAGGCGCGCCAATTCACCAGGAACCAAAACCGTTACCTTGTCACACAATGCATGGGCGCTGTTAAACTATATTGCTATTCGGGATGGATGTACCTTGTCAGAGGTAATCGAACGTCATTTGAACCATATGAATAAAGAGAAGGGTCTAAATGAGTCGGAATTCATCGACCATTCTCAGTGAGAGGTTACGTCATCAGGGAGACCGGCAGGAATGCTTTTCACCTCACCAAAACGTGATTCATACTTCTGAATGTTTTCAATAAGTGCTTCGGCAATCCGCTTGGCATGGGAAGGGGAAACAACCACACGGGCATTAACAATACCGACAGGGGGCGTGGCCATAATAAAATCCAGAACAAACTCCTCTTGGGTATGTGCCACTACCATGTTGTTAGCATAGGCGCCCCTCTGAATATCGGGCGGAATCTGAATTTGCAGCTCCTGTGGATTCTGTAGGTTCTCATTTTCACTCATGCTAACTCCGTTTTCTACGTTCAATTTCAGACTTGGCCTCTTCATAGAGCAACTCAAGCGCATCAAGGTCAAGCGCGGATAGATCCAGATTGCGCTTTGTAGCAAGGGACTCAATCCCTCTGAACCGTTCTGAAAACTTGCGGTTGGTGTGCATCAGGCAGATTTCGGCATCCAGATCGAGTTTTCGGCCAAGATTTACCAGTGTAAAGAGTACATCGCCGAACTCATCTTCAACTCTGGATGGATCTGCGCCATTTCTGACCTCATCAGAAAGTTCAGAGAGCTCCTCTTCCATTTTCTCAATCACATCTTCAGCTGTTTTCCAATCAAAGCCGATACGAGCAGCGCGCCTTTGTTGTTTAAGGGCGTAGGCAAGCGCCGGTAGCGGGGGAATTCCGTCCATCAGGCTTGTGCGCTCTTTATGCTCTTCATCTTTCAGTGATTCCCACTGTTCAAGAACATTTGATGGCCTGGCATCGCCAAACACATGTGGGTGTCGATAGATCATCTTCTGGATCAGTGACTCGAACACATCACCAAGGTCAAACTCACCGCGTTCATCTGCAATAACTGAATAGAAGGCGATCTGAATAAGCAGATCGCCGAGTTCGTTCTTCAGTGATGACCAATCATTGTGCTCTACCGCCTTATCAATCGCCTCCAGCACTTCGTGTGTCTCTTCGAGCGTATAGGTACGAAGAGAGGAGAGTGTCTGCTCGTTGTCCCACGGGCACTCTTTACGTAATACTTTCATAAGCTCATCTAACATATCGAAGTAGTTAGACTTATTTAATATTCTTTCAGGCATATTACCGTTTCTTCTCTCTTTATGACTTTACATAATATTCATTATGCGACGTTTTATATGGCGCGATGCGGCAAGCACGTAAGGCGACCATGATGGGAATCAGAGATCCCCCTCTTCATCACTGCGCATAAAAAAAGGCGCACACGATAAACCGTG
>JBNKZS010000042.1:0-18673 GCA_050301755.1 Mariprofundaceae bacterium
TTATCAGCTGGATCAGGGCATCCTTCTGCCCGCGCCGGTCTCCCAGCGCCTGATAAATCGCTAGGGCATCTTCAAGTGAATCCTCTTTTGCAGGCTCACTCTCCACCAGCTTCGCCTCCAGCATCAAGGCATGCGCCGCCAGCCTTGGTGCACCTACTTCCCGGCTCAAGTCCAACACTTCCTTCACCTCTTTAAGGGCATCAGGATGCTTATTCTGCTGCTCAGCAAGCAGAGCCATGCCCATATGGGCATTAATTTTATAAAGCAGGGATATCCGATCTCTATCTCGCCTGCTCAAGACAAAATCATATGCCTGTAGTGAAACCTCATATCTCCCCTGCAACTGGGCCAGACGTGCAAAACTCAGATGTATATCAAGAGGCATAGAGGGACTAATTGCATCCAACTTCCATTTGCTTTTTATCCCTCGTTTCTGATCAATCAAAGCCAGTGCGATCCTGGTACGCAGCAAAGTCATCTCCAGCTGGTGTTGCTCGGCCACCTCTGCGGCCTGATGCAATGCCTTCTCACCCTTCTCATCGCTTCCGGAAGAGAGATACAGTGAGCCAAGATTATACCATGCCTGAGCAATCAAGGCCGGATCGTTGGCCAGCTGGGCAGCCTGCAGAGCACGTTCAAAGAGGTTTTGTGCAGGCAGCCATCTCTCCCGCTGCATGGCAATCACACCATTACGGCTAAGCTCTTTCATTCTTTCGGCATAAGGGTTGTCGATAATATTTTTCTGCCCGGAACCACCACAGGAGGCAACCATTAAGACGACAGCCAGAACCATTCCCCACCGGATCATGGTCGGAAATCCAGCGCCGGAGGAGCTGCAGCAGCACCTTCATCAGCTGATTTTCGCTTACTCTCCCCGCCAACTAGCCATGAACCCTGAAGAGCCTTGATCAGACTTTTAATCTCTTCGATGGTCTCGCGGGATTCACGGGCAAGACCCGGCAACTCCGGCGTTAGCTCAGAGAGATCAGAGGCTACGATGTTCAGGGAGTTTGAGAGCTGGTCAACATTCTTCATTAAAGCATTCATATGCTCGACCGTCACAGCCCCCTCTTTACCAATCGCCTGAGACAATGGCTGCAGATCGTTAAGGATATTCGACATCAACTTCAGTGAAGAAGAGAGCTCTTTTGCCACATGCTGCTGATTCAATGCTTCCGAGAACTGCTGCAGGTGAGTCAACGTGGCAGTGAACTGTTCGATCATGGCCTCCAGCTTCTCTCCCTTTACCCCTTGGGTGACCTGTTTCAATCCTGCCATCGCGATACGCACATCGCCCCCCGGATCGTTCATCCACGTTGCCAGTGAGGCCAGCTCCTTGAGCAGCACATTGGCATTACCAACAGCAGGCTTCAAATCAGCCAGCAACTGCTCAAAAGATGCCTCCGTCTCATACCCCAATATTTTTCCTTCTTGAATTGCAGGAACCTTGGTGTCACCGGCAGTCACTTCAACCACCTGCTCCCCAATCAGCCCCTCCTTGATCACTCTGGCAATGGAATCTTCGTGAATCATCCGCCTGTAGCGTTCCAAAAGCGCCAAAGTGATTTTTACTTTACCTTGCTCCTGCAGCTCAATATTGTCGACATGGCCGATTGCAAACCCCTGAAACTTTACCGGCTGTCCTTCATAAAAAGAGCTTGCCGAAGGGGGAAAAAAATAGACATAGAACTGCTTGGCAAAGACATTGGTGCGAACACTGACGACAAGCAGCAGCAGAAGCAGGATTCCCACACCGAGAATCACAAACCATCCGACCTGGCGTCGCATGCTTGAAACAAAATCTTCCTGCTCTGCCATCACTTACCTACCATATTCCACTGACGTCCGATACTGAATCATCAACTATCTGATGTGTCCGAACGAATGTCAGGCCTGACCCCTCATGCTCTGACCCCGAAAGATATAGAACGCCCGACCCCAGTTTCTCCAATGCATCCCTTGCCTTTGAAGCGAATCTTTGCAATCGGTCAGGAGACATGCCCACATGCACCTCCTGAGCCACGATCACATCCGGCTCCTGAAGAATACAGTGACCCAAACTTACCAACGCGTGCGTATAACCGGAACGTTCACCGGCCTGGGTATCCAACCCTTCAATCTCCAGAAACTCAGCCACCTCATCCACTCGCGATCTTGCTTTCTGCAGCCTCTCCTCATCTCCAGAATAGAGAAATGGCAACAACAAATTCTCCCGGATACTGATATTCGCCATCAACCCGCGGTGCCGAATCATGCTGCCGACACGAAGACAAAACTCGGGCGTTCCGGCCGCAAAACGCTTGCCGTCGCTCTCAAGCCAGATGGATGAAGCAAGAGATCCCTGTACGCCCATATCGGGGAACATCAGACTCAGGAATGCATACTGAAAACGATTATTCATTACAATGCGTATGTTCTGCCCGCGCTTGACCACGTCAGCAGGCAGCACATCTCCGAACAGGGGGATCTCCTCCCACTGAAGTGAATCACTCACACGAAATTCCTTATGGTGACCCATAAAACATCAAGAAGAATCATCATAATAAGCGCCCCCAACACGCCATTTGTTGCCCTTACAGGAATCTGATTGGGATCCCGGCCTACTCGGCAGGCCTGATCCAGCAAAAGCATACATGAGAGCATTGGAAAACACAGACCTTTTAACATCATGGCAAGCAGCATCTCAATATTAGCTCCACGTCTAACTTCAAGAATATACTCGAAAAAGTTCATGGTCTGACTCCACGAAAGCACCAAACCACCAACCCAAACAGCCACCACCACGAATAGAAAGGTGAGAATCAAACCACTAAGGGCAAATGCAATGACACGAGGCAGATGCAGATACTCATAGGGGTGAACGCCCATGCTGCGAAGAAAGGCGTCTTCTCCGCGCACATGCATATAACCAACCTCGGTCACAATGGCGACACCGGAGCGAACCAGCAAAAAAATAGCTACCAGGAATGGCGCCACCTCCTGTACCACCACCCAATTCATCAATGTCCCGATAAACGACATGTCTTGAATTTGCTGAGCGAACACCACGATATTATAGATGGCAACAACCCCGACCCCGAGGGCAAGAAAAAGCACCCAGGGGAGCCCCTGAACACCTGTGAAGTAGATTTGACGGATGACCACATGAGTCACAGCGGGGCGACTGAGCCACTGCATTTTAAAAACCATTCCCAGCACTGCAATTGTCAGGTGATAAAACCTGATAATTCCCTGCAAAAGATGAACAGTCCGATCACCAAGGCGCTCAGCGCGCCAATTCCACGTCTCAAGGTATGAATGCCATGCTCGCATAGCGTGTTTATAGGCGCCACAACGGGAATTACAAGTGTGTTCAATCACAAATCACCTCAGAACTTAATTATCTCCGCCTCTGATTTTACCTCTATGCCCAATATGTTGATTCATCATCAACCCTTCACTTGCCGAGTGCGCAGCCCTTGAGTAGCGTCCCGCTTCCTTGTTTTTTCAGTAATTTATTAAAGTTTTCGGGGGACGCATGCTCGAATCAATGCGCAATCAAGCACAATCATGGATCGCCAAGGTTATTCTCGGCGGTATCGCACTCTCATTTGCACTATGGGGAGTAGGCGACTACTTCATGGGTAATCAGGTGGCGACTGTCGCCGAAGTTGATGGAAAACCCATTACAGACAACACCTTCTATCAGAGTTACGAACGGGAACTGAATAACTATAGAGCCATGCTGGGCAAGCAGTTCTCAAAGGAACTCATTGAGCAGCTTGAATTGAAAGAGCAGGTCATTCAAACACTGATCAACCGAAAACTGATGCTCGATGAGGCAGGCCGCATGGGGCTGGCAGCTCCGGAAGCGGCATTGATGGCCAGCGTACAGGCCAACCCTGCTTTTCAGTCAGCCAACGGGTTCGATGCCAACCGCTACCAGATCATCACCCGCAATATGGGTTTCCGCACCACTCGCGATTATGAACATGACCAGCGCGTCAACCTGATGATTGATGCGCTGCAAAAAGCAGTCGTGGGTTCTGCCCGCGTTAGCGACAAAGAGATTCGAGATCAATTCAATCGGGAGCTCGAGAAACGCGTGCTTTCATCCGTGATTGTCGATCCGGCCAGCATGATCAAAAAGGTTAAGGTCGATGAAACAGAGGCCCGTGACTACTATGAGGCCCACCTACAAAATTATCGCTCACCACTCAAGGTCAGACTGGCCGCTTTAGAGATATCGCCAGAGACATTTGCCAGCGACATGGCAGTCGAAGCTGCCGAAGTTGAAACACTCTATCAACAGCGTCATGCTGAATTCTTTCAGCCTGAAAAGCGCCGTGCCAGCCATATTCTCGTGCGGAGCAAACGGGATGCCAGCGAAGCGATGCGTAGCATGGCCCGACAAAAGATCGAAGCCGCAAAGGGCCGCCTTGATAAGGGAGAATCATTTGCCACTGTCGCCAAGTCGATCTCTGAAGATGTAACCTCTGAAAAGGGCGGCGACCTCGGATTCTTCCCGCAAGGCGCCATGGTTCCCGAATTTGACGCGACTGTATTCACCCTTGCCGAGGGCGAAGTGAGTAACATTGTTGAAACCGATTTCGGTTTTCACATTATCAAACTCAATGAAATCAAGCCCGCCACTGAAACACCTTTGCATGAGGTGTACGAACAGCTGGCTGAGGCGGTCAGAAAAGAGAAGGCCGGCGAAGAGGCGTACAAGCTGTCACAGGAAGTCGATGATGCGCTTGGCATGGAGGGCTCACTCACTGCCGCTGCTGCCAGCCTGAGTCTTACCACCAGAGAGATTGGCCCGATCAGTGCAGAGATGGTCGTAGGTGATCCGCTCCTGAACAGTGACCCCTCCCTCAGAGCGACTGCTTTTTCTGCACTGCCAGGAGAGTCCGTGCGCATCCAGGAACTGAATGATGGTCGTTTTGTTGCCATAGAAGTTCTCGAACGCATTGAGCCTGACACCTTGAGCTTCGCCGATGCAGCTGCAGCAGTATATGCTGACGCCAGAAATGCGGCCGCAGAATCTCTGGCAAAATCACTGGCTGAAGAAATTCTGGCCAAGACGGGAGAGAAGTCTCTGGATTCACTTGCACAAAGTTATGGCCAGCCGATCTACATCTCCAAGCCCGTGAGAAACACCGGCATAGGTGACGATTCAGATTGGCTGACACCTGACATGCTGGAGCAGGCGTTTAAAACCGCAGAAGGCTCTACCATCTCATCACCTGTTGAGGTATCGAAAGGTTTTGCTGTTGTACAGGTGAAAAATATCATCACTCCTGATGTAGGTGAGTTTGATGCCCAGAGGGAATCAATGCGTACTGAAGTTGAAAAAGGGAAAGGTGCTGTACGCTTTGCTCGCTGGATGGCGACAGTCCGGGATAACCACAACATTGTGATCAATCGAAAAGTTCTGGATCGCTTCTAGAAGGATCCATATGGGATACCTAAAACCGGGCCAAAGCGCCCGGTTTTTTTTACTTTAAAGGGTTTCGCAGCGATGAATTGAACCTAGCCCGCCAGCGGTAGAAAATGTATGTTTCGCAGCGATGTACAGAGAGCATACTACATTCAGGATAAAAAAAGCCGGAAACCGTCACATGACAATTCCCGGCTTTATATCTGGTGGAGCCAAGCGGGATCGAACCGCTGACCTCCACACTGCCAGTGTGGCGCTCTCCCAGCTGAGCTATGGCCCCAGAGCATCAGGTCAGGTGACCCGTTGCGGTCGCGAATACAGCCATGAGCACTTGCCAGTGTCAACACCATTTGAGAGCAGATAAAATGAAACTCTTCCGTCGAACCCTTTCCGCCGATTGTGATACGCCAGTTTCGGTATTTGCACGCCTTCGCGGTGACGGTGAATGCTTCCTGTTTGAAAGCGCCGAAGGTGGTGAGCACTGGGGGCGCTATAGCATCATCGGCTTTGAACCTTCCCAGGTTTCAGTCGAACAGCATGATAGCCTGAAAATCACACAACGCAGTGGCGAAACCATTCGCCAGGCGGGTAGCGATATTCTCACATGGATTCGCAGCGAGATTATTGCACGTGATGCCGCCGAAGATGTTGGCGACCTCCCTTTCAGCGGTGGTGCAGTCGGCTACTTCTCTTATGACATCATTCACCGCTTTGAGCCTGGCGTGAACGCACATGAGACGGAAGCGCCTGTAGCCGCCTTCATGATGATCGACCGCTTTGTTATCATGGATAGCCTGAAGGGATCCATGCACCTCTGTGTTCTGGATGATAATGCAGCAGAGGCAGAACTACTGCTCGATAACATGCAGCAAAAACTGGCCGAAAACAGCGTTCCAGATCCGATGCATCTTGATGTCGACAACACGGAGGGGGAGACACCTCAATCCCATATTGATCAAGGCGATTATGAAAAGATGGTTGCCCAAGCCAAGGAGTATATTCTGGCCGGAGACATCTTTCAGGTGGTGCTTTCGCAGCGCTTCTCCGCCCGCCTGACCTGCGACCCCCTAGCCATTTATCGTGCTGTCAGACACATTAATCCGTCGCCCTACCTCTTCTACCTGCACGTTGATAACACCGTGCTGATCGGCTCCTCGCCGGAGATTCTTGTCCGCAAGGAGGGCAAGCGCGCCATCGTCCGCCCGATCGCAGGTACCCGCCCTCGCGGCAAAACCGAGGAAGAGGACAAAGCACTGGAAGTCGACCTGCTTCAGGATACCAAGGAGTTGGCCGAGCATGTGATGCTCGTCGATCTTGGTCGCAACGATCTTGGTCGTGTTTGCGATTTTGGATCGGTCACTGTCAGTGAGTCGATGTGCATCGAACGCTACTCGCATGTTATGCACATTGTCTCTCAGGTCGAAGGCAACCTGCGCAATGATGTCGACGCACTTGATCTGCTGGCAGCAACTTTTCCGGCAGGAACACTTTCCGGCGCACCGAAAATCAGAGCCATGCAGATTATTGATGAACTGGAGCATGAAGCACGCGGCCCTTATGGCGGCTGCATCGGCTACATATCATTCGGTGGCGAGCAGATGGATACCGCCATCATCATCCGCACAGCAGTCATCCAGAATGGCATCATCAATGTTCAGGCCGGTGCCGGCATCGTTGCTGACTCTGACCCTGCCAGCGAGCACAGAGAGTGTGTTAACAAAGCCACGGCCATGTTCCGCTCAGTAGCGTTAGCCACTCTGCAACCTGACGATTCCATACCGGGGCACAAATAATGACAATTATTCACGACATCAAAACTGCACGCCCGCAGGGCGCCCGCAAAGATGCAGTACTTGGAGGCACGGCATGACCACTCTCGTCATCGATAACTACGACTCCTTTACCTACAATCTTGTGCAGTACCTCGGCGAGTTGAAAGACTCCCCTGTCGTCTTCCGCAACGATCAGATCACTCTTGAGGAGATCGCTGAGCTGGCTCCTGCACACATCCTCATCTCACCCGGTCCCTGTACGCCGCACCAGGCAGGGATCTCCATGGATCTGATCCGCCGCTTTTCCGGCCAGATTCCAATTTTTGGTGTCTGCCTCGGCCACCAGTCGATTGGCGCAGTGTTCGGGGGTGTCGTCAGCCGCGCCCCGCGCCTGATGCACGGAAAGACCAGCCCCATTGAGCATACCGGCGAAGGCATCTTTAAGGGCATCCCCTCTCCGTTTACAGCAACGAGGTACCACTCCCTCACTGTGGAAGAACCGCTACCGGATTGTTTGATCCGTACAGCCTGGACAACCGAGGGCGAACTGATGGGACTACAACATCGTGAGCACCCCACCTTTGGCGTACAGTTTCATCCTGAATCAATCCTGACCGAGCATGGCCACCAGATACTGAAAAACTTTCTGGAGGTCTCACTATGAGCAAGCTCACCCCACAGCAAACAATCCAGAAAACGGTCTTTGACCTGCAGACCGGACAGGAGCTATCCGGCAATCAGGCTGAGCTGGTGTTCGATCTGATCATGCAGGGCGAAGCAACTCCGGCCCAGATCGGCGCCATTCTTCTCGGCCTGTCCATCCGTGGCGAATCTTCCGCAGTGATTGCTGGAGCTGCCCGGGCTATGCGAAACGCTGCAACCCACATTCATCCTGTGTCAACAGAACTGCTCGATACATGCGGCACAGGTGGTGACGGTTCAAGCACCTTTAATATCTCCACGGCTGTCTCCATCGTTGTCGCTGCCTGCGGCCAACCCGTTGCCAAACACGGCAACCGTGCCATGACATCCAAGTCCGGAGCCGCCGATGTACTTGAGGCACTGGGCGTAAAGCTTGAACTGACACCCGAGCAGGTAGCCAAGTGTATCGACGAAGTCGGCATCGGCTTCCTTTTCGCCCCCAATCATCATCCCGCCATGCGCCATGCTGGCCCGGTCCGCAAGGAGCTAGGGGTACGCACCATTTTCAACCTTCTGGGACCGCTTACCAATCCGGCCGCAGCTGAGTATCAGCTACTCGGCGTCTACTCCTCCGAAAAACTGGAACTGATTGCCGATGCACTCAAAGAACTCGGAATCAAGCGAGCACTGGTGGTACATGGTCGTGACGGCCTTGATGAGATCACCACCACCGGTATCACCGATGCCTACCTGATTGAAGAGGGGCGTGATATCGAACCTTTTGAGATTGACCCATCTGCATTCGGCATGCCGTTTGCCACGGTCGATACGCTCAAGGGGGGGGATGCTGCATTCAATGCAGAAATCATTAAGCACATCTTTGCCGGCCAGAAAGGTGCCGGCCGTGACATCGTCCTGCTCAACGCAGGTGCCGCACTCTGGGTAACCCGCTATGCCGACAGTATCCCTGAAGGAATCGGCATCGCCGCAGAAGCCATTGATTCTGGCAAGGCTTCTCAAACCCTTGAAGCACTTGCTCGCTTCACTCAACAAGCATCCCAGAGTAATATATGAGCTCAATTCTCAACGAAATTGCCGACTACAAACGGCAGTGGGTCGCCGTATGCAAAGAGAAGATATCCGAACAGACGATTTTAGAACGGGCTAACCGCTATACCCCGCTTGACTTTACCGCCGCGCTAACCGGGCGCATCAGTCGAAGGGAGAATGCAGTCATCGCTGAAGTGAAAAAGGCATCGCCATCCAAAGGCATTATCCGCGAAGATTTTGATCCTGTCTGGATTGCAAACTCTTATGAGAGATCTGGGGCGGCCTGCCTCTCGGTTTTGACCGATGTAAAATACTTCCAAGGGGCCGATGACTACGTCCGCGCTATCAGAAATGAGGTTTCGATCCCCATCTTGCGCAAGGAGTTCATTGTCGACCCCTATCAGGTCGCAGAAGCCCGTGAAATGGGCGCTGACGCAATTCTTATCATCCTGGCTATGGTTGATGACTCATTGGCACTGGAACTGGCTCAGGCGGCCTCTGAGCTCGGATTATCCGTATTACCTGAAGTGCACAATGTCTCTGAGCTGGAACGGGCATTAAAACTTGGAACAGAACTGGTCGGCATCAACAATCGAGACCTGCACACCTTCGAGACGAGCCTGCAAACCACCCTGTCACTCCTTGATCATATTCCAGACGGACACACGGTCATCACAGAGTCGGGCATCTTTACCCCCGATGATATCAATCAGATGAACAGTGCCGGTGTCTATGGGTTTCTTGTCGGCGAATCACTGATGCGCCAACCAAACCCGGGCGAAGCCCTTAAAGTACTTATGTCATAAAAAAAGCGGCAACCTTTCGGCCACCGCTCATTTATCTTTATACTACCACTTTTAACTAGTTAGAAAGGCGCTCATCCACCGCGGAAAAAAGTTCATCACTAGCCTTACGAACAACCTGACGGTTCACCCATGCACGGTTTATATATGCCTGGCCAATTGTACGAACCTCTAGCCTTGTAACCTCTGCCTCTTCAACCTTCTGGCGAAGAACCCGGACTACAAAACGATATCGAAACGCCTGAACACCGTCACCGCCAAACATGCCACTAAAGACTGATGATGCCACGTTGGCCTCAACAGACGCCTGACGAATCCAATCCGTTGTAAGTGTGCCGCTTGGTGAATCAACACTCTGTACGGGAAGGTTCAAAGCCGTCATGGAATCAACAACTGCTGAAAAAACCTGTGCTGCACTGGTCTCGTAAACCTTGGCATCAAGTGAAACTGCCTTGCCGGCAATCAGCTTCTTGTCAGCTGATGACATCCGGCCACTCTTGGTGGCAATTTCACCTGGAGATGGGACCTCTACATCCCCCATCAACTGAGGAGGTACATCTAGCGGGGCCCGCGAGTCGGCAGATCCGCTTTGCTGTCCTCCCTGCTCATAAGCAGGCTTGTTAGCGTCTTCATTACTATAGAAGAACGCCCTGTCCGAACAGGCAGTAAGACCTAACGTAAAAATAAGAGCCGTAGATAGAAGAGAGAAGTATTTCATAGCGCGGCATTCAAACCGCTAATGCCTGTCTGGTCAATTAGATATTGGATTAACTCTGCAATTTCAAGCAGACAAAAAAATAAAGGCTGCCTAAGCAGCCTTTATCAAGATTGTTAAAAGCAGAGCTTAAGCCTCTTCAGAAGCCTTGGAAGAACCCGATGCAACGGCATCTACCAATTCAACAATTGCCATTGGCGCAGCATCGCCAGCTCTGAAGCGGGTCTTAATAATACGTGTATAGCCACCCGGGCGCTCAGAAAATACCGGAGCAACATCGTTGAAAAGACGATCAACAATTGGACGGTGACGCAGTTTAGCCAACGCCTGACGACGTGAATGAAGATCACCCGCCTTACCCAATGAAATCAGTTTCTCAACATAGGGACGAATTGCACGGGCCTTAGCCTGCGTGGTTTCAATACGGCCGTGAGTCAGCAGAGCTGTCGCAAGGTTTGCCAGCAATGCACGACGGTGGGCAGTTGGCAGTCCAAGAGAACCATTATGTTTACGATGTCTCATCGTGTGATACCTCTCTAATCCTTAAAGTTCTGCTGAATCTTCAGGTGGCCAGCCTTCGAGCTTCATACCCAGGCTTAGACCCATATTTTCAAGAACTTCTTTAATTTCTGTAAGTGATTTACGACCGAAGTTAGGTGTACGAAGCATCTCCTGCTCTGTACGTTGCACCAAGTCGCCAACGCGGAAGATGTCATCACTCTTCAGGCAGTTCATCGAACGAACGGAAAGATCAAGGTGGTCAATTGGCTGTGCCAACACATCCACGATGCCTTCATCGTCAGAATCCTGAGCCGCTTCATCTTCAAGCGCATTGAAATCTGCGAATACAATCAGCTGATCCTGAATAATCTTTGCAGCTGCACCGATCGCCTCTTCAGGAGAGATCGAACCGTTGGTCTCGATCTCCATGATCAGCTTATCATAGTTGGTCTTCTGGCTAACACGCGCATTTTCAACACGGGTAGCAACACGACGGATAGGTGAGTAGGAAGCGTCAACCAGAAGGAAGCCAACGGCACGTTCATCAGCCTCACGCTCCTGAGCCGGATCGTAGCCACGACCCTTTTCAACAACCGCTTCAAACTTCAGTACAGCATCCTCATTAAGGTGGGCCAGAACCATCTCAGGGTTCATCACGGCAACACCGGCAGGGCACTGAATGTCGCCGGCAGTGACAACTGCGGGTCCTTTCATGTCCAGATTGATCGATGTAACTTCACTGTTCGCCATGCTCAGGTCGAGCTCTTTCAGAGTCAGGATGATATCCATCACATCTTCACGAACGCCCTTGATGGTGTCGAACTCGTGTGTAACGCCTTCGAACTTCACTGATGTGACCGCTCCGCCAGGCAGAGAGGAGAGCAGCATGCGACGCAGGCTGTTACCGAAAGTTGTGCCGTAACCACGCTCTAGTGGTTCAAAGGTGATCTTTGCAGCACGACCAGGAACAATTTCCTCAACCGTGATCGAACGTGGTTTAATCAGATCCATAATGATGTCCTCAATGGTTACTTGGAGTACAATTCAACGATGAGCTGTTCACGGATACCCGGATCAAGCTGATCGCGTGCAGGAAGTTCACGATAGGTTGCCTGCTTGGTAGTCAGGTCAACATCCAGCCACTCGGCAGTACCGCGCTGAGATGCCGCTTCAACAGAAGCGCCTACACGAAGGTGGTCGGCAGCTTTTGCACTCACTTCAATACGGGATCCAACAGGAACCTGATACGAAGGAATGTTCATCTGACGGCCATTCACATGAATGTGGTTATGACGGACAAGCTGACGCGCCTCAGTACGGGATGATGCAAGACCCATACGGAAAACGATATTATCCAGGCGGGACTCGAGCTGGTGCAACAGGTTCAGACCTGTAATGCCCGGCAGACGTGCAGCCTCTTCGTAATAAGCAGCAAACTGCTTCTCCTGAAGACCGTAGATACGTTTAACCTTCTGCTTTTCACGCAACTGAGTACCGTAGTCAGAAACCTTCTGACGACGACTCTGGCCGTGCATACCAGGAGCATACGGGCGACGCTCAATTGGGCACTTGTCTGAATAGCACTTTCCACCTTTCAGGTAGAGCTTCTCGCCTTCACGACGACAAAGACGGCATTTAGCCTCGAGATAACGAGCCATTGTCTAAAACTCCTAAACGCGGCGCCGTTTTGGAGGACGGCAGCCATTATGAGGGATTGGGGTTACATCACGGATTGAGGTCACGTTCAGACCAACTGCAGCAATTGCACGCAGTGCGGACTCACGACCGGATCCAGGACCCTTAACCAGTACTGAAACGTTCTTCACACCATGATCCATCGCCTTACGAGCAGCGTCTTCTGCAGCAACCTGTGCAGCAAACGGAGTGCTCTTGCGTGAACCCTTAAAGCCGGCACCACCGCTGGTAGCCCAGCTGATAGCATTACCGGATTCATCGGTAAACGTAATGATTGTGTTATTGAAAGAGGCCTTCACATGAGCCACTGCATTAGCAATGTTCTTGCGTGCGCGCTTCTTTACTGTTGTTTTCGGTGCAGCCATTCTACTTACCTACAAACCTTTATTTCTTCTTACCAGCAACGGTACGACGAGGACCTTTACGGGTACGAGCATTAGTCTTACTACGCTGGCCACGAACTGGCAGCCCTTTACGATGACGAAGACCACGGTAGCAGCCAAGGTCGGTCAGACGCTTAATACTCATGGTGACTTCACGGCGCATATCGCCTTCAACCGTATATTCTTTATCAATAATGGTACGGATGGTATTGACCTCATCATCTGTGAGATCCTTAACGCGAGCATCCGGGCTCACTTTAGCCTTCGCCAAAATGTCGCGAGAACTGCTTGAACCAATACCAAAGATATAGGTTAGAGCGATGACAACGCGTTTCTGCGTTGGAATGTTTACACCGGCAATACGTGCCACTTAAGCCTCCTAATAGCAGTCTGCCAGGTTAACCCTGACGCTGCTTATGACGTGCGTTGTCGCAAATAATGCGAACCACACCTTTACGTCGGATGACCCGACATTTATTACACATTTTCTTAACTGACGCACGGACCTTCACAGATCTACCCCCGTCGCTTCATTTAACGACAAGCTCTTCAAGCCTGCCAATCCATCTCAACCATATTCAAACCCGACAATCGGGAATGAACTTACTTTTCGCGGTAGCTAATGCGTCCGCGGGAAAGGTCATAGGGAGAGATCTCCACTGTAACCTTATCACCTGGCAGGATGCGGATATAAAACTTTCGCATCTTGCCTGAAATTGTACATAACACTTCATGGCCATTTTCGAGCTTTACCTGGAACATCGCATTCGGAAGCTTTTCAACCACTTCGCCGGACATTTCAATGATATCTTCTTTTGCCATATGTTATTTCATCATCCTTAGCTCTTAACCGCCTCAATCAATTCAGCATAAACAGCTGCCATCTCCCCTGCTGCATCCAATCTTCTGAAGGATGGCAGAGCCTTGTAATACTCAAGCAGTGGCTTTGTCTGTTCACCGTAGACTTCAAGGCGCTGGCTGATCACCTCTTCCTTGTCGTCATCTCTCTGATAGAGCTCACCACCGCAGCGATCACAACGCCCTTCTTCGCGGGGGGGCGAATAATGCCGATGAAATCCAAAACCGCAACCCCTGCATATCAATCGCCCACTCAGACGCTTAAGAAGCATTTCCTCGGGCGCATCCATAAAGATGACCCGATCAATGGTCTTTCCATGTTTTTCAAGCATTTCAGCCAAAGCTTCTGCTTGCGAAACGTTGCGAGGGAAGCCATCCAGAAGAAATCCATTTGCCACTTCCGGAGCCATAATCCGCTCTTCAATCATGCCGATCACCACTTCATCCGGAACCAGTTTTCCGGAATCCATGAATGATTTGGCTTTCAAGCCGAGAGGCGTGCCCTCTTTAACCGCCGCCCGAAGGATATCGCCCATGGCAAAATGGGTAATTCCAAGCTCACTTACCAGCGAATCACTCTGGGTGCCTTTACCAACACCCGGCGGGCCAAACAGAACAATGTTCATTAACGGCTGGTTTTCAGGCGGGCCTGTTTCATCAAGCCTTCATACTGATGACTCATCAGGTGAGACTGGATCTGGCTCATGGTATCCATGGTAACGACCACGATAATCAGCAGGCTGGTACCACCAAAGTAGAAAGGAACAGACAGCTCGCTGATTAGGTACTCAGGCAGCAGACAGACAAGTGCGACGTAGATGGCTCCAACCACAGTAATGCGGGTCAACACGGAGTCGATATAGTCAGCTGTCTTCTGTCCCGGACGGATACCTGGAATAAAACCACCATTCTTCTTCAGGTTATCAGCCGTGTCTTTTGGATTAAAAACAATCGCTGTATAGAAGAAGCAGAAAAACACAATCAGACCAACAAACAGTGCCATATACAACCATTGTCCAGGGGAAAGGATTGCTGATATGTCACCCAGCCAACCAAAGCCTTCCATGTCCTTGGTAAACTGCGCAAAGGTAGCAGGCAGTAGAATCAGCGATGAGGCAAAAATCGGTGGAATAACGCCGGCAGTATTCACCTTGAGAGGCAGGAATGATGCCTTACCGCCATAGAGCTTGTTTCCGACCTGGCGCTTAGCATACTGGATTGGAATACGACGCTGTGCACGCTCAAACCATACAACGAGGCCAGTTACAACAATTGCCATGGCAAACAGGCCAAGCACGGTAAACGCAGTGTACTCACCGGTACGGGCAAGTTCCAAGGTGCCGCCAATGGCTGAAGGAAGGCCTGCGACAATACCGGCAAAGATGATCATGGAGATACCATTGCCAATACCGCGTTCTGTTACCTGCTCACCCACCCACATCAGGAACACTGTGCCTGAAACCAGGGTGATGATAGTAATGGCTCGGAAACCGAATCCGGGGTCAATGACAACCGGCTGGCCTGCGACAGAGAATGACTCCAGTCCGATGGACATGCCGATAGCCTGGAAGAAAGCCAAACCAACCGTGCCGTAACGTGTATACTGGGTAATCTTACGGCGACCTGATTCACCCTCTTTCTTAAGCTGCTCCAGCTTGGGTGACACAACCGTCATCAACTGCAGAATAATAGCAGCGGAGATGTAAGGCATGATGCCGAGAGCAAAGATAGTCAGGCGCGAAAGTGCGCCGCCGGAGAACATATCAAACATCCCCAGAAGGCTTCCTTGGGCCTGACTGAAGAACTGAGCGAGAACAGCAGCGTCAATTCCCGGAACCGGGATATGAGCACCCAAACGATAGACAACCAGCATCCCTAAAGTGAAAAGAATCCGGCTTTTCAGCTCCGGAATCTTGCCAATGCTTCCCAATCCACCAAGCTGTCCTGCCTGAGACATATTATTCGGCCTCGGCAACAGTCAGCGTTGCGCCCGCTGCATCAAGCTTCGCTTTTGCAGAGGCTGATGCTGCTGAAACGGTAATGGACAGCTTCTTAGAAAGCTCACCCTTCGCCAGCAGCTTCACAGGGTCTACTGCATTACGCACCAAGCCCGCTTCATAAAGTGCCGCAGCATCAATCTTGCTACCAGCTTCGAACTTGTCGAGCTGGCCAACATTGATCAACTGGAAGGTGTTGCGCGAAATCGGTGTGAAACCACGCTTAGGAACACGACGAATCAAAGGCATCTGACCACCTTCAAAACCACGCATCACTTTACCACCGGAACGGGACTTCTGACCTTTATGGCCGCGACCACCGGTCTTACCCTGGCCAGAACCAATACCAGTACCCAAACGCTTGCGCTCTTTACGAGAGCCAGGTGAAGATTGAATAGTATTAAGCTTCATAACTTACTCCGCAGCTTCAATTGATACGAGGTGACGTACCTTATTAACCATACCGCGAACGGATGGGGTATCTTCCAATTCAACCGTCTGATTCATACGACGGAAGCCCAGACCTACTAGAGTCGCCTTCTGATCTTTGGAGTAGCCAATGCCGCTCTTGATCTGACGGACACGGATAACGCTCTTCTTGGCCATCTTCTGCTCCTACTTAATAACTTTTGTGAAAATCAGGCGGCTTTACCGCGTCGTGCGGCAACCTGCTCTGGGCTTTCAAGTTCTTTCAAACCATTAAATGTAGCACGAACCACATTGATCGGGTTACGAGATCCCTGACTCTTGGTCAGAATGTCATTAATACCGACGGATTCGAGTACGGCACGCACAGCTGCACATGCGATAACACCGGTACCCTCAGAGGCAGGCTTCATCAATACACGTGAAGAGTCCTGACGACCGGTTACCTGATAGTGGATCGTACCTTCATTACGCGGAACAAAGATCATCGACTTGCGTGCAATCTCGTTTGCTTTACGGATAGCTTCAGGAACCTCTTTCGCCTTAGCGTGGCCGAAACCAACATGGCCGTTGCCATCGCCAACCACCATCAGCGCAGTGAAGCCCATACGGCGTCCACCGGAAGTCGCTGTGGAGATACGGTTAATCGTAACCAGTTTTTCGGTTAGTTCCAATTCATCAGCATTGATCATCGATATACCCCTAGAACTTCAGTCCGGCAGCGCGAGCGCCATCTGCCAGAGCTTTTACACGACCGTGATATGAGAAGGAACCACGATCAAAAGAGACTTCACTGATGCCCGCTTTAGTCGCGCGCTCACCAATAAGCTTGCCAACGGCTTCAGCAGAATCGCGGTTACCGCCACCTGTGATCTCTTTATCCAGACTTGATGCCGCTGCCAGAGTCTTACCCAGAGTATCATCAATGATCTGGGCATAGATGTGGCGTGCTGAACGGAAGACGCTCAGACGCAGACGGCCTGTAGATTTTACACGTGCGCGAACACGGCGTGAACGGCGAATCCCGGCACTATTTTCGTAACGCTTTGCAGACATTTCTCAAATCTCCTGCTTAAACTTTTAGAGAAGCACACTAATTCTTGCGAATTAGGCCTTCTTACCTTCCTTCATTGCAACATGCTCATCGACATAACGAACGCCCTTGCCTTTATAAGGCTCTGGCGGACGGAAAGCGCGGATCTCGGCAGCAACCTGTCCGACTCTCTGCTTATCATGACCACTAATGGTGATATTGCTCTTCTCAACTGCTGCCTCAACACCTTCTGGCAGTTCATAGACAACCGGATGTGAGAATCCAAGAGACAGATTCAACTTCTTGCCTTCTGAAGCAGCACGATAACCAACACCGCGTAGCTCAAGCACTTTCTTAAAGCCTTCGCTTACACCGGTAACATTATTTGCCAGCAGGGCACGAGCCAGGCCGAAGTTGCTCTTCATCTTCTTGTTACCAAGATCTGAACAAGCCAGCTGAATCTCAGCACCTTCCTGCGCAGCAGTGATACCGTCGAAAAGCGGAGATGTCATTTCCCCTTTCGGGCCTTTTACTGTAATGCTGTCAGCGGCGAGTTTTACTTCAACACCTGCAGGTACAGTAATGGGTTGTTTACCAATACGGGACATATCGTGTTACCTCAAAATACTGTGCATAGCACTTCGCCGCCAATCTTGGCTGCACGTGCTTTTTTGTCGGTCATGATTCCCTGTGAAGTGCTTACTACAGCGACACCGTAGCCACGACGAACACGAGGAATATCCGCTGCGCCCGAGTAAACTCGACGGCCTGGCTTGGAAACCCGTTTGATCTCTCGGATCACTGGAGCACCTTCATCGTCGTAACGCAGGGTTACACGAAGGAAGCGGTGACCTTTATGGTTATATGCTTTTACAGCATTGATATAACCCTCTTCCTTCAGAATTTCAGCAACTGCAAGAAGTGTGTTACTTGCAGGCAGTTCAATCTTTTCAATACCGGCTGTCTGCGCATTACGAATACGAGTCAACATGTCGGCAATTCGATCCATCATCATATGATAATTCTCCTACTCGCTTCGCTTACCAGCTTGATTTGACCATGCCCGGAATTTCACCGGCCAGGGCATGCTTACGCAGACAGATACGGCACATGCCGAGCTTCCGGTAAACGGAGTGTGGACGACCACACAGCTGGCAGCGTGTATATGCACGCACTTTGAACTTTGGTTTACGATTGCATTTAACAATCAGTCTTGTTGAAGCCATGAACTAACCCTCTTAAGTGCGGAACGGCATGCTGAACTGTTTCAGCAGCGCACGTCCCTCATCATTCGTATTAGCAGTTGTACAGATGGTGATATCCATGCCGCGCAACTTATCGATTTTGTCATACTCGATCTCAGGGAAGATGATCTG
>JBNKZS010000043.1:0-18220 GCA_050301755.1 Mariprofundaceae bacterium
TGGAGGCTGGGGAGCGTTGTGCTTCAACGTCGAACCGAAATTTCGAAGGGCGTCAGGGTGCAGGCGGGCGTACCCATCTGGTCAGTCCGGCGATGGCCGCAGCTGCAGCCATTACCGGTCACTTTACCGATATTCGCAACTGGAACTACAAGGGATAAGGAGTCGATCATGAAACCATTTACTACATTGAAAGGGCTGGTTGCGCCGCTTGATCGGGCCAATGTCGATACCGATGCGATTATCCCGAAACAGTTCCTGAAGAGCATCAAGCGGACCGGCTATGGCCCCTTCCTCTTTGACGAATGGCGCTATGAGGATGTCGGCCAGCCGGAGATGGATTGCACGAATCGTCCGAAGCGTTCCGACTTCGTTCTCAATCAGCCTCGTTATCAGGGAGTGTCTGTGTTGTTGGCGCGTGAAAACTTCGGCTGCGGTTCAAGTCGCGAGCATGCTCCGTGGGCGCTGCTCGATTTCGGTTTCCGTTGTGTGATCGCACCATCGTTTGCCGATATCTTTTACAATAACTGTTTCAAGAACGGTATCCTGCCGATCACGCTGGATGACAGTATTATGGACACACTGTTTGTCGAGTGCGAAGCCAGTGAGGGTTATGCTCTGAACGTTGATCTTGAGAAGCAGACGGTGACTACCCCATCCGGCGAAGTGTTTGCATTTGACGTGGATGCATTCCGCAAACACTGTCTGCTCAATGGTTTGGATGATATCGGCCTGACGCTTCAGGAGTCTGATGCGATTCGGGCTTATGAGGAGAAGCGTAAGGCTGAGGCGCCATGGCTTTTTTAATACCCGTACACTCTGCATATAGCATATTCATGCGAGTTACGTTGCCATTTCGAATTGCTAGAGTTGCGCTCCTCTAGGTGGGGTTGAGAGGAGTGTGCGATTGGGGAATTGCACACGGAGTATGAAGAGGCGGTTATGTGAAAGCATAACCGCCTCTTTTTTTGCTGGTCTATCTCACAGTCACAGGTAAGTTTCTTCACTGCATGGAGCATGATTTTCCCTTGGAATGAATCTTTCAGAAAAGAGGGAGGCTCATGTCGACGTATGCGTGAGAGGGGTGTGATGAATATCGGAAGTGCTGGACTATCTAAATGGCAACTGGCATTTGTTTTCCCGGCAGCACTATTGTTTGTTTTTCTGATCCGTTTTGATGTGAATGATTTTGTTCGTGGCGAGCTCGACAGCTTATCTTCCCGGTCCGGAGTGCAGTTCGATTTCGATGCGTTGACGCTTCCCGGTTTGGAGGCTCATTTCAGCCATGTTTCGGTTCATTCACCGAAATGGCCCGAGGCTCTTATCTTCGAGGAGGTGAAGCTGGTTCCGGCGTGGGGCTCATTCCTGACAGGTGAAAACGTTGTTGATGTTAATTTGGAAAGCCAGGGTGACACAGCAAGCGCAGTCGTGACCCAGGCAGGAAGCAAGATACTTTTTCAGCATGTCCGCTTGCAGGGGGATGCGGAAAGGGTTTCCAGATTGCTTATTCCCCATTTAGATATCCCGTTCCCAGTTTCAGCTTCTGGTGTGCTGGAGGCTGATGGGGAGATGACACTGGATCAAGTATCCGGCGAGCCGGAGAAGGGAAGAGTTGCAGTGCACTGGCTGGGGGCAAAAGCCGGCGCTATGGGCGTAGAGTTTGCGCTTGGCGACCTGCTTATGGAGCTGCAAGGTGAGGCTGGTCGCTGGCAGTGGCAGTTGAGAAACGGTGATGTCGGGATGATTGAAGCCAGCGGCTTTTTGAAGCAGGTTGCCGCGCCGGCTGCGATGTGGCCCGTTCAGGGTTTGATTGTAATAGATGTCACGAAAATCAGCGACCCATATCTGATAGCCTGGCTGCCTGATATGGGAGAAGAGAAGATTCGATGGAGGCTCTCTGGAACGCTTTCCAGGCCGAGATTGGATAGGATAAAATAGCGATTGTTTTGCAAGTCTGTTTTGAAGGAGATGGTCATGATGAAGAGGATTGGTTTTGGTCTGTTGATCGCGATGTTGATGATTGCGGGGTGTGCTACATCACCGGATGATCCGAACAAGAATACCAAAGAGAAAGCAGCAATGGGTGCCGCTGCAGGCGCAATACTGGGTGCGGTTGTTGGCTATAGCAGCGATAAGAACCGTGGACGCGGTGCAGCTCGAGGGGCCTTGATCGGCGCTGCAGCCGGCGGTGCCGTCGGTGCCGGTGTTGGTGTCTATATGGATAAACAGCAGGCGGAGTTTGAGCGCCAACTGGCTGCAGAACGAAATGCCCATCAGGTTGAGGTGGAGCGTTTGAAGAATGAGAATCTTAAAATCACCATGAATAGTGAAGTCTCATTTGATTATGATTCGGCGGCGATCAAGCCAAGCTTCACGCGCACACTGGATAAGGTAAACGATATTGTAGCGCGTTATTCACGCACGAACGTGGTGGTGATTGGTCATACCGATGATAGGGGGTCTGATCGTTATAATCAGATGCTTTCCGAGGACCGTGCCCAGTCTGTAGCGGTCTATATGGAAGATGGCGGTGTTTCACCGCAGCGTATCTCCACGGAGGGTCGTGGTGAACGCGAGCCGCGTGCCACCAATGCAACCGAAGCAGGCCGCCAGCTGAATCGCCGTGTGGAGCTGCTGATTATTCCTGATTCGGATATTCAATAAACCATAGGTAAACGTCTGGACTCTTTAAAAAGGGCGGCCATGGGCCGCCCTTTTTGTTGGTCGTGAACCGTTGCATGTGGCCCGACTTCTCGTAGTGTAAAGCCATGTCTTATCTTGTACTGGCCCGTCGGTGGCGTCCGCAACAGTTCTCTGACCTTGTCGGTCAGGATGTGGTGGTGAGAACGCTTCAGAATGCACTTTCCGGAAAAAGTCTGGCGCACGCTTATCTTCTGACCGGCATTCGCGGTGTCGGCAAAACGACGATTGCCCGCTTGATGGCAATGGCGGTGAATTGTTCCAATGCTGAAAATGGTGAACCCTGCACCACCTGTGATGCCTGCACTTCGATTATGAAGGGTAACAATCTCGATGTGCAGGAGATGGATGCTGCCAGCCACACCGGTGTCGATGACATCCGTGAAATTCTCGACGGGGTTCGTTACCCGCCATCCTCTCTAACCTATCGGGTCTACATTATCGATGAGGCGCATATGCTCTCCAAGAGTGCCTTTAATGCGTTGCTGAAAACACTGGAAGAGCCGCCCGCACATGTACTTTTTATTCTGGCGACAACAGAGATAGAGAAGCTTCCGATCACTGTGCGTTCCCGCTGCCAGCGTTTTGATCTACGCAGGCTCGGTGTAGATGAAATTTCAAACTATCTGCAACAGGTGCTTGATAAGGAGCAGGTTCATTTTGAATTGCCTGCCCTGCATGCGATTGCCCGGGCGGCTGATGGCAGTGTGCGCGATGCGCTCTCGCTGACCGAACGGGTGCTTGCCTATTCGAGCCAGGAGATTAAAAACGAGGATGTTGAGCATGCTCTGGGCCTGGTTGGTTCCGAGCTGACAAGAGGATTGGCTGATGCTGTTTTCTCCGGTGATCCAAACAGCGCCATGACACGCTTCAGATCTGCGCTTAATGCTGGCCACGCACCGAGAACACTGCTTCTCTCCTTCAGTGAGTTGATGCATCGTTTGAGCTGCCTGATGGTTTCTGAAGCGCTGCTTGTCGATGAGCCGGATGAAGCGGAACGTGACTGGTTGAGCTTGTGGCGTCCTCGTTGGCAGGCGCAGCAGCTGGACCTGCGATATCAGGTGCTTGTCCATGGCCTGCGCGATCTGGGTATGGTTGATGAACAGCGAGGCAGTGAGATGATCCTGATGCGCCTGTGTCATTTGAATAACCTCTCCGCTCCTGCCGGTATCGATATGGTTGAAGTTGTTAAGTCTCCGATTCATGTCGATGCAGCGACCCACACACCATCCTCTGTGCAAACCGCCCCTGTGCAACAGGTGCCTGAACAAAAGGGCGAAGCTGTTACGCCGGAGCCGACTGAACAGAAAGCTGCTGGCAAACCCTCCGTATTAGACCAGAGTAATGAAGAAGAGCCTCATGAAGAGCCTGATCTGCCCCTTCATGATGAAGAGGAGGCCTCCGGCCGCCACTTCACCGATTGGGAACAGGCGTTGCATGCCTATCATGAGATCAAACCGGGCGTTACGGCGATGCTGGAGCATGTCGGCATTCTCGAGTTCGGTAGCAAGATTCGCCTCTCGCTTGATAAGCATCAGCAGAATGCCATTGCCATGGCCGACAGGCTTGCATTCCAGGAGTGGATTGGCCGAGAGGTGTTCTGGGAAGCAGCGCATGATCAACAGGCGGAAAGCCTGTCACAGGTGCGTAGCCGACAGGCCGAGTCGGAAAAGCGCAGGTTATGGGATCAGGCAGAGGGCGACTCGCATCTGAAGTCGATGCTTGAACGACTGGATGTGAGGTTGACCGATGTGCGTGCTCCCGGTGTTGAGCACGGTGATTAAGAGAAGGTTCCATTTATTAAACCCAATCAGGAGATAAGAGCGTGAATATTGGCAAGATGATGCAGCAGGCTAAGAAGATGCAGGAGAATATGCAGAAGATGCAGGCTGAGATGGCTGAGATGGAGATTACCGGAGAGTCCGGCGGCGGTATGGTCAGGGTAACCATGACCGGCGCTCACCAGGTTCGCCGTGTTGAGATCGATCAGTCACTGTGGGATGAGCAGGATAAAGACCTGATCGAAGACCTGATTGCTGCAGCAGTGAATAGTGCAAGCCAGAGTGTTGAAACCAGGACAAAAGAGCGGCAGCAGGAGATGATGGCTGGTATGCCTCTGCCTCCCGGATTCTCTCTTTGATGCAGCATCTTCCGGGGATGCCGGCGCCTCTGGCGAGGTTGATTGAGCATCTGGGCGGGTTGCCCGGTATCGGGCCGAAGAGTGCGATGCGGTTGGGCCTGAGTCTGTTGAGTAAATCATCCGATGAAGTGCAGCAGTTGGCACAGGCTCTGTCGGAGTTGCATGAAAGCATGGGGTTCTGTGAGCGATGCGGAAGTTTTTCCGAACGCGATCACTGTGCCATTTGTGACAATCTGCGCAGGGATCCGACGGTGATCTGTGTGGTGGAGCAGCCGGTGGATGTGTTGATGCTGGAGCGCGGCAGGGGGTTTTCCGGTCATTATCATGTGCTGCATGGTCGCCTCAGTCCGATTGACGGATTGGGTCCTGACCAGCTGCGAATCAAATCATTGGATCGGCGGATCGCCGACAGGTCGGTACGGGAATTGATCCTGGCGACCAGTGCCACCGTCGATGGTGAGGCAACCGCACACTTTATTGCGCGGCGCTATGCAGCCAGTGAAGTGAAGGTTTCGAGAATTGCCCGTGGTGTACCGGAAGGTGGTGAGCTTGAGTATCTGGATGAGTACACCCTCTCCCGTGCACTGGACCAGCGGGTAATATGGGAGCAACCATCATCGTAATGGGTAAGTCTAATCGACCTGACTTTATCTGCATTGGACCGGAAAAAACCGGAACCACTTGGCTTTTTTCTATTTTGGAGGAGCATCCTCAAGTCTGGCTTCCACCATATAAAGAGCTTCAGTTTCTAACTGAGGGAAACTTTGTTCCTGAATACTCACTTAAAAATCTTTTTTTTAATTCTCACTGGCATTATCTAGAGCTGAGAAGGTTGTTTGTGCGTAATACGGCGAAGATGTTCCTATTGCGTAAAACTTCCATGCATGGCCCGTTTTCAACCTATCTATGGCTTCTGAAATACCTGTTCGGGGCACACGATTTTGCATGGTATTCGTCGTTGTTTGATCCGGATGAGGGGCAGATTTGTGGTGACATTACTCCAAATTATTACTACATCCCGGAGGCTCGGATCATTGAGCTTAAACGTCACTGCCCTGATCTGAAAGTGCTGCTTATTGTGCGTGATCCAATTGAGCGTGCATGGTCGGCAGCTGTGATGATTCATTGTGCCCATCGAAAAATTCCATTTGAAGAAGTATCGCATGCAGATTTTCTACAAACCCTAGATAACCTCTACCATAACTGGCGTCCTTATAGAGATGTGATAGAGATGTGGAAGCGACATTTCTCGAATGTACACATCGCTTTTTTCGATGATTTAAAAGCCGATCCTGAGCGTTTTGCCAATGAAGTGTGCACTTTTCTCGGTGTTGATAAGCTATTGGACCAGGCAAGTATCAGAAAGGTGGTTGGCAAAGGAGTGGGGGGAGAGATTCCTGCCGAAATTTACGCTCACTTGCTTAGCCAGTATCAGGATGAGTCCCCCGTTTCGCGCACGTTGGATCAGCGGACGACGCGGGAACAATCCTCTTGTTAAGTGGTTAGCCGCGTGACGCGCTGGCAGGATCAAAGTATCACTCATTCCGAGTTGAAACATGCATCGGTACGTGGAGGCGTCATCACCTTCGCGGCCCAATTGATCAAACTTATTCTGAATATGGCGGTAACCGTCTGGCTTGCCCATATTCTGGTGCCTGAAGACTTTGGGTTGGTGGCCATGGTCATGGTCATCGTAAACTTTTTTGTGCTGTTCAAAGACGCGGGATTTTCCACTGCAACTATCCAGCAAGAGAGTGTAACCCATGAGCAGGTGGGGCTGCTCTTCTGGCTCAGTGCTGGAATAGGTATTTTTTTGGGGCTTCTGCTCTATCTGATTGCGCCGTTGATTGCCCTCTTTTTTAATGAGCCACGACTGGTTGAAATCGTGCAGGTGCTGTCGCTGGTCTTTTTTGTCGGCGGCCTGGGTGTCCAGCATGAAGCCCTGATGCAGCGACGGATGCGCTTTCGGGGCCTGGTCCTGATTGAGCTGGCCGGCCTTGTTTTGGCAGCAGTCACAGCTGTCTATCTGGCCCAATCGGGCTACGGATACTGGGCCATGGTCTGGATGCAGGTGGTAGCTATTGTGGTGAGGGTAGCACTGCTATGGTTGTTGACGGGGTGGCTGCCATCGCTGCCCGTGCTGAAGGTTGGCGTGCGCAAAATGGCCATGTTCGGCGGACATCTCACGCTTGCTAATGTGGTACACCACCTGTCACGACAATCAGATCAGATACTGTTGGGCTGGTGGTCGGGTGCCCACGCGTTGGGGCTTTATGCAACGTCGATGCAACTGTTACTGCTGCCGATTCGACAGGTTCTGTCACCACTCGGGCGTGTGGCTGTGGTGACGTTAAGCCGGATGCAGTCCAACGATGCGGGATTTCGTCGAACCTATCTGCTGCTGGTAAAGATTGTTGCCTACACGACCATGCCGTTCATGGCGGTGCTGACGGTGCTGGCAGGACCTGTGGTTGAACTGTTTCTCGGTAAGCAGTGGCTGGAGGCGATACCGGTGGTCATGATTCTGGCAGGTGCCGGTTGGATTTTACCGGTGAACAACACCATGGGTTGGGTGCTGGCATCGCGAGGTCAGGGGCGACGTATGCTTATCTGGAATCTGATGATGGCGCCGGCATTACTGCTGGCATTTTCGATCTCTCTGCCCTGGGGTGCGGTTGGTATGGCGGTGGCGTTCACGTTGGTCGTTTATGCAAGTCGCTATTTTCACTTTCGTTATGTATTGCATGATACGCCTGTTGCCGTCGCTGATTTGTGCCGGGCGCTGATATGGCCTGCCAGTTTGAGTCTCTGTCTTGCTGCCGCTGCTTATGCGGCCGTGCAGATAGCTTCCGGCTATGAAGTATGGGAGATTTTGGCAGCGAGTCTTCTGGCAGCTTTACTGGTGATGGGTGTTGCTATTGTTACCATCCGGCCGCTGAAGAGGGAGTTGCATGAGATTTGGCGGCTGTTGCATGCACTGCGAGACAGGGAGATGGCATGACGGGGATTTTACGTCCGTTGTACGATGTCGCGGCACGTCTGGGTAAGATCGTGATGCGTCGTTCGTGGCCGCTTCATTGTGATGAAGATATTTCACCCTTTTTCATCGTAGGGGCGGGTCGCTCCGGAACGACACTGTTGCGGCGTATGCTGGTGGCGTCCGATCAGGTGCATATTCCGCCGGAGACCTATGTCCTGCCTCAGGTGATCGAGCACTACCGTCGAAACAGTTACCTGGATTGGCCGACGCTGGTGAACCAGTGCATGGCCATGTTCGAGCTGCACCCTGAGTTTGATACTTTTAACATCTCACTGCGACCCCTGCTGCCTGAATTGAACGCCTTGCCCCAGTCAGAGCGCAGTCTGGCACGCATGCTGGACATGTTTTACCGCTTTCATGCCAAGCAGACAGGTGTTGCATGTGATCGTTGGGGCGACAAGACACCCGTAAATACTTTCGCACTGGATGATATCCATGCCGTTTTTCCCATGGCTCGTTTCATTCACCTGTTGCGGGATGGTGTGGATGTCGTGCACTCCTGTGTCGACCGGAGCCTGATACCCGATTGGAAAGATGCTGCCACCCGTTGGAAGCAGGCGATTCATGCCTTTTCTGATTTCCAGAAAGAACATCCTGAGTCATGTTATATTCTGCGTTATGAAAGCATGGTTCAGCAGCCGGAAATCGAGATCAAGAGGATTTGTTCCTTTCTCGATATTTCCTATCATCATCGCATGATTGACCAGGTCGAGCATGTGGAGAAATTGGGAGATATGGACTATCAGCACTACCAGTCGAGTCTGGAAGCCGTCTCCATCCAGCATGTTGGCAAGGGACGTCGCAACATGTCCGGGCAGCAGAGGGAGCAACTTGAGTTGATGATCGGTAAGGAGTTGCATGATTTGGGATATCCCAAAGCAAATGAGGGCGAAGATGGCGAATGATTTTGATCCCAAAACCTATTGGGAGACGCGACTCGGATCTAACTACGATCTGCACGGTGTCGGCTTGATCGAGTGGGGCTCGTGGTTTAACCAGTGGCTCTACCGCGTGCGTCGCCTTGGGTTCCTTGGCTCTATGCGAGGAGAGCGGAAGGATTGGTCTGATGCCAGGGTGCTGGATATCGGTTCCGGAACCGGCTTTTACCTTGAGCAATGGCGTGAACTCGGCGCGCATGATGTTCATGGCATGGATTTGACCGAAGTTGCTGTGCAGCAGTTGAAGCAGAAGTATCCCGGCATGTCGATCAATCAGGGGGATATCGGTAGTGCTCCGCTGAAGGATAAGAGTGAATATTTTGATGCAATCTCCTGTATGGATGTGCTGTTTCATATCGTTGATGATGAAAACTACGCCAGAGCCTTTGAGCATATTGCCAAGATGCTGAAGTCCGATGGCCTCTTTATCTTCTCCGATTCATGGTTGAAGGGGGAAGATGTGCGTGGGGTGCACATTGTCCATCGCTCACGGCGGCGGGTGAAGTTGCTGCTTGGCCGAGCCGGTTTCGAGGTGATGGACACACGTCCGATGTTTATTCTGATGAATGCGCCTGTTGATAGTCAGAATCCTGTGCTTCGAGCGTGGTGGTGGATCCTGTATCAATTAACGGCACGTTTTCATCGTCTGGGAGGTGTGTTGGCGGCCCTGATTTATCCGCTTGAGCGGTTGTTGTTAAAGTTGGCTGGAGATGATGGGCCAACCACCAAAGTGATTATTTGTCGAAAGCGTCCGGTGGGTTAAGGCAAGACGATGCGAATAGGTTTCTTTTTAGGCGCATTTCCGAGCACGTCCGAGACCTTTGTGCTCAACCAGATCGCCGGCGTAGTCGAGGCCGGGCATGAAGTGGAGATTCACGCCTATCATGTAAAAGGCCACATGCAGCATCCTCTATTAAGACGCCACCGTCTGCTGGAACGTGTTTTCTATCGACCTGCCTTTCCTGCTGGAAAGCTCTGGCGTCTGTTTAAGTTTCTATGGCTTCTTTTGGCCCTGCTACTTTTTGACAGCCGGCGTACGTTAGCACTGATTAATCACTGCTCAGGACTTCCACTGCGTGAAAAGATGGAACTCTTTTTTCTCGCCTGCTCGCTTCGGGGAGGTCGTCAATACAATGTGATCCATGCCCACTTCGGGCCTAACGGCCTGATGGCGTTACGGCTGCGGCAGGCCGGATTTCTGGATGGCGCAATCGTCACGTCGTTTCACGGACATGATGCCAATGTGGTACCGAAACAGTTGGGTGAGGATTACTACAAGACACTGTTTGAGGAGGGTGAGGCGTTTGTGGTCAGCTCAAATTTCATTCGTGACAAACTTCTGACTCTCGGAGTCCGGAAGGAGAAGCTGCATCGCATACCTGTTGGCATTGACCTTGCGCAGTGGCCGTTTCAGCAGCGACAGGGTTGGCAACATGAATACCCTGTAGTGCTCAGTGTCGGACGTTTTGTTGAGGTAAAGGGGTTTCGTTATGCCATAGAGGCGATGGCTCTGGTTAGAAAACGATTTCCGGATGTACAGTATCAACTAATTGGTGATGGGCCGGATCGCAATTTGTTCGATCAGTTGGTAAAAGCGTTGGGGATGAAGAAAAGTGTCATCTTTCCAGGGTTGAAAAACCAGGAAGAACTGGCGGATGCATATCGTCAGGCCGATCTTTTTGTTATGCCGTCGGTGCGTGCCTCGGACGGAGCCGAAGAGGGGCAGGGGATGGTGCTGTTGGAGGCACAGGCATCCGGATTGCCTGTTGTGGCAACGAAAAGCGGAGGTATTCCCGAAAGTGTTCCAGAAGGCATGGCGCTGGTAGCAGAGCGGGATATTAACGGGCTGGCAAGCATGATTGTCGATACTCTGCAACGGGTGCAGCAGGGAGGGGTCGATGGGGAGGCCGGTTACAGACATGTCCGGCAACATTTTGAAATCGGCGCTTTGAACCGCGCGCTGTTAGAGCTTTACGAGCGTTTGGCATGAGGATTTTATACCTTACCGATGCTGATCTGGCGCCGCATAAAGCTCCCCAGATCCATGTCAGCCAGTTTCTCAAGCATTGGCATCGTACTGGAAACGAGGTGCTGCTGCGGGCGCCGAAAACAGATGAGGTTATGCCGGACTTTGAATTTCCCCATCAGTGGCTGCCACACTTGGGGATTCGAAAGATTGGCGACATGCTTTTTTACTGGCGCCTCTACCGTCAGCTCAAACATGAATTGAAGGCGAAGCAGTGGGATATGATCTACACGAGACAGATCTCATCGTTTCCCGGTCTCTACCGGTTGTGTCGGCAATTTGGTGTGCCGATTATCTGCGAGGTGAATGGATTTTTGCCGGAGAACTATGCCACCGGGGGGGCGTCTGCCTGGAAGGTGAGGATGGTGGAGCGCTTGGAGGCGGCGGTGTTGGACTATTCGAGCCTGATCGTTGTCCCTTATCAGGCCCTGAAAACCCGGATGATGAATCATTACAGGTTGCCCGATAAGAAGGTGATGGTGGTCAACAATGGTGTTGATCCCGAGTTGTTTATCCCGATATCCAAACAAACATGCCGCTCTCAGCTGGGATTGAAAGAGGAGGCGGTCTATGTTGGCTATGTTGGGAGTTTTGATTTTTATCATGATCTGGAGACCCTGTTGCAGAGTTATCAGGAGATAGCTTCTCGGCTTGATCGACCGCTCTTTTTCCTGATGGTGGGTGATGGAGAGCGCAAAGGCGAAATGGAGGCGTTAGCCCGCTCCTTGGGGATTTCCGCTTTCGTCCGCTTTGTCGGTGCGGTCAGGCACGCTGATGTACCTCTCTATATCAATGCCTGTGATGTGGTGTTGGCGCTGCAGCCCAAAGAGCGGTTGAGGGTGATGGGCGAGGCCGGGTTTCTGAAGACGCGTGAGTATCTCTCCTGTGAAGTGCCTGTCATTCTGTCGCATATCGAAGGCGAGCCATACCCCTTTCGGCAAGATGCCTGCGTCTATATTGAGCCGGAGTCAAAACAGGCGCTGATTGATGCGGTTGTCAGAATTGTGACCGGCAAGGTTCAATGTGTCTCAATGCGAGATGAGATTGTTGAGTATGGATCGTGGAGTTATTCCGCTGCATCTCTGGAGAAGAAGATGAAGGAGTTGGCAGGGCATGTATAAGCAGGTGCAGGAGAATCTGAAAGAGCGGGCTCTGTCGATATTCAGCCAAGGAAGGGTGTTGATTGTCGGCAGTGCGGGTGCAGGCCACCTGTCACACTATCGCGAGGTATTTCCGGCAGGTGCTATCGGGGTGGATATTGATGAACCGGTCAGACCCGATGTGCTGGGTGATGCGCTCTACCTGCCCTTTAAAGATGGTGCTGTACCCTATGTCCATTGTGAGGCGCTGCTCGAACATGTACCGGAGCCCAAGCTGGTGGTGGATGAGATATGGCGGGTGCTTGAATGTGACGGGTACGCTTTTTTCTATGTACCTTTCCTTTATCCCTACCATGAATCTCCGGACGACTATTTTCGTTTCACCAAAAGTGGCATTGCCTATCTTTGCCGGAATTTCTCCGAGGTACAGATCCAGGCTGCAATTGATGGCTATGCCGGGGTTGCCATGCGATTTGTGGCCGGCTTCACCTCACCTGTCGGTCGCTTTTTGAGCCGGGTCGTGCGTTATCCGGCCTGGTGGAGTGTTGCTGCGGGCTACTGTGTATTACGTTTGATTCAGAGACGAAAAATAGAACTGCAGCGTGTTCGTCAGCACTTCTTTTTCGAGAACTGTTCGGGCTTTAATGTGTTGGTAAGAAAATAGTGTGCGGTCTGGCGGGATATAGCGGATCGGGCGACAGGCAGCTCCTTGAGCGTATGGCAGATACGCTTCGTCATCGCGGGCCCGACGCTTCAGGTATCTGGTCGGGTGAATGTGCCGGCCTGGCACATGCGCGTCTCTCTATTCAGGACTTGAGCGAGGCCGGAGCCCAACCGATGTCGGCAGAGGGTGTGCACCTCTCTTTTAATGGTGAGATCTACAATGCGCCGCAACTGCGCGAGCTGCTGATAGATGCCGGACATCAGTTTCGTGGCCATAGCGATACTGAGGTGATCCTGCGTGGTTACCTGCAGTGGGGAAAGGCGGTGGTCACGCGCCTCTCCGGTATGTTTGCTTTTGCCATATGGAATGAGAGAGAGAAAAGCATGCTGCTGGCCCGTGATCGTGTCGGGATCAAGCCGCTATTTTATGCCCAGCACCAACAGGGTCTGCTTTTCGCCTCCGAAATCAAGGCCATTTTCGCGCATAAGGCGGTGGAGAAGCGATTGAATCGTCCTATGGTCGATGCCTATCTGGCGCTTGGATATGTGCCACGCCCTCACACCATCTTTGAAGGCGTACAGGTGCTTCTGCCTGCCCATACACTGCTGTGGCAGGATGGTGCTTTCACCATGGAACCCTTCTGGCATCTACCGGAAACCGATGCCATACAGGGCAGTGAAGATGATCTGGCCGATGAGCTGGATAGCCGGCTCAACGATGCCGTTGTTTCGCATCTTCTGGCCGATGTCGATATCGGTGCCTTTCTTTCCGGTGGTGTGGATTCCTCGCTTGTCTGTGCCATCGCGGCTAATCAGATGGATCAACCGCTGCAGACCTTCACCATCGGTTTTGAAGGCGGTGGTGATGAGCGCCATTGGGCCAATATTGTAGCTGGTCATATCGGCAGCAATCATCGTGAGCATCTGGCCGACCTGAACCTGGTTGAAAAACTTCCACAGCTGCTTCAACACCTTGAACAGCCGCTTTTTGATAACTCGATTCTACCGACTTTTCTGGTTTCACAGGCCTCCGCCGGACATGTGAAGGTGGTACTTGCCGGAGATGGTGGGGATGAGCCCTTCTTCGGCTATGAGTGGACGCGCCGTGCGTTGTCTACGCCTAGGCTTCTGCCTGCGCTTTCCTTCCCGGGCTGGAAGTGGGGTTATCGATCCGGTGTGAGCGGCTTGGCACAGCGTGCACTGTTTGATCTCTCACACAACGAGGATTCCCGATACCTTCGACGAATCACTACCTCACAACCATTTCGACATGCACTCTACAGCGACGGATATAGGTCTTCACTGATTGATGAACCGCTGGATATGTTATCCGATACCCTGGATGAAAAAGGTGGGGTTGAGCGTTTTGCGCGGACTGATCTGGCCTACTACCTGCCCGAAGATGTGCTGTTCAAGGTGGATCGAATGAGTATGGCGCACGGGCTGGAGGTGCGCGTGCCATTGCTGGATCACACCCTGCTTGAGTGGGAGATGAATCTGCCCGTGGATATGCGTTTCAGGGATGGCCACGGGAAATACCTGTTGAGAAAGGTGGCTGCACGTTATCTCCCATCTGAGATTCTGAAACCACGCAAGCAGGGTTTTACTGTTCCGGTCGGACGATGGCTGAGGGGTGAACTGGGTATATGGGCGGAATCACTGTTTCGTTCGCCGCAGTTTGCAGGGCGCGGGCTATTCGAGCCTGCATCGGTATTGGATTTGCTGCGTATGCATCAAAGCGGAAAATATGAGCTGGGGCATCGTATCTGGAGCCTGATCGTGTTGGAGATGTGGTTCAGGGAGTGGATGGACGCGTGAGCCTGCGATGGCGAATTGCGGCCACTCTGCTGATCAGCCTCTGCTGTTGGGAGTTGATTGTGCGTTTGTTTGTACTCTCGCCTGCCAAAGAGGTGTTAGATCCCGATCTGGGGTACATTCATGCTCCATATGCCGAAGTGCTGCGCACCTATGAGGGTTATGCGCGTTTTGATCTGGATTCGTTCGGCCTGAATAATGATCCGTTGCCCGAGCCTTTACCTGACAAAAGGGTGTTTGTCGTTGGCGATTCCTTTGTCGAATCTTATCAGGTGATGCGCAGTGAGAACTTCGTCAGCAGACTGGGGAAAGCGTGGAGTGATTCACTGTTGTTTAATGCGGGCGTGTCTGGTGCTTCTCCTGATGCTTCTGTAAACATAGTCAATAGACTTTACTCCGTAGTATCACCAACGCATATCCTGCTCTGTGTCAATGCGAGCGACCTTTATGAGCTGTTGCAGACAGAGGAAATCCGCGATTCAAAAGGGAGATTGATATCCCTGCAGCGCCCTCATGAAGCAATGAGCGGCTTTAAATCTTTCAAGCTGTTCATCTATGCCCATTCGGCACTGATTACCCATCTGAAGTGGAAGTATGAGAGTGAGATAAGAGGCTGGCTGACGAAAGGTGACGTGCTAAAAGAGGCAAGAAAGGCACGCGAAATGACGGGTGAACAACTTGCCAAAGTGATTGAGCGTTGGCGTTTTGTGTTGAGGCAGTTGCAGCTTACAGGTGCGCATGTGTCGATATTGATGATGCCAGAGCTTGAGTATCTGCCGATGCGAAAGGCGAGGCAGATCAACCGTCAGGAGCGTGAAATTCTTTCCCGAGAGACTGAGTTGATGGGAGTCCCTCTGATCGAGAGCAATCCTGTCATGGCACGTGATTTTGAGATGAGCGGGCTACCCGGACTCGGTTTTGCCAACACCTCTTACGGTAAAGGCCACATCAATCGTCACGGGCATCTGGTGTTAGCAAACTGGCTGGCTTCTCAGCGGCATGTGATCCTGCGATGATCTTCTCCAGTATCGATTTCGTTCTCTTCTTTATCGCTCTTGTTTCGGCGTTATGGCTGTCTCCAAAGCGCCTGCATAGCTGGGTATTGCTCGGTTTCTCCTATCTCTTCTATGCCGCCTGGGATGAGCGCTTCCTGCTGCTTTTGTGGTTCGTCTCTCTGGTTGGCTATGGCTGTGGTATCGCCATTGAGCGACAGCATCAACATGAACACCGGGCCAGGGCGGGGTGGTTGTGGTTGGGTATAGTCAGCATGTTGCTGGTGCTGGGGTATTTCAAATATGCCAACTTCTTTATTGAGAGTGCAGTTGCTCTGTTGGGGATTGATGCGGAGCAGTTTCATCTCAATATTATTCTGCCGGTTGGTCTCTCCTTTTTTACCTTTCAGGTGATCTCCTATCTTGTAGATGTCTGGCGGGGAGAAATTGAGGCATGCAAATCCAGGAAAGATTTTTTCCTCTATGTGGCATTTTTTCCGCAGCTGGTAGCAGGTCCGATTGTTCGCGCAAAAGATTTCCTGCCCCAGTTGCAGCAACACGTAGGTATCAGGTGGGATTACATCTATCTGGGAAGCCAGGTGTTTGCGCTCGGTTTTGTGCAGAAGATTTTTATCGCAGATCGACTGGCTATGTTCTGCGATCCCGTATTTGATCAGCCAACCCTCTATGACGGTTCAACTTTGTGGCTGGCACTGTTGGCTTATTCGGTTCAGATATTCTGTGACTTTTCGGGCTATTCACACATGGCCATCGGCATCGCACTGGTGCTGGGGTTCAAGCTGCCTGAGAATTTCCGTATGCCCTACCTGGCACTCTCAATCGCCGATTTCTGGCGGCGCTGGCATATCTCACTATCGAGTTGGCTGCGCGATTATCTCTATATCCCTCTGGGTGGAAATCGTGTGGTGCCCGTCTTGGTTTATGTGAACCTCATGATCACTATGTTGCTCGGAGGATTGTGGCACGGCGCATCATGGAACTTTGTATTGTGGGGAGCCATGCACGGAGCAGCTCTCTGTCTGCATCGTCTGTGGCGTAGCGCAGGTGGTGACCTGCCGGCTCTGCTGGCCTGGCCGCTGACCTTCGGATTTGTGTTGATGTCTTGGATTCCGTTCCGCTGCGGCGATTTTCAGCATAGCCAGGACTATTTTTCAGGCCTGTTCTCGGCTGATGGAATTACCTGGTTGATGCCGCAGGTAGTAGTGCTGTTGCTATTGGTAATGGCCGCGCATGCTTTTATGGCGAGACGGCCTGAGAAGGTCGGTGAATGGCATCTGGCGTTGCCGGTGTCTGATCGCACCAGATTGCTTCATGTGTTGGCATGGTTCTGGCTGGCGATGATGCTGTTGGTATGGTCACCTGTGAACAGTTCGCCGTTTATTTATTTCCAGTTTTAGGGGATGCTTTGCATACCATGGTTTCCAGAGGGTTTGAATGCATGAGTTGCCAATAAAAAATGTTCTTGTAACGGGTGCGGCCGGATTTATCGGCATGCATCTGAGCCATGCCCTGTTAAAGGCGGGTTGCAGTGTGATTGGCCTGGATAACCTGAATGACTATTACGATGTCGATTTGAAGCGGTCGCGTCTGGCAACGCTGGAAGGTCAGAAGCGATTCACCTTCGTGCAGGTGGAGATGGCAGATCGTACGGCGATGGCCAGGCTATTCGCAGAACACGCCTTCGATGCAGTGGTAAACCTGGCGGCACAGGCGGGTGTTCGTTACTCCATCGATCATCCTCACGCTTATGCCGACAGCAACCTGACCGGTTTTCTCAATGTGCTGGAGGGGTGTCGTCATCAGCAGGTCAAACATCTGGTTTATGCTTCCTCCTCCTCGGTCTATGGGAATAACAGGAAGATGCCCTTCTCCGTAAGCGATAAGGTGGATTATCCGATATCGCTCTATGCGGCAACCAAGAAGTCCAATGAGCTGATGGCTCATGCATACGCTCACCTCTATCGTATTCCGATGACAGGGTTGCGTTTCTTCACCGTCTATGGTCCGTGGGGTAGGCCAGATATGGCCTACTTCAAGTTTGTGAAGGCGATCTCATCGGGAGAGGCTATCGATGTCTATAATCACGGTGAGATGAAGCGCGATTTTACCTACATTGACGATGTGGTTGAAACGCTATGCCGGGTGCTGGTGAGGCCGCCGCAAACCACCGATGAAGAGGCTCCATACAAGCTCTATAATATCGGTAACCACAGTCCGGAATCATTAATGGACTTTATCGAGGCGATTGAAGGTGCATTGGGGATGAAGGCAAGGAAGAACATGTTGCCGATGCAGCCGGGGGATGTTCCTGCAACCTATGCCGATGTCGAAGAGCTGGTGCGTGATTTCGACTTCAAGCCCGACACTACTATCAGAGAGGGAATACAGAAGTTTGTCGACTGGTACAGGAGTTATTATGACACGTGATTTTCAGGCGCTCTTTAAGGCTGCCGAGTGGAAAAGTGTCGATGCCCCTCGAAGCTGGGTTCGATTTCGTAATGATGAAGCGGCCAGTGGTCTCTGCTGGCAGGTTCCTGTCGACGGGGAGCCGTTGGTGTCGGTAATTATTCCCACCGCTGATGCGGATCGAGGGGGCTATTTCAATAAGTTGATGGCTTCTCTGACCTCGCAGGAGATGCAGGATTTTGAGCTCATCGTGCTGAAAGGCGATCGTCGTCAGGGGCGTGGAATCAATATCTCTGTCGATATCGCCAAGGGAAAATACATTCTGACGCTGGATGATGACTCATCTCTGCCCGACCCGCGGACCTTAACCAAGCTGGTAGAG
>JBNKZS010000044.1:0-17055 GCA_050301755.1 Mariprofundaceae bacterium
TTTCCGAAACAATTTCAACAACGAAGTGACCGCCACCCTGTTCCTTGGCACCGGCGTGGCCGGCGTGTTTCCAGGATTCATCTTCGATGTTCAGGCTTTCAGGCTCAAAAGCCTGTTCAAGAATGGCGCGGATTTTTTCGGGCCTGTCTGCCATCAATCCTGCCGTTGGCGATAGAGGATGTAGATTTTTCCGATGTGGTGAACCAGCTCGGCGCCCAGTTGTTCGGCCAGGCCCTGGGCTCCCTGGAGGCGTGCGTCGCGATCTTCGCCCTGAATCTGAACCTTGATCAGTTCGTGGGCCTGAAGGGCTATGTCGGTCTCCTTGACGACCCCCTCAGTGATACCGTTCTGGCCGACAAGAATGACGGGCTTGAGATGGTGGGCTTTTGCCTTGAACGCTTTCCGTTCTTTGGATGTAAGGGACATGGTAACCTCCGGGGTGCGAATGTTATCAGGCAATGATACGATTGGTATCAAATATGCTTGGAGTCAAGAGTTGCTGCAGAGCATGGAGCGCGAGGGAGGAGCATGAAGAAGCTTAGAGATGATCCCAGCCGAGTTGTTATTTTAGGGGCCGGTTCAGGCGGCTCGGCCATGATTGACCTGCTTTCACAGGAGGATCTTGTTGAGATCGTCGCTGTCGTTGACCATGAGTCTGAGGCGATCGGGATCAGGCAGGCCAGAGAATTGCAAATACCTGTCTATACCGATATTGAAAAGGCCCTTCTGGCAAGTGCTCCTTGCGTTGTTTTTAATCTGACGGGTAATGAGATGGTGGAGGCGGTCGCCTCGGATATTCTGGGGACCGGTGCTGTCATTGGCGGCATGGAGGCCAGGCTGATGTGGCGTATGGTTAATAATCTTCATGAAGCCAAGGCCAAGCTTCAGTTTCAAGCAACCCATGATGAGCTGACCGGCCTGTATAACCGTCGCCATATGTTGACGGAGATGGAGCGTGAGCTGAATCAGGTGATTCGTTATCATGTCCCCTTTTCACTGGCTTTGATGGATCTCGACCATTTTAAGCGAGTTAATGACACCCATGGCCATGCAGCCGGTGATGCTGTGCTGAAACATGTGGCAGGTCTGGTGAAATCAAGCGCCCGGAATGTCGATATTATGGGCCGATGGGGTGGTGAAGAGTTTCTGGTCCTGTTGCCGCATATCGGAGCTGTTGATGCCAAGCACGCCGTCGAGAAATGGCTCGAGGCAGTTTGCTCCGAGCCCGTTTCCATCTCGTCAGAAGTGTCGATCACACCAAGTTTCTCAGCGGGTGTGGCCACGTTCCGGAAAAGCGATATGTCATCCGACATTCAAGAGGTGATTGATGCCCTGCTTGCACGTGCTGATGAGCGCCTCTATGTCGCCAAGTCCGAAGGCCGAAGATGTGTCGTTGGTGACCCGTGATCCTTGAGGGTGAACGCCCGGCACAGTTGAGTTGGTGTTGTTGTAAGTCATTGTTCTGTCGCAAATATTGGCTATAGTAGCCCCATGCTGTCGCCAAACGACTCGTTGTCCCAGACAAACATTCAAGATGTGGAGGCTCCCCTGGAGTTGCCACCGCGTTTTCCTATCCGCTGGCGTTGGACAATGCTGGTTGGTTTTGCAGTCATGCTTGCCGTTCTGGTACTCTCTCTTGTTATTCTCGACATGGAACGAGATGCCTGGCTGAAGAATCAGGAGTCTCAGGCCGAGGTGCTGGTCGATCGACTGGGTGACGAGCTTAAGATTCCGATGCTGGTCGGAAGTACCGCTGAAGTGGAGCTCATCATTCAGGGGCAGAAGGGCTTCCTCAAGAAGGTTCCCGATGTGCTTGCGGTGCATATTCAGTATGCAGGCGGTGATGATAAGCACTTTGGACGCATTGATCGCGAAGACGAACCGCAACTGAATCGTATGGCCGACCATTCGCAGGCTGCCAGGTTGAGCAGTAGTCGCCTCTGGTATGTGAAAAAGGTGGAGTATGCCGGAACGACAGTCGGCAGTGTGGCTGTGCGCTTTTCCGAAGAGGCTTGGGAGAAGATGGCGAGCAAGCTGGTTGGCCGGATGGCCATTGCAGCGGTGCTGGTGGTCCTGATGTCCAGTATTATGGTTTACTGGATTGCCGGCAGAATGAGCCTGCCGCTGGAGATGCTGGCCGATGCGGCAAAACACGTCGCCCATGGTGATTACACTGTACGGCTGCCGGTTACCGGCAATGATGAGATCAGTGATGCAACGTCGCAGTTTAATGTGATGGTCGATGAACTGGCTCATAAGGAAGAGATTCGTGATGTGTTCGGCAAGTACCTCAACCCCAAGCTTGTGGCGGATGTGTTTGAGGGCGGCCTCTCCGGTGCGGAGAACCGCCGTCAGGAGGTGACGGTACTTTTTGCTGACATGGTCGGTTTCACAGCCTTTTCCGAAACAACGGAAACCGAAGAGATCGTTGAAGTGCTTAATAAGCATTTTGAGGTGTTCCATCGCATTATCGACTACTACGGTGGTCATGTGGATAAATATATCGGGGATGCCGTGATGGCGGTTTTCAACCATCCAAACGAGGATGCCGATCATGTCCGGCATGCTGTGATGGCCGGTCTTGCCATGTGTGCCGCCTGTAGCAAGCTGGGTGTGCTTCGTGATAATGGTGAGCCGATTCAGTTTCGTGTCGGCTTGAACCGCGGGCAGGCGATTGTCGGCAATATCGGTGCTGCCGAGCGGCTAGAATACACGGTGATCGGGGATACGGTGAATGTGGCCTCCAGAATGGGGGGGCTCGGTGAAGGCGGGCAGGTGGTGCTATCTGCCGATACATTCAGCGATCTCGGAAGCGAGTTTGTTTTTGAAGAGATGGGCATGCAGAACGTGAAGGGCGTGAGTCAGCCGATAAGTTGTGGCAGGGTTAGCAGCAGCGATAACAGTGTCCGCCGTAACATTGCCCATGCAGTAGCACTGGCGTTTGATCTGACGCTACCATCGGATGTCCGTATGGTGATTGGTGATATCGAGGAGAGTTAATGTGAGAAGCTTGTGTTGGATGCTGGTGATGCTTCTTTTTTCCGGCTGCGCGGGCCTTATCGATCCTAAAGAGGCGGGAAAAAGTCCGGCCTTCAGTTTTTTAAACAGTTACGAGTCAGCGCTCAATGATTTTGAAAAAGGAAGAATCATGAGGGCCAGAGATCGAGTGCTGGCGATGGACAAGTCCCGTGATGATTACGCCGATGCTTTGAAGCTTCTGAAAACAAAGATCGACCCGGCTCGTCTGCGTCTGTTAAGGCACTATACCATCAAGGCCCGTGAGGCTGAGGGGGCGGGCGAGTGGTCGCAGGCAATGACCTTTTATGCGCAGGCCGCGGGCCTGAATACCACACCTCAGGCGCTCAATGCCAAGCGTGACGAGATGGAGCTGAAGATGCGCCAGTTGCGTATGGACAAGCTTCTTGAGCAGCGGCGCGAAGAGGATTCGAAACTCCTTGCATGGCTCAATGCCTACAACCCGCCAAAGGGTGTCGATTCACGTGATGAGGCCTTTGCCAGGGCCCGTGAGCATGCCCAGGATTTCCTCGAGGATCATGCCAGCCTTGCCTACCGGGAAGCCAAACGCTTTTTGAGTAAGAAGCTCCCTGAGATTGCCTACATTGAAGCTGAATCCTATATCAGGCTTGAACCGGACTCCGATCGCGGTAACAAGTTGATGGCCGACATCAAGGCGGCGATGCCGAAAGGGATCAGAATTGCCTCCAGCAAGAGCAGTGACAAACGCTCATCCCTGTCGCGGCGCTCTGCGGTGCCGGAGACCGTTAAACGTGAACAGGTTCAGGCGCTGATGCGGCAGGGCGAGTGGGTTAAGGCCAAAAACTTTGCACTGGTTTACCGCAGGGAGGGTGGCAAAGGCGCCGATGCTCTTTTGAAACAGATACAGGCAAGTGCCGAGAAAGAGGCAGCCACATATTTTGCCAGGGGGCGTGTTGCCTTCAGGCAGGAGAAACTGGAGATGGCGATCGAACATTGGGAGAGGGCTGTAGAGCTGGTACCTGAGAACGGTGAATACGTCAGTGCCCTGCAGCGGGCGAGACAGCTGCAGGATCAGTTGCGCGTTCTGCGTGATACGGAATCGGGAAAGGACCAATAACCGCTGTACAGGCTTTCTCAGGGAAATGAGCTAAATAAGGATTTGCATCGTGCGTGATTCAATAGTGATGCCGCGACGAAAGACGCGGAAAATAATGGTTGGAGATGTGGCAGTGGGTGGCGATGCTCCGATTGCCGTTCAGTCGATGACCAACACATTAACGACAGACATCGATGCGACCGTGGCTCAGATCCATCGCCTTGAGGCTGCCGGTGCAGATATCGTACGCGTCTCCGTACCCGATGCCGACTCGGCCTCTGCCATGCCTGAGATCCTGAATCAGACCAGTGTTCCACTGATTGCCGATATCCACTTCAGTTACAAAATGGCGCTGGCTTCGCTTGATGCAGGTGTCCATGGACTGCGGCTCAATCCGGGTAATATCGGCAGCCGGGATCGTGTCGAGCGCGTGGTGAAAGCTGCCAAAGAGCGTGGAATCTCCATTCGTATAGGCGTCAATGCCGGATCACTGGAGAAGGAGCTGGATGAGAAATATGGCGAGCCATGTGCCGATGCCATGGTGGAGTCAGCGCTCGGCCATGTCCGAATTCTTGAAGATATGGATTTTCACGACATCAAAGTGTCTCTGAAGGCCAGCAATATCCCGATGACGGTAGCAGCCTATCGTAAGCTGGCCGATCTGGTTGACTACCCTCTGCATCTGGGCATTACCGAATCCGGCAGCCTGTTCGGTGGCACGGTGAAATCCTCCATCGGTTTGGGGCTTCTACTGGCCGATGGTATCGGAGACACCATTCGTGTCTCGCTGGCCGCGCAGCCGGAGGAGGAGGTTCGGGTCGGTTTTGAGATTCTGAAATCTCTGGGCTTGCGTCATCGCGGCGTCAATCTGATCGCCTGTCCATCCTGTGCGAGGCAGAAATTCAATGTGATTGAAACGGTTGCCGAACTGGAAAAACGCGTGGCCCACATCCATGAGAATGTTGATGTGGCCGTGATCGGTTGTGTGGTCAACGGGCCGGGTGAGGCGAAAGAGGTAAACCTGGGTGTCACCGGTGGTTATCCGACCCACACCTTCTATCAGGATGGTGAGAAGGCGGATAAACTGAGGTCCGAGGCGATGCTGGATCGACTGGTGGATGAGATTGAGCAGCGTGCTGAGGCTATCCGTGATGAGAAGATGCGGGCAGAGAAGAAGGATTAGGGAATATGGCTAAGAAACTGCAATCAATCAGAGGTATTCACGATGGCCTTCCTGCAGACGTTGTTAAATGGCAGCGGGTTGAGGCGGCAGCACGCCGTATCTTCTCCCGCTACACTTTCAACGAGGTTCGCCTGCCGGTGCTTGAGTCGACTGAGCTTTTTGTCCGTTCCATCGGTGAAGAGACCGATATCGTCTCCAAGGAGATGTACTGCTTTGAAGATCAGGGTGGTGACCATATCTGTCTTCGTCCGGAAGGTACGGCAGGCAGTGTGCGTGCCTATCTGCAGGCGGGGCTGACCCGTGCCGGTGTGCAGCGCTGGTTCTATATGGGGCCGATGTTTCGAAGGGAGCGACCTCAGAAGGGGCGCCTGCGCCAGTTTCAGCAGATCGGTGTCGAGATGTTCGGTGTCAGTGGTCCGAGTGAAGATGTCGAGATGCTGGCGATGGCCAGGGATTTCCTGACTGAACTTGGGCTTGAAAAGGTCCGCATGGAGATCAACTCACTGGGTTGCCAGGCTTGCCGTCCCGGCTACCGCGATCTATTAGTCGGCTATCTTCAGGAGCGAGCTGCCAATCTCTGTGAAACCTGTAATGGGCGCATTGCCAAGAACCCGATGCGGGTGCTTGATTGCAAGGTGGCGTCCTGCCAGGCCCAGCTGACGGACGCACCCGAGATGGTCTCTCATCTATGTGGCGATTGTGATGCCCATTTTGACGGCGTTAAGAGAGGGCTGGATGCACTTCAGGTACCCTACCAGCTCAATGCACGCATTGTGCGGGGGCTTGATTATTATAATCGTACAGCCTTTGAAATCATTACCGATCAGCTTGGCGCCCAGGGAACAGTCATTGCCGGTGGCCGTTATGACGGATTGGTCGAAGAGCTAGGTGGTCCTGCAACACCGGCCATCGGTTTTGCGATGGGGCTCGAGCGCCTGGCCATGTTGATGCCTGATCTGGAACCGGTACGACCGGATGTGGCCGTAGTCGCTCTGGGTGATGCTGTTCAGGATCATGCGATGAAGCTTGCATTTGACTTGCGTGCAAATGACCTGGCTGTGGTTCACTGCGGTGGCGGAAGTGCCAAGCGACAGTTCAAGCTGGCAGACCGAGAAAATGCCTCCTACGTGCTGGTGGTCGGTGAAGATGAGATGGAGAGGGGTGTTGTTACACTCAAGCGGATGAGCTCGGGCCAGCAGGAGACGCTGACACTGGAAGCTGCCATAGAGTCGATGACAGCCGCTGAGTGATGGCGACTTCTGAACGATGACCATTCCCGAAAGATGAGGGGTCGAATTCAACTGGCGTGGAATACCTTCCGCGATGCCATCTGGCCACTGGTTGAAGCTCTTCGTGATCTGACCCCGATCATCGTTGTGATACTTTTCTTCCAGGAGATCGTACTCAATCAGCCGATCCCCAACCTGAATGAGCTTCTCTCCGGTCTTCTCTTTGTTCTTATCGGCCTTGCCCTTTTTATTCGCGGCCTGGAGATCGGTCTTTTCCCTCTGGGTGAGTCGATGGCGCATGCCTTTGCCAAAAAAGGTAATGCCTTCTGGCTGCTTCTTTTCGCCTTCCTGCTCGGCTTCGGAACTACCGTTGCCGAACCAGCCCTGATTGCTGTTGCCGGCAAAGCCGCTGAGGTTGCGGCTGAAGGAGGGTTGATTCAGCACAGCGCGACGGCGATGGAGAGCTATGCCTTCGGCTTGCGGATGACCGTTGCACTCTCGGTGGGTTCGGCCATTGTGCTCGGAGTTCTGCGCATTCTCTTTGGCTGGCCTCTGCATCTCTGTATTATGATCGGATATATCCTGGTGGTAGGGATGACCGCCTTTGCACCTGATGAGATCGTCGGAATTGCCTACGATTCCGGTGGTGTGACCACCTCAACCATTACGGTGCCACTGGTAACCGCTTTGGGTGTCGGCCTGGCCACCTCGATCCGGGGAAGAAACCCGGTTCTCGACGGCTTCGGCCTTATCGCATTCGCCTCGCTGCTGCCGATGATCTTTGTTATGGCCTATGGGATCATCACGCTATGAATATTTGGGAGCTTTTTACTGACACCATGCTTTCAACCCTGCGCGATGTGCTTCCCATTGCCGCCGTGCTGCTGGGCTTTCAGTTGCTGGTCCTGCGGCAGTCGATTCCGCAGTTCTGGTCGGTTGTCCGGGGGTTTGTCTACGTGCTGCTCGGGCTTGCGCTTTTTCTGATGGGGCTGGAAGAGGCTATTTTCCCTCTCGGAGAGATGATGGCAAGCCAGCTCACGGATCCCCATTTCCTCTACGGCGCGGCAGCACAGATTCCCGAAGTGATCCGTTGGCAGGATTATGGATGGGTCTATGTTTTTGCCTTTGCCATCGGCCTGGCAACAACACTGGCAGAACCTTCGCTCATCGCGGTGGGAATCAAGGCGCAGCAGGTCTCCGGTGGCGCCATCTCCGCTTGGGGTCTCCGTATTGCCGTATCCATCGGTGTGGCTGTGGGCGTTTCCATCGGCTGTTACCGTATTGTCAGCGGTACCGAACTCTGGCTCTACATTGTTGTCGCCTACGTTGTGGTCATTATCCAGACCCGATATGCACCGAAGATGATCGTCCCGCTGGCTTACGATTCCGGTGGTGTGACCACATCGACAGTTACCGTGCCTTTACTTGCAGCCCTGGGCCTGGGGCTTGCATCAACCATTCCGGGGCGAAGTCCCCTGATCGATGGGTTTGGACTCATCGCATTCGCCAGTGTTTTTCCGATTATGAGTGTTATGGGTTATGCTCAGCTCTCTCAAAGAGTCGGCAGGACACAGCAGACCAAGGAGAGAGACGATGCACTTTAAATTGATTATTGCACTTGTCGATTCAACGAAGACCGACGATATTATGAAGGCAGCACGTGAGTCCGGGGCAACGGGCGCTACGGTTGTTGGGGATGCCCGGGGAGAGGGGTTGAATCCGAAAAAGACCTTTTTCGGTCTGACGCTGGAGTCGCAGCGGGAGATGCTTCTCTTTATTGTGGAAGAGCACCTTTCAAGGAAAATTCTTGAACAGATTGCCGAGGTGGCCGAGTTCGAGGCCAAGCCTGGAAGCGGTGTGGCATTCCAGCTTGATGTCGAGGATACGATGGGTCTGAAAGGACAGATTGAGACGCTGATGGGCGAAGTGGAGGAACAGTTATGAGCGAACATATGAAGTTATCCGTCCGTGACGTGATGAAGAAGGATTTTGACCTTGTTGAGGGCGTGGCCACGGTTCGACAGGCGCTTGAGATGATGCATCACGTGGAGACAAAGTGCCTGATCGTGAACAAACGACATGATAATGATGAATACGGTATTGTGGTGATTGCCGATATTGCCCGCGCTGTGCTGGCTAAGGATCGATCACCTGATCGAGTCAGTATCTATGAGGTGATGACCAAACCTGCCGTAACCGTCCATCCCGATATGAATATTAAATACGCCAGTGCCCTGTTCGGCAGGCTGGGTCTCTCGCGAGCACCGGTGGTGGATCATGATGGTACGGTGATCGGTATTGTCAGTTATACCGATATGGTGATGAAGGGGCTTCTGAAGGCCGGATAGCATGATGATGAGCAGGGGTGAGAGGAGAGTTCACAAACAGGGGTGAACCGTCTACGCTCCTGTTCTGGGTGGGTTGATTTCGTTTGGACTGATCAGAGACCAGCCTGTATGAAGCCGTGATAATTTACTGATAGGGGAAGGGGGAACTATGAACACTCTAAAAAAACTACTATTTATCCTGTTGCTGTCACTTTGTACCAGTGCCTATGCCGGTACAGGGGCACAGCGGGAAGCAGAGAAACTGTTTAACACGCTCGGCATGGAAGATTCGATGAATCAGACCATTGAGAATATTCTTAACATGCAATTGCAACAGAAGCCTTCACTGGCTCCATACAAAGCGGTGATGCTTGAGTTTTTCAGAAAGCATATGAGCTATGAAGCCCTCAAGCCCGATCTTGTTGCTATTTATGCTGAAGCTTTTACAGCGGATGAGTTAAAGGTGATCAACAGTTTTTACCTCACTGATGCAGGTAAAAAAACGATAAGAATCATGCCCGCTCTGGCCCAGAAGGGGAGCCAGCTGGGTGTTAAGCGAATGCAGACGCATATGTATGAGCTGCAGGAGATGATCAAGGCAGAGGCTGCGCGAATCCAGAGCAACTAGGCAAGATAAGATGCGGGTTTGCCTCTTGGTCTGAAAGTTCCATGTTCGAAGCGTGTGTGCAAACGGGAGGGGGATTTATGGAAAAGGGTTATAAACCAGTAAATGGTTATCTGTTGCTTCTTACTGTAAGCGGAATGCTATTCGGGACAGCATACGCATATGCGGAGCAAAAGCCGGAAATTGAAATTAAGAAATTTGGAAATGTTACGAACTATCGAATAAAAGGCAGTCTTGAGTCGAACAGGCCAATCAAGTGTATTTCTTTTCAAATGGTGTCGAACGAACGAACCCCGCCAGACATCTATGCGGGTGTCTCCGCATGTATGAATAAAGCCAAGTACGATCAAGCAGCAAAGCTCATGCTGATGGCTAGGCTTTACGGGGTTTATGATGCCAGGAGGGTTGCCGACAAGTCGGCCGGCCAGGGGATTCGGGTGCTGGATATAAGGGCGCTATCATCTCACTCAAATGAGCAGAGAACCCTTTTATCCGGTGCCATGAAACAGTTGACAGGCAATAAGAACTCATTTGAAAAGTACTGCAACTCTTTAAAGAAGAAAGGGCACCCCGACTATCATCCGAGATATATGATTCTTCATGGAATCAAGGCATTTAACGGCCCGATAGAGGGCGATGGATTGGTGCCCGGGTTTGAAAACAGCAAAGAATGGGAAAATGTGATAACCCAGTCATGCAAGGTAAGAGGCTAGGGGTTCGATGTCCGATTTCGACCAAAGGTGTTCATTCGGAACGGATGTGAAAGAGTGCTCTGATTGCGCATTTAAATTGTGAGTTCAACAGCCTATAGAAAGCCATAGCGGCTGCTGTTAGCTTGCATCCCCATGAGTGATTCGGATAACAAAATGAGTTTGGATGAGTTGCGGGCCGCCATCGACGCCGTCGATGATGAGGTGCTGGCGCTGATCCATAGGCGGGCGGCACTGGCTGCTGCGGTGGGTGAGCGGAAAGTGGTGCAGGGCGACGCGCCTTTCTATGTACCGAGCCGCGAAGCGAAAATTATCCGGCGTCTGCTGGCGCGAAACAGCGATGCAGCACAGCACTCCCACATGACCAAGATTCCCGATGAGGCGATTCACGGTATTTTCCGTGAAGTGATCGGCGCCTGTCTGGCACTGGAACATCCGATGACCATCGCTTTCCTGGGTCCTGAAGGAACCTTCACTCATACGGCGGCCACCCGCCAGTTCGGCGCTACTGCAAACTATCTGGCCTGCAAGAATTTCGAGGCGATCTTCGATGCAGTCGAGTCCGGCCGGGCCACTTACGGCGTGGTGCCGGTGGAGAATGCATTCGAAGGGGCGGTTACCCATACGCTGGATCTTTTTGCCGACCTGGACCGTGAGATCTATATCTGTGCCGAGGTGCAGCTCTCCATTCACCATCACCTCTTCAGCTATGCAGATGCTCTGGATGATATCCGTCTGGTGATTTCGCATCCTCAGCCGTTGGCGCAATGTCGCAAGTGGTTGCAGGAGAACCTTCCCGATGCCTCCTTCATGGAGGTGGAGTCGACCGTGCGTGCCGCCAAACTGATTGAAGAGGCGAAGAGCGGCGACGGCTCACTGGACTGGCAACATGCAGCAGCGATTGGCCCTTATGCCATTGTTGATCAGACCTCTCTGCCGTTGATGCAGAAGAATGTTGAGGACCATCACGATAACACGACCCGTTTTCTGGTAATCGGCCAGCATGACTCTCCTGCATCCGGTGAAGACAAAACCGCACTGGTGATGTCGATCAAGGATGAACCGGGGGCCCTGCACAATCTGATTCAGGCATTCTCTTCCCGGAATATCGGGCTGACGCGTATTGAGTCGCGCCCGTCGAAGAAGAGACTCTGGGAGTACCTCTTCTTTGTCGATATTCAGGGTCACCGGGATAATGAAAATGTGGCGGCGGCTATCAAGGAGATTGAGAGCAAGCCGGGTGGCTTCATCAAGATTCTCGGTTCCTATCCGGTATCAAGGAAACTCTGATGACAGTCGTGGATTGGAGTAGCAGGGCAGTTGCGCAGGCCTCCAGGCTGCACCCTTACGTACCCGGCAAGCCGGTTGAAGCGCTGTTGGCCGAGAAGGGGTTGAAAGAGGCGATCAAGCTCGCCTCCAATGAGAATTCCTACGGGCCGCCTCCTGCAGCGATCAAGGCGATCAAAAAGGCAGCAGCTGAGGTGCACCGCTATCCCGACGGTGATAGCCGAGAGCTAAAGAGTGCGCTGGCTTCCCGGCTTGAAGTAGGGGTTGAAAACGTGATTCTCGGCAACGGATCCAACGAGATGCTGGAGCTTCTTATCCGCACCTTCGCAGGTCAGGGTGATGAGGTCGTTTTCAGTCAGCGCGGATTTATTGTCTATGCACTGGCAGCGCAGGCGGCGGGAGCAACCGGCGTGCCGGTGCCGGAAGCCGATGGTTTGACACACGACCTCGATGCCATGGCGGCTGCTGTGAATGAAAAGACCAAAGTGGTCTGTGTTGCCAACCCGAACAACCCGACCGGAACGATCCATGGATCTGGCGCATTGCAGCAGTTTCTCGACAGTTTGCCCCGAAACGTGATGGTGATTGTCGATGAGGCTTACTACGAATTTGTAGCCGATGAACTTGGCGACACACTTCGTAAATTGAGCCATCCGGGACTGGTGGTCAGCCGGACTTTCTCCAAGGCTTACGGCCTTGCCGGCCTGCGTGTCGGCTATGCCATTGCCGACGCAGAAATTGTTTCGCTGGTTAACCGTTTCCGCGAACCGTTCAATATTAATCTGATTGCCCAGAAGGCCGCGATAGCAGCGCTGGAAGAGCGTGCATGGGTTATGGCGCGGGTCGCCGACTGTAGGCAGGAACGGGATCGGCTGGAGTTGACCTTTGATGCCTGGGGCGTGCTCGGCGGAAGAAGTTTCGGTAACTTTGTTCTGCTTCGCCACACTCACGCCTCCCGAATTTTGCAGATGCTTGAAGATCAGGGCATTATCCCGCGTCCGCTCGGCCCTTACGGTATGCCAGATTATCTGCGTATTACTGTCGGCTCCGAGCAGGAGAATGAGCGCCTTCTTAAAGCCCTGGAAAGTTGTTTGGACTGATGCGCTCCGGAGCTTATGGCTCCGAAACCGGTGGAGATAAATTGAGCCCAATGAAGATCAATCACTTGGTAGTTATCGGCGTCGGCCTGATTGGCGGATCGGTTGCGCGTGCGCTCAGGCATGCAGGTTGTGTTGAACGGGTGACCGGTGTCGGCCGCGGTCGCGAGAATCTCGATCGTGCCCGCGAACTGGGCATCATTGATCACTGGAGCCATGACATTGCTGAGGCGGTTCATGATGCGGATATGGTGCTTGTGGCTGTGCCGATGGGCGCCTATGACCGGGTCTTTGCTGAGCTCGCCGTATCACTACCTGAAAATGCATTGATTACCGATGCCGGAAGCACCAAGCAGCACGCCATCGATGTGGCCGGGAAACATCTTCCGGATCCTTCACGCTTTGTGCCTGCCCACCCGATTGCCGGTACGGAGCAGTCCGGAGCCGAAGCTTCATTTGCCGAGCTGTTTGAGGATCGCCTCTGTATTCTAACGCCGGCGGACAACTGCGATGAAGAAGCCGTCGCTTCAGTTGAATCGATGTGGAGAGCTACAAAGAGCCGAATCATCCGCATGGATGCGCCCAGTCATGACGATCTTCTGGCGGCAGTGAGTCACCTGCCCCATCTTGCCGCCTTTGCGCTGGTCAACGCAGTACGCAAACAGGCCGATGCTACAGATGAAGAGCATGACCCGTTCCGTTTTGCCGCTGGTGGTTTCAGGGATTTTACCCGTATCGCCTCTTCATCACCTGAGATGTGGCGTGATATCGCCATCTCGAATGCTCCGGCGCTGGTGAAAGAGATCGATGCACTGCAGGCAGAACTTGCTGAGATGAGAGAAGCATTGACCGGTGATGACGGAGAGAAGTTGCTGGAAGCCTTCAGCGCTGCGAAGAGGGCTCGCGATGCCTGGCTTGAAAAACATGGTGGCAGCCTGTGAATATCAGAAGTGGAGAGTTGAATTGAACGTAGGCGGAACACTGATTGCTGGCCCTTCCGAAGGTCCACTGAAGGGTCGGGTGACTGTTCCCGGCGACAAGTCGATGTCTCACCGGGCAGTGATGCTCGCTTCGCTGGCCGATGGCGTGACCGAGATTCACGGCTTTCTTCCCGGTGAAGACAACCTGGCCACAGCACAGATGTTCGTTGATATGGGTGTCACTATTGATTGGCTCAATGATAAGAAAACCTCCCTGCGTGTTCATGGTGTCGGTCTGCATGGATTGAAGGAACCGGCGAAGATGCTGGATGCCGGTAACTCCGGGACCTGTGTCCGCCTGATGGCCGGCGTGCTGGCTGGCCAGGGCTTCTCTTCCACCATGACCGGTGATGCGTCACTGTGTAAACGTCCGATGAAGCGGGTCGTTGATCCGATTCGACGGATGGGCGCTTCCGTCGATGGTGGTGATGGCGGAAACCTTCTGCCGATCACTATTCAGGGTGGCCTGATCAAGGCTATTCATCATATCTCTGAAGTGGCCAGTGCACAGGTGAAATCATGCGTGCTGCTGGCCGGGCTTTTTGCTGAAGGTGAAACCACGGTTAAGGAGCCGCGCCCGACCCGCGATCATACCGAGAGGATGCTGCCGCTGTTCGGGCAGCCGGTAGAGGTCGATAGTGACGGGGTGATTCATCTCAAGCCGGTCGGCCGGCTGATCGCGCCGAAAGAGCCGGTGTATATTCCTGCCGACCCATCCTCAGCCACCTTCTTTGCGGTTGCCGCTTCGCTGGTTCCCGGTTCGGATGTGACGCTTGAGCGTATCGGTATGAATCCGCTGCGAAATGGCTGGAGCCGCATTCTCTCCGATATGGATGGGTCTCTGTCGCTTGAGAACGAAGGATTGGTAGGCGAAGAACAGGTTGCAGATATCCATGTGCTTTCAAGCAGCCTGAAGGGTGTGCATGTCAATCCGGCCGATGTTCCCGATGCCATTGATGAGTTTCCTGTGCTCTTTGCAGCGGCAGCACTGGCTGAAGGCGAGTTTCTGCTTACCGAAGCTGAAGAACTGCGCGTGAAAGAGTCTGACCGGATTGCCGTGATGGCCAGGGCACTGGTCAGGGCCGGTGCGGATATCGAAGAGTATACCGATGGTGCCCGCATTGTCGGCGGATGCCTGAAAGGCGGCTGCATCGTGGATGCACAGGGCGATCATCGCATTGCCATGGCAATGGCCGTGGCGGCACAGGGCGCGGATGAACCTATAACCATTGAAAATGCAGCGGCGATTGCCACCTCATTCCCGAGCTTTGTTGATCTGGCTGTGCAGCTGGGAATGAATGTTCATTGGCAGAATCAATAGCGATGGGTGAGTGGGTACCGGCAGCAAGACTGCGTATCGCCATTGATGGCCCTTCCGGTTCCGGGAAAGGAACTGTGGCTGCGATGGTGGGCAAAGAACTTTCACTTCCGGTGCTGGATACAGGTCTTCTCTACCGTTTTCTCGGTTGGCTGGCGACAGAGCGCCAGGTGGCGCTGGATGATCAGGAAGCCGTGCTGGAGCTGTTGCAAGGCGTTATTTCTGATGTTGAGTGGCGTGCCGAGGGCATCTTTTTTGAAAATAGAGATTGCACTCCGCTGTTACGTGGTGAGGATGTCGGCGCAAGTGCATCAAGGGTGGCTTCCATGCCCGATGTGCGTAGCAGGCTGCTTGCGTTTCAGCATAAGCTGGCCGAACAGGGTTGCGTGATGGACGGCAGAGATATCGGAACGGTTGTATTGCCGGATGCTGAGGCCAAGTTCTTTCTGACCGCATCCCATCGGGAACGGGCCCGGAGGCGCTGGTCACAGCTTAACCAGAGCGGTGCTGAAGAGGTCTCCCTGCAGCAGATTATCGATGATCTGAAGGCAAGGGATGAGCGGGATAGTGGCCGCGACTGTTCGCCACTTGAACGGGCGAAAGATGCCATCCAGATCGATTCGACAACGATGCGGATTGATGAAGTGGTGGATCGTGTGTTGGCGGTGCTGGAACGACGGGAGTTGATCAGGCGCACCGAATAAGAATTTTTAGGCTGGTGGCATGTTGAAAAAAAATGCCGGTAACCGAAAAGCATAGAACAAAACTAACAATTGGAACTAAACAATGAACAACGAACAGAACACAACTGATGAAAACAAGGCCATGGATGCTGCGGCACCAGTAGCCGAGGAAGAGTCCTTCAAGAAGCTTTTTGAAGCTTCATTGAAAGAGGCCCCTTCCCTGAAGCGGGGAGAGAATATCAAATGTGTTGTCGTCAGCGTGAATGATGATGTGGTGACCCTCGATGTAGGCACCAAGAATGAAGGAACGATTCATGTTTCCGAGTTTGCCAGCATCGGCAAGCCGTTGCCTGCTGTAGGGGATGAGATTGAAGCGATGGTGATCTCTGCCGGTGGCAGGGAGGGAACCCGCCTTTCCGTGCTTGAGGGTCGTCGACAGGAGCTGTGGCAGCTGGTGGATGCTGCAGTTGAAGCTGCTGAAACGGTTGAAGCAACTGTACTCAAAGAGGTGAAGGGTGGTTTCCGTGTCGATCTGGGCGGTCTGAGCGGCTTCATGCCTCGTTCTGAAGCAGATGTCGATGCCAGAATTGCTGCCGATCAACTGGTTGGGAAGTCTTGTCAGGTTGCCATTATCGAAGCAACGCATAAACCTGAAAACATTGTTGTTTCACGTAAGCAACCGATGATGAAAGAGCTGGAAGCCAAACGTGCCGAATTGTTTGCCAGGATTGCCGTGGGTGACAAGGTGAGCGGCGAAGTGAAGCGGCTGACCGACTTTGGCGCATTTGTCGACATCGGCGGTGCTGATGCGCTCCTGCATGTTTCTGATGTAGCATGGCGCCGTATCGAAAACCCTGCAGAAATGCTCTCGGTTGGTCAAAAGGTGTCGGCTGAAATAATCAAGCTGAATCCGGAGACAGGAAAAGTTTCTATCTCCATGAAGGCTTTGCAGAAAGATCCTTGGGTGACAGCAGCTTCGACTTACGAGACCGGTATGCGCTTGACTGGAACTGTTCGCAAACTTCTCGATTTTGGTGCGGTTGTAGAGCTAGAGCCCGGTGTTGAAGGGATGATTCACCGTTCAGAGTTGAGCTGGACCCGGAAGGACGTGAAGCCTACAGAGGTTTTGAGCGAAGGCGATGTCGTTGATGTGGCAGTGCTGGCTGTGGAGCCGGAAGATCGCCGTATTCGTCTGAGCCTGAAAGAGGTCTCTGAAAACCCTTGGCAGGCATGGCTTGCTGAACATCCGATTGGTTCAAAGATCACTGGAAAAATCAAGAATATCACCGACTTCGGCTTCTTTGTCGGTTTGACGCCTGATCTGGATGGTCTTGTTCATCTGGGAAATATCTCTTGGGAAAAAGATGGTGCCGAGGCTATCGGCGACTATAAGAAGTCTCAGGAAGTTGAGACTGTTATCCTCGGCGTTGATGTTGAGCGTCAGCGTATCTCTCTCGGTATCAAACAGCTCTCCAGCGATCCGTTTGAGCTCTTCCTTGAGGGTGTCAAACGTGGCGGCGTGG
>JBNKZS010000045.1:0-14977 GCA_050301755.1 Mariprofundaceae bacterium
CGCCGAAGACAACTCCAAGAAGACACCTGTGATGTTGCATCGCGCCATTCTCGGTTCGATGGAGCGCTTTATCGGCATTCTGATCGAGAATCATGCAGGCAAGTTCCCGTTCTGGCTGGCGCCGACTCAGGCAGTGGTCTGTAATATCTCCGAAAGTCAGGGGGAATATGTCCAAAATGTGGCCGATCAGCTACAGAAAGCGGGCTTCAGAGTAGAATCGGACTTGCGAAACGAAAAGGTCGGCTATAAAGTGCGCGCCCACACGCTGGCAAGGGTGCCTTACATTCTGGTTGCGGGAGACCGCGAAAGGGACGAAGGAACCATCTCTGTCCGTAGCAGAAATGGTGATAATCTTGGCATTATGCGTGTGGAAGAGTGGTTGGAAGAGATGAAGACCATGCAGAACGAATACCGATAGGGGGCTCGTAATAGCCAAGAAAGAGTTAGCGACCAATCATGAGATCGATGCGCCGGAAGTGCGTGTTATCGGTCATGATGGTGAGCAGATCGGTGTTTTGAAACTGGCCGAGGCGATTGCCAAAGCCGAATTGGTCGGGCTAGACCTCGTCATGATGTCGCCCAATGCCAAACCTCCAGTTTGTAAGATTATTGACTACGGTAAATATAAATACGAACAGAGCAAAAAGGCCAATGAGGCCAAGAAGAAACAGCATGTGATCCAGATCAAAGAGGTCAAGGTGCGTGCAAGTACAGATCAGCATGATCTGGAAACAAAGCTCAAAATGGTACGCAAGTTCCTTGAGCAGGGTAACAAAGTGAAGCTCAGTGTCCGTTTTCGTGGACGCGAGATGGCTTATACCGAACGCGGTGCACAGATGTTGAAGAATGTGGCCGGGCAGGTAGAGGATTTGGGTAAACCCGAGAAGAACCCGAACCTTGAAGGACGACAGATGATCATGATCATCTCGCCGTTAAAAACAAAGTAAGTTTATTGGAAAGGTAGAGAACCATGCCAAAGATGAAGTCACACAGCGGCGCAGCGAAGCGTTTCTCCAAAACCGGAAGCGGTAAGTGGAAGCGTAACAACGCGTTTGGCAGTCATATTCTGACTAAGAAGTCTCCGAAGCGTAAGCGCAATATCCGTGGTTCGGAAATTGTGGCTCCAGCTGACGTGAGATCCCTGAACCGTCTGGTTCCGGGTCTTTGATTTCTGGTTGCAGGTTTATAGGAGAATAAGATGCCTAGAGTGAAATCCGGCGTACAGGCGCATGCGCGTCATAAGAAAGTTATCAAGGCAGCCAAGGGTTACCGCGGCCGTCGCAAGAGCTGTTTCCGCGTAGCGACTCAGGCGGTTGATAAGGCGCGTCAGTACGCCTATCGCGACCGTAAAGTTAAAAAACGTGATTTCCGCAGTCTGTGGATTGTCCGTATTAATGCTGCTGCACGTGAGCACGGCCTGAGCTACTCCCGTTTCATGAACGGTCTGTCTCTGGCAGGTGTTGAGCTGGATCGTAAGGTTCTGGCCGATATCGCAGTGCGTGATGCGGATGGTTTTGCGAAGCTGGCAGAAACAGCTCGCGCACAGATTCAGTAAATAGCCTTTCTCCGGCCTTGGCCGGTTGAGAGTTAAATGAAATCGAAGGCAGAGCTGTCATGGCTCTGCCTTTTTGTGTTTACTAGGCAGAGTATGAGGCAGAATGCCGAAGCGATGTTAGATAAAGAGGGAGCCCTATGAGCGAGATTGATGCGCTGAAAAAACAGTTGGAAGTTCTCCAACAGGAAGCACTGGCGGCATTTGGTTCGGCCCGTGATATGGCTGCTTTGACCGAACTTCGTGTTCGTTATCTTGGCAAGAAGGGTTCGCTGACCGAAGTGCTCAAAGGAGTAGGCAAACTCTCTCCGGAAGAGCGTCCTGTCATCGGCCAGAGTGTAAATGTGGTCAAGCAGGCGTTGGCCAATGCTCTGGATGCTGCAGAGGCAACCTTGAGTGAAGCTGAGAATGCGAAGCGTATCGAATCCGAGCGCGTTGATGTCACCATGTCTGGCCGTACCTCTTCGCGAGGATATAAGCACCCGGTTCAGAACGGGCTGGACGAGCTCACCGCTATCTTCACGCAGATGGGTTTCGATATCGCCCAGGGTCCAGAGATCGAGGATGAGTTTCACAACTTCGATGCCCTGAATATTCCGCCGGAACATCCGGCTCGCGCCATGCACGATACATTCTTCCTGAAGGAGTTCACCGACCAGCCGATGGTACTGCGTACCCACACCTCACCGGTGCAGATTCGTGCGATGCAGCGTTTTCTGGCCGAGGGCAACGAGCCGCCGCTGGCGGTGGTCGCACCGGGCCGTGTCTATCGCTGCGACTACGACATGACCCACTCCCCGATGTTTCATCAGGTGGAGGTGTTCAAGGTCGATCGCGATGTTTCGCTGGCAAACCTGAAAGGGGTGCTCAAACACTTCCTGTCCGCCTATTTCGGCAAGGATCTGCCGATCCGTTTGCGTCCCAGCTACTTTCCCTTTACCGAGCCGTCTGCCGAGGTGGATATCGGCTGCGTGCTATGTGACGGCAAGGGTTGCCGTGTCTGCAAGCAAACCGGTTGGATTGAGGTGCTCGGCTCCGGCATGATCCATCCGAATGTGTTGAAGTCGGTCGGTATTGATTCAGATACCTATTCCGGATTCGCCTTCGGCCTTGGTGTCGAACGCATGGTGATGCTCAAGCAGGGTATTCCCGATCTGAGGCTCTTTTTTGAAAACGATGTCCGTTTCCTGAGGAGGATGGGATCATGAAGCTTCCACTATCCTGGTTGAAATCACATGTGGCTCTGACTGCCGATGTACAAGAGATCGCTTCGCAGCTGGTTCGCCTCGGCCATGAGGTTGAGGGGATCGAGGAGCCGCGTACGGCTGTGAAAGGCGTTCTGGTCGGCCACATTATCGATAAGAAGCCGCATCCGGATGCCGACAAGCTGAGCCTGCTGAAGGTCGATATCGGCGGTGAGCAGCCGCTGGCCATTGTCTGCGGAGCCTCCAACATGGCCGAGGGGGACAAGGTTCCCGTGGCCACCATCGGCACGGTTCTGCCCAACGGCCTGACCATCAAGCAGGGCAAGATTCGCGGGGAAACCAGTTTCGGCATGTGCTGTTCAGAAACCGAACTTGGCCTGGCCGATGATTCTGCCGGCCTGCTGATTCTTTCCGGCGAAGCTCCGGTGGGTGCCGAAGTGGGCGAGCTGCTGCAGCTTGAAGAGGCGGTGTTCGATCTCTCTATCACACCGAATCGCGGTGACTGCATGAGTGTCCGCGGGCTGGCCCGCGACCTTGCTGCCGACAGTGATCTCGAACTGGCAGATGCCGGTGTCGATCCTGTTCCTGCCGACTTTTCGGTGGCTGTTCCCCATATTGCCATCGAGTCCACCGAAGGGTGCCCATTCTATCTCGGGCGACGCATCGAGGGGATCAGGGTGGTTGATTCACCGGCTTGGATTCAGGCTCGGCTGATTGCCGCGGGGCAGCGTCCGGTGAACGGTGTGGTCGATGTACTTAACATGATCATGCTTGATCTCGGCCAGCCGATGCACGCCTTTGATGCCGACATGCTCAATGGGCAGGTGTTTATCCGCACCACCTCGCAAGGTGAACCGTTTGCAGCGCTCGACGGGCGCAAACTGACGCTACCCGAAGGCGATCTTGTCGTTGCCGATGAGTCGGCTGTCATTGCTCTGGCCGGTATCATGGGCTCGGAACCCTCAGGTGTGACCGACTCCACCATTAACATCATGCTTGAATCCGCTTTCTTCAAGCCCGCCAAAGTGAGCGAGACGCGCCGTCATCACGGTATGGTCTCCGAAGCATCAATGCGTTTTGAGCGCGGTGTCGACCCGGCCATGGTTGCCGTAGCGATGGAACAGGCGACGACGCTGATTCTTGAGCTCTTCGGCGGCACGGCGGGCGCAGTCTCTATCAATGGCAGTAGCGAAAATATCAATGCCAAAACACCACTGACATTCAATTTCGACCGTATTGAGAAACGACTCGGTATCGAGGTGCCTGAAGCAACGGATGCCGTGCTGAGCCGGATGGGGTTTGATGTCCGCCGCCATTCGGATCAGATGACTGTCGCCATTCCAAGCCACCGTCATGATGTCTCCATCCCCGAGGATATCTCCGAGGAGTATGCGCGCGTGATCGGTTTTGATGCCGTACCCGAGACCTTGCCGCCGCTGGCAACGACGAAGCCGGCCGTGGTCGATCGCAGTATCGATACGGCTGTCGCCGACGGCTTTGTGCAGGCAATCAGTTATGCATTTATCTCAGAGGCAGAGCAGCGGATGTTCACGGCTGACGATGGCCAGGACATCGTGCTGGAGAATCCGATCTCCGAGGCGATGGCCGTGATGCGTCGCAGCGGCTGGCCGGGTCTTCTGGGTATTGCCCGCCACAACATGAACCGGCAACAGACGGGCGTGATGCTGGTGGAGCAGGGGCGAACCTACGAGAAGAGTTCTCAGGGTCATCGGGAGAACAACATCATGGCCTGGCTGATGTGTGGAGAAGTACAGGGCGATGAGTGGCACGCCAAGGCGCGCCATGCCGACTTCTTCGATATGAAGGGTGCCGTGGAGTCATGGCTTACCGCCAACGGGCTTACCGGTCGCTTTATGGCCAATGATGATATTCAGGGACTTCAGGCCGGCCAGTCTGCCGAGATCTTTATCGGCAAGTCGGTTGCCGGACGTCTGGGCAAGGTCGATGCATCCATTGCCGACCACTACGACATCGATCTGCCGCTCTTTGTCGCCGAGATCAATCTTGATGCGCTGCCTGCCGGTAAAAAGGCGAAGTTCCAGCCGCTGCCGGAGTTCCCCGGCGTGGAGCGTGATCTGGTCTTCCTCTTCGACAGGTCGGACAGAGTTGAGGCGATTCTGCAGGCGGTGCGCAAGGCCGGTGGAAAGCTTCTGACGGATGCGCGCGTCTTTGACCGTTATACCGGACAGGGCGTACCTGAGGGCAAGGTCAGCCTCGGTATCCGCTTCGCCCTTCAGGATCCGAAACGGACATTAACACAGGAAGACTCAGACAGCGTCTCTGCGGCTATTGTTGCAATCATGGATAAGAGTTTTGGAGCGCCGCTGCGTGGATAGAGAACAGAATCACCCATACCGCCCATGGACGGGCGGCGGCCAAGCGAATGCGCAGGCCGTCAGAGGAGAAAAACCGCGCATTTGCGAAACGATTCAAGTAAAACATAAGGTTCTGTTTTACGGATGAAAACAATCCTCGCCGGGGTTGATGAAGTAGGGCGCGGGCCGTTGGCCGGGCCGGTGGTCACGGCGGCCGTCATTCTTTCAGCCGACGATCCCTATCTCGGCCAGTATCGTGATTCCAAGAGGGTTGCTGAAAAGAAACGGCTGAAGCTTTACCACCATATCCGCAGGCATGCCGTAGCCTACTCGGTTGCTCAGGCCACGGTTGAGGAGATCGACCGGCTTAACATCCTGCACGCAACAATGTTTGCCATGCGCCGGGCAGTGGCGGGGCTATATGTTCAACCCACCGAAGTCGTTGTTGACGGCAATCGTTGCCCTGAGGTGCCTTATCCTGTCTCGGCCGTGGTCGGTGGCGATGACAAGGTGCAGGAGATCGCCGCTGCCTCGATCATGGCCAAGGTGGTGCGTGACAGGTTGATGCGGTATCTTGATTATAGGTATCCGCACTATGAGTTTAACAAACACAAGGGTTACGGCACCAAAGTGCATATGGATGCGCTGCGACAACACGGCCCGTGCGAGATTCACAGGCAGAGCTTTGCGCCAGTCGCCGCGGCTATTCGAAAATAGGATAAACCTTACTATCTTTGAGTGTTAGCATCATACTCAATTCGTTAGGATTCGGCTTGTCGAAGGGGAAGAGACTTTCAACAAACGCACATTTCTGTATTCTTGTGCGAATAAAGATTATATTGAATTCGTTCAACTGCGCGCTACTGTGCGGCGAATAGTTACAACGCCACCTGCATGAAGTCGGTGAGTGGAAATACCGAGGCAACATATTTGCCACGGTTAGGCCCGGAACAACAGTGTACTGATACCCCTTCCCTTCCCCTCCCTTCAGTGTGCTGCCGGGCCGCTTATTTAGACAAAGCCGAGGTGCTAACGCCCTCGGCTTTGTTGTTTCTCAATTGTAAATCAATGTTCGCTTTCGGCCGGAAGCGGATGTTTATAATACGGTTCAGATCTGCTGGATTTATAATTAAAGTTATTTAAAAGTATTCCGATAGATGAGGTGAAGCGGAAATCCTGCTTAAATAGATTGGCCCGGCGGTGTGTTGATACCCTTCCCTTCCCCTCCCTTCAACATGTTGCCGGGCCTCCTCTATACTTTCTGAATACGGCCTCGGAGCCTCCTGCCCTCAGCCTTGAACGCATTCGAAAATGATGCTCGGCATCCATGCCTCGTCCAGTAACCAGCGGCATAGTCGTCCAATTCAGCTTTCCTGCTGAATTGTGTGATTTCCAAATGCTCACTAAAGCCGCACATTCATGTGTGGAAGGGTGCTTCTATATATCTGGTTAGGTTGTTTAAAAAAGGGCATGGATAGTTGCCTGTTGGTTCTCTAACCTAGCGCCATGACGAAAACGGCGGATCTCTCCACCCATACACCGATGATGCAGCAGTACCTCTCGATAAAAGGAGAGTACGCCGATTGCCTGCTGTTTTACCGCATGGGCGACTTTTACGAGATGTTTTTTGATGATGCCGTTGAAGCTTCGAAGATTCTCGACATTGCGCTGACCAAGCGCGGTAAATCCAATGGTGATGATATTCCGATGGCCGGTGTGCCGTGGCATCAGGCCGATAACTACCTGTCGAAACTGGTCGCCGCAGGCAAGCGAGTGGCGATCTGTGAGCAGATGGAGCCACCGACCGGTGCCAAAGGGCCTGTCAGGCGCGATGTGGTGCGTGTGGTGACGCCCGGAACCATTACCGAATCGGAGCTGCTCAAGCAGGAGAAGAGCGCACCCCTTGCTGCGCTCTATCGACACGGGGAGAGCTGGGGTATTGCCTCACTCGATCTTGCGTCGGGCCACTGGAAACTGTTCGAGGGGATCGGTGATGCCCAGCTGGATGAGCGGTTGGACGTGTTGAGGCCGGCGGAGCTGTTGATCCAGAGCCGGAACGAGATCAAACCGGCATGTGGCACCTACCATCCGGGCGACTGGAGCTTCTCCTCCGATGTTGCGCGTGAGCAGCTCGACCAGCACTACGGCATCAAGGACTGGCAGTCGCTGAATCTTGAGCCGCATCCGCATGCCGCAGCTTCTGTCGGTGCGGTGCTTGTCTATCTCGGGCAGACCCAGAAGTGTGCTGTTGAGAATATGGCCGAACACCTGGCACTGCCGGTATTTCATGAGACAACACAGGGGATGCGGATCGATGCCCGCTCACGCAGGAACCTGGAGGTCTACACCTCGCTTGCCGGTGACCCGAAGGCGGGACTGATCCATGTGCTTGATCATACGGTGACGCCGATGGGCGCACGCCTGCTACGCGACTGGATTGACCATCCGTTATCAGAGATCAAGGCCATCAGTGAACGTCAGGCTGCGGTGGAGAGTTTGTGCGATGATCGTGAAACATCAGCGGCTCTTCGGGCGGGGCTGAAACATATCCGTGATATGGAACGGATGTTGACGCGGGTGGTGCTCAATCGTGCCGCGCCGCGTGATTACCGTGGCCTGGCCGAAAGCATGAATGCACTGCCGGGGCTTGTTGATGCCCTCGGTGATAGATCTGGCCTCTTTGCCGATATCCGTCCCGCATTGATGGGTCTCGAATCGCTGGCATCACATCTGGATTCGGCAGTGGTGGAGGCGCCCCCGGCTCTGTTCCGAGATGGCGGCATCATCAAAGAGGGGTTTGATGGTGAGCTTGATCGACTTCGGGGGCTTGCCAGAGATGCCGGTGACTGGCTGAAGGATTATGAGGCAAAGGAGCGGGAGCGCACCGGACTGGCCAATCTTCGCGTCAAATATAACAAGGTGTTCGGCTACTTTATCGAGATTTCCAAGGCGCAGGCGGTTGATGCTCCTCCTGAATATGTAAGAAAACAGACGCTGGTGAATGCCGAGCGTTTCATTACCGATGAACTGCACACCTTCGAGTCGGAGATTCTGGGTGCAAGGGATGCGGCGATGGCGCGAGAGGATGCTTTGATCGAAGCGCTTCGCCAACAGATTGCCTCGCATGCCCGTATCATTCAGAACGCGGCAAAAGCCGTGGCCATGCTCGATGTGCTCTGCTGCTTTGCTCATATTGCAGTTCAGTTCCGTTATGTGCGTCCCGAGGTCCATGCCGGCCGTGCATTGAGGATTGAGGGCGGGCGTCATCCTGTGGTGGAGCGCTGCCTTAAAGATGAGCCATTTGTGGCCAACGACAGTGACATGGATATGAAGAGTCGCCGATTCATGTTGCTCACAGGCCCCAATATGGGCGGTAAGTCGACCTACATGCGGCAGGTGGCGTGGATCGTCTGGCTGGCGCATACCGGCTGTTTTGTTCCTGCCGATTTCGCCCGTGTTCCATTAACCAGGCGCCTCTTTACCCGAGTCGGTGCCGGGGATGAGCTGGCCTCGGGCCGCTCCACCTTCATGGTGGAGATGATGGAGACCGCTGCTATCCTCAATCAGCTGGAACCACGTTCGCTGGTCATTGTCGATGAGATTGGTCGAGGCACCAGTACCTGGGATGGCCTGGCGATCGCCTGGGCGGTGGCTGAGAAGCTGATCGATACCAAGGATGTACTGACGCTCTTTGCGACCCACTATCATGAACTGACCGAACTCCCTGATGACTTTGATGCGGCCTTCAATGCCTCTGTAACGGTGCGTGAGTGGAACGGGCAGGTCATCTTCATGCACAAGGTGGTGGATGATGCTGCCGATCGCTCCTACGGCGTATCGGTGGCGCAGTTGGCAGGGCTTCCTCCCGACGTGGTGCGGCGTGCGCGCGAACACCTGTTCAGGCTGGAGCACGAGTCCGAACTGCATGCCGAGCAGGGTCATCCGCAATTGGGCCTGTTCGCTGAAGCCGAACGGCGCAGGCACGATGCGGAGCATGCCCGACTGAACCGTATTGCCGATGAATTGAGCATGATTAACGTTGATGAGTTGCGTCCACTGGACGCCATGAATCTGATTGACCGACTGAAACGGACCGCAGAAGGAAAAATAGATGAGTAATACTTCTTCCCACTCCGTTATCGAGGCCAAGGCTACCCTTAAAGGGCTTTATGAGCAGGTTGCTGAGATGTTTCAGCATGGAGCCGAGGGCGATGTGCTGATGCACTACATGTGCACCGGAGTCGACAGGCTTTTGATCGACCTCTGGCGGCAGAAGGCTCCGAATGCCTGCAAGCAGGTTGATCTGGTCGCCGTCGGTGGCTACGGGCGTGGTGAACTGGCGCCGCAGTCGGACTGGGATATCTGGTTTCTTGTTCCCGATCATCTGGCGCCTGCTGATGAAGAGGAGGTGCAGGCCTTTCTCTATGCACTATGGGATCTCAATATCAAACTCGGCCATGCCGTCCGCTCGGTGAAAGAGACGATGGAACATGTTAAAGAGGACTGGGACTCAGCGACGGCGGCACTGGAGTCGCGCCTGCTCTCCGGTACGGGCGAACTTTATCAGGATGTCCAGAAGCGGCTGAAGACGTTCTTTAAGCGCCGTCGCAAGGCTTTTGTCGAGGCCAAGTTCGCCGAACTCAAGGCACGCCATGAACGCACCGGAGGCACAGCCTTTCTGATGGAGCCGGATATCAAGGAGGGGCAGGGAGGCTTGCGAGACATTCAGGCGCTCTTCTGGATTGCCAAGGCCTGGTACAGCTCCGACGTTGAGGAGTTGATCGATGACGAGATCATCTCCGAGGTCGAACACGACCAGCTGATGGCGGCTCAGATTTTTCTCTGGCGCTGTCGGGTTGGATTGCACCTGGAGAATCGGCGCGGTGGTGATCGCATGGGCTTTGAACAGCAGGCTGCCCTGACCGGCAAGCTCGGCTACAGCGAGGTGGATGAGCGGCCTGCTGTCGAAGTGTTTATGAAGGAGTATTTCCGTCATGTCGGACGAGTGGTCCGAATCACCAGTATGCTGCTTCTCCATTTTCAGGAGCGTCTCCATCCCCAGCTTTTTTCACTGACGCATAGTATCGGTGATGGTTTCACGGTAGAGGGACAGCGCGTCGGTATTGAGAATGACCAGGTTTTTGAGAGAGATCCGTTGCGTCTGTTGAGAGTGTTTCATGTGGCTCAGGAGGGGCGTCGCCGACTCTCAAGCCGTGCTTTGAGACAGATCCGGGCCGATGTGCTGCTCATTAATGATGATTTTCGCGCCAATCCTGAAGCCCACCAGAGCTTTCTCGAAATTCTTCGCGACAAACGTAATGTCGCCTGGGCCCTGAAGGAGATGAATGACACCGGTGTTTTGGGCCGGTTTATCCCGGAGTTTCGCGAGGTGGTCGGCCTCGGCCAGTTCAATCGATACCACGCCTATACCGTGGATGAACATACAATCCGGGCCGTGGGCGAAGCGAGAAACATGTTTCATGAAGAGCGAAAGATGCGTTTGCCGCTTGCCCATCAGGTCTGTCATAGCATCAATCGCCCCGAACTGCTCTACATCGCCCTTATCTTTCATGATATAGCCAAGGGCGTGGCCGGTGATCATTCTGAAAACGGCGAGAAGATGGCTTACGCCTTTTGTCAGCGGATCGGTCTGAGCCAGGATGCCACCGAACTCGTTTCCTGGTTGGTGAGGGAGCATCTCAACATGGCTATCGTCTCGCAGCGATCCGATCTCTCTGATCCGGAAGTGATTGCCGATTTTGCAGCCAAAATGGGAGATGTCGAACGACTTAACTATCTGTTTCTGCTGACTGTGGCCGATATTGCGGCGGTGGGGCCAAGTGTCTGGAACGACTGGAAAGGATCGCTTCTCCGCGAACTCTATCAATCCACCCAGCGGGTATTGATGGGCGAAAGCATGGAGGGTGGTGAAGTACTCACCCGGCGGATCGAAACGAGGCTTGAGAGCACACTGGCGAAAGCCGGAAAAGACCGCATTGCCATGGAGAAGATTCTCAAGGTGTTGCCATGGCGCTGTGTGATGCAATTTCCGCCGCGTCAGCTCTATGAGGTGGGCAGGCTCCTGCTCAATTCCAAGGGTGGCGATGATGTTGATCTGGTTCCTGACCGCATCAACAGTGAAACCATGGTAGCCGTGATAGCCAAGGCCCGAACCGGTATCTTCTCGGCACTGACCGGCTGCATTGCCTCCGGCCATATCAATATCATGGCGGCCCAGGCTTATGAGCTTCTTGATGGACGTGTTCTCGATGTGTTTCATATTCAGAATGCCGAGGGTGACGTGGTCACCCAGCAGGAGGATATGCTTCGTTTGAAGAGCCGGATCAGCAAGTTGCTCAAAGATAACAATATGGCAGTGAGGCCTACGATACCCAAGGTCCGTAAGACACTGCTGATGCGTGAGGTTGATGTCTGTGTGAAGGAGCTGCCGCATGCATCCAGCCGACAGACTGCCATTGAGGTGACTGCAGCCGACAGGCCGGGCTTGTTGGCACAGTTGGCCGATAAGATTACGGAACTGGGCATGGATATCCGCGGAGCAACCATTTCGACCTTCGGCGAGCGGGTTGTCGATGTCTTTTTCCTGCGCGGCAAGGAGTCGTGGGGACTATCGGAAGATGAGATTGCTTTGCTATGCTTGGAGCTGACTGAAGTGGCGAAACTTCCGGAGGATCAATGAAACTGTTTTCGGGCCTGTTTAACCGTTTTCGAAAACTTGATGGTTTTGTGCTGGCGCTCGGCGGCGGCGGCGGCCGCGGCCTGGCTCATCTCGGCGTTCTTGAGGTTCTTGAAGAGCATAAGCTTCGCCCCTCTGCCATTGTCGGCACCAGTATCGGAGCACTGTTCGGTGCGATGTATGCACATACGCCCGATGCGGAGCGCATTCGAAACCGGGTGATCCGTTTTCTGGATTCAGAGAAATTTTCCCAGTTGAATATTCCCCTGATTGACGGTGTCGAGATGGAAGACGCAACCTGGCTGTCGCGTCTTGCCGCCGTAGCCCGTCAATCGATCCTCTATACCCGTGCAGCGACGGATATTGCTGTGGCCGATGTCGATTCATTGATCGAGATGGTGAATGAGCTCTGCACGGCCGAGGATTTTACAGCGCTGAAGATTCCGATGCATGTGACCTCTGTTCAGTTTCCGACAGGAGAGTGCCATCTCATTTCAAAGGGCGAGCTTAGCCGGGCGATAGCCGCCAGTATGGCGGTTCCCGGTGTCTTTGATCCGGTCGAGATCGAGGGGGGGCGATTTGTGGATGGTGCGCTGGCCAGTGAGGTGCCGGCCCGCGAAGGCCGGATGGTGGCAGGGATGGGACAGGNTGTGGTCGCAGTGAATGTCGGTTCTCGCCCCGATCCGACAAGTATTCCGACGCACCTGATCGGCATGATCGACTGGGCCACGCAGGTGAAGGCGCTCTATCTGAGGGAGTATGAGAAGAAGCATGCCGATGTGTTGATTGAGCCGCTGGTCGGCTTTACCCAGTGGCACGACTTTTCCAATCCCGAGCAGGAGATCCAGCGCGGCCGGGATGCGGCGCTTGAGAAGATGCCTCAGTTGCTCAAGCTGCTCGGAAACGGTTAGGGGTGATGATCCGGGTCGATCGTGCCGTGGTACTGGCTGCAGGGCTGGGAACAAGGTTGAAGTGGCTGACTGCTGGACAACCCAAGGCGATGATGGATGTGGGTGGCGAAACAGCCATCGTTCGTGTCATTCGCAGGCTGGCAGGGCAGGGGATTGGTGATGTTGTCATCAATGTGTATCACCACGCTGAAAAGCTTAAGAGCTATCTCGGTGACGGTTCGCGGTTCGGCATCCGTCTCTACTACAGCCATGAAGAGCAGCTGCTCGATTCAGGTGGCGGCGTACGCAGGGCTATGGAACTACTTCCCGGAAGCGGGCTGGTCGCTGTTCACAACGCTGATGTGCTGGCCGATATCGACCTTCAGCAGTTGGCATCATCAGTTCCTCAGGAGGGCGGGGCTCTGGCGATGGTGAATAATCCGCTCCATCATGCTTCAGGTGATTTCGGCTTGAGCAGGGGGCTGATCGTTGCAGACAAGGCTCCTGGATATACCTATTCAGGTGTGTCGGTCTGGGATGAGAAACTGTTCAGAGCTTTTGCGAACGGGGAGGTCTTTTCGCTGACCGTGCCGATGCGGTTGCTGATGGATCAGTCGAGGCTTTCCGGAGTCCTGCATCGCGGTTTCTGGTTCGATATTGGCAGGCCAAGAGAGTTGATGCTGGCAAGAGCGGCAATGTCCGGATTTTAGAGCTTCATATTGCATAAGCCGCCAATGTTGTCTAAGGTGGTATTAAATTTTATCCGGACTGTACTGGTAGGTCGATTTCAACCGTAAGCAGATAAGATAACGATCTGTCGGGGGATGTATGCAGGTTTTGATTCGCTGTCTGACACTTCTGATCATGCTATTAACATTGGGTGGTATCCCCGCTTATGCTGCGCCTGACCTGATGAAGGCGGAGCAGCTTGTCAGACAGGGTAAGGCGGATCAGGCGTATCAATCACTTCAGCCATACGAGTTCGAACTCTCCGGAGATGTCAGGTTCGATTATATTTTCGGTCTTGCCGCACTTGAAAGCGGACGGGCCGATGAGGCAACCCTCGCATTTGAACGGGTGCTGATTCAAAAGCCCAACTTTCTTGGGGCCAGGCTGGATCTGGCCAGGGCGTGGTTTGCCCTTAACCTCTATGATCTGGCCAAAGAGGAGCTGGAGAAGCTTCGCGGCATGAACCCGCCTCCACCGGCCCAGAAAGCGATTGACCGTTACCTTGCTCTGATCGAGGAGCGGACTGCCATGGCTCAGACCGGCGGCTCAGTTTCCGGATATCTGGAGGTAAGGGCAGGCAGAGATTCCAATGTCAATGCATCTCCGGGTAATGAGAATATCTATATTCCTGCCTTTGGGGGCAACATTACCCTTAATGCAAGCAGTGTAGGCCTTTCCGACAGCTACTTTGGAGTGGCTGCCGGATTGAATGGCGTTTACAAAAACAGAGCCGGCTACTCTTTTTTGGGTGGCGTTGATCTCTTCGACAAGCATTTGAGAAAAAACAGAATCTATAACACGACCGATCTTAAAGGGATGCTGGGGGTCAGCAGGCAGGGTGAGCGTTTCGGATACAGTTTGGGTGTCCAGTACGCCCGAATGTATCTGGATGGAAGCAGTTATCGTAGCTCTCCGTCCCTGGGCTTTGATCTGAGATGGATGCTCGATTCCAGTCAGGCTGTATTCACCTTTGGCCAGCATATTTTTCAGCGGCACAAGGACAGTACGATCAAGGCCAACGACTCCGATGTGTCTATCGCTGGTGTCGGCTATGCCTATGCCTACGGTGCTCAGATGAAGTCCTCACTGTTTGCAAGTGTCTATGGCGGTTTCGACAGGTCTGTAAGGGGACGGATTGATGGGGATAAGCGGATGTTCGGCATCAAGGGCGGCCTTTACCATGAAATATCAGATCGATTTGGGATCCAGCTGAATGGCGGGTATCAGGCTGGTGACTACCTTTCGACCAACTCCCTGTTTCTGACCAAGCGCAAGGATAAGTTGACCGAGTTGGGTGTAGCCTTTGTGTGGAAGGTTGATGATTCGTGGAGTGTCAGGCCGGCTGCAAGTTACCTGAAGAGCCGTTCGAATGTGGCCATTTACGATTATCAGCGTAACGACCTTTCGCTGGCCGTCAGATATGCATTCTGAACAGGATGGCGGATGTTTTAAAACAGGAAACGTCTCTGGAGGAGTTATGAATCGACCTGGCAGACTAATCATTACCTTCACATCTCTGTTGCTGTTTCTGGCAACACCTGCCTTGGCTTCGGTGGCCGGACATGTGC
>JBNKZS010000046.1:0-14307 GCA_050301755.1 Mariprofundaceae bacterium
AGCCCGGCGATACGCTGGCTGTGGGGCGTATTGATACCGGCAGTTTCAGTGAGAAGGATATCGTGGCCAAAGTCACCTTTGACGACCGTCCGAGCATGGCCAACCGTCAGAAACTGAAGTTTCGCGACGATATCGACCGTTTTGTCAAAGGGGTGCAACCAGCCGCTTATACCGATATCACCGGCGGCATGCTGCAGGCGATTGAATACCTCAATGAAGCGGGTGTCGGCAAGAAAACCGTGCTGATCTTTTCCGATCTCAAGGAGGAGTTGAAGAAGGGATATGTACGTGACATTCCTCTACAGGTCGGTGGCTTCGATGTGGTGGCATTGAATGTGACCAAACTCCGCTCGGATAATGTTGATCCGCGCGAGTATATGAATCGACTCTCCATGTGGCAGAGCAAAGTGGAGTCGGGTGAAGGCACATGGCGCGTGATTAATGATCTGGAACGACTGGATTCAGTGATCATCGACTAACCCGTCACATCTGAGCCGAAGGCCTGCCCCACGAAAGTGCGGCAGGCCTTTTTATGTCGGTGATGTGAAATATGCTCTTGTATGTAGAAGAAGCAGACATAGGGTTCGCCGCGTTTTGATACAGGAGAGAGATGATGCGTCGACTTATATTGATGGTTTCCATGTTGTTTTTTTGCGGTTTTGCCTATGCCGAAGAGGCTGTTCAGGCTGAAGCACCGAAGAGCTGGAAATCCGATCTGGAACTCGGTTTTGTTCAGACAGGCGGTAATACCCAGACCCAGACCCTGAATGCCAAGGGTAAGGTGGTCTGGGATGGCAATGCGCTTCGGACCACGGTTGAGGCAACGGCCTTGAGCTCCAGGGATGGAAAAGTGATGACCTCCGAGCGCTACACGGCCTCCATTCAGGAAGACTGGAAGATGTCCGAAGTCGACTATCTTTTTGGTCGTGTCGGATTCTCAACCGATCGATTTGATGGTTACAAGCGTCGTATCCGTGAGACGATTGGTTATGGTCGTGACCTGATCAAAAATGATGGACTTCACTGGAAGGGCGAGATTGGCGCCGGTATGCGCCAGACCACGCTGACAACCAATGAAAAGCAGAACGATACCATCGGCCGGGCCTCCACGGCGGTTGTCTGGAAGATCAATGATGCTGCCACCTTCACACAGGACCTGAGTACAGAGGGTGGTAAAAAAGGTTATGTCAGTAACTCTGTGACCGCTCTGCAGCAAAAGCTCAATGGACGCCTTTCCACTAAACTCTCTTTCTCTGCCCAGCATACATCCAAGGTCCCTGCCGCCACCAAGAAGGTAAACACGGAGACAGCGATTACGCTCGTCTGGTCGTATTGATTGTTTGTTAAATGCGGCCTCGGTGCATCCTGCCCTCGGTCTTGAACACATTTGAAAATTACGATTTCCAAATGCTCACTAAAGCCGCCCATCCATGGGCGGAATGTCTCAAGATTAAATAATGGAACTACCTGACCGCACATGGATGTGCGGCGGACGAGCGTTAGCGAGACCGTAAGCGGAGCAAAATCACATTTTTTTTGCGTAGCGAGTTAAGTAAAAGGCAGGAGCCTTTTACGGATGTTTAGAACTCCTCACCCATATCGCGGGCGTGATCTTCAAAGCGGGTGTACTTGTTCAGGAATGTCAGTTTGACGGTGCCGGTCGGACCGTTACGCTGTTTGGCGACAATAATTTCCGCAATGCCTTCATTTTCAGGCTTCTTATTATAAACCTCATCACGATAGATAAACATGATGATATCGGCATCCTGCTCAATCGCACCTGATTCACGCAAGTCCGACATCATCGGGCGTTTATCAGCACGCGCTTCCAGCGAGCGGTTAAGCTGGGAGAGGGCAATGACAGGCACATCCAGCTCTTTGGCCAGCCCTTTCAGAGATCGGGTGATCTCACTGATCTCCTGCTCACGACGCTCGGAGCCTTCACGGCCGCTCATCAGCTGTACATAGTCGATCAGGATCAGGTCGAGGTTGCCCGCTTCGCGCTTCAGGCGACGGCACTTGGATCGAAGCTCCAGCACCGAGATGGCAGGGGTATCATCGACAAAGATACTCGCCTCGGCCAGTGAGCCACTGGCATGGGCCAGTTTGCGCCAATCCTCGGCCGAAAAGCGGCCGGTACGCAGGTGTGACATGTCGACACGCGCTTCACAGGCCAGCATTCGCATGGCGATCTGCTGCGAGGACATTTCAAGCGAGAAGACAGCAACCGCACCCGGCTCTTCTCCGCGTACGGCAGCATTCTGAGCAAGGTTCATCGAGAAGGCGGTCTTGCCCATACTCGGGCGGCCGGCAACGATAATAAGGTCACCACGCTGCATACCGGCAGTAATGGTATCGAGATCCTTGAAACCGGTCGGCACACCTGTAATGGCACTCTTCTCGGCATAGCGCTTTTCCAGCTCTTTATAACTGGCCAGCATCAGGTCGCTCATTTTACTGAAGGTCGGGCGTGAACGGCTGAATTTCTCGGCCACTGCCAGCATGCGCATCTCAGCCTGGTCAAGATGATCGGCTACCTCGCGGGCCGTCTCTTCAAAGACATCCTGGGAAACATGGTTGCAAACACCGAGCAGCTCACGCAACACCGCACGCTCGCGAACGATGCTGGCATAGTGCTTAACATTGGCAGAGGAAGGTATGGAGCCGACAAGGTCGCTTAGATAGGCCTCGCCACCCACGGCATCGAGTTCCTGATTGCGTTCGAGATAATCTTTGACGGTAAGGCCGTCGATCGGCTTGTGATGTGCCGCAAGCTCGGAGATGGCATTGAAAATCTTGCCGTTGGCCTCGACATAGAAATGCTCCGGAAGCAGAGCGCCCTCAAGGCGCTCATAAGCTTCAGGATCAAGCATGATCCCCCCGATAACCGCACACTCCGCATCATAGGCATGCGGCGGCACTCGCTCACGCAGGCCGCTGGTGCGCGGTAGGGGGGTTGGTTGTGTCAAACGCTCTCGGCTTCGACCTTGATAGACAGGTCGGCAGTAACATCAGGGTGCAGGCGCACACGGAATGGGTGGTCGCCAACAGTCTTGATCTGCTCATCCAGCAGGATGTTGCGACGAGCTGTCGCATGGCCTGCTTCTGTCAGCAGTTCAGCCAGTTCGTTGGTTGTAACCGAGCCGTAGAGATGCTCTCCATCAGAGGTTGCACGAACCACTGAGAGCTTAACACCTGAAAGCTTGTCTGCTTCTGCCTGTGCTGCCTGAAGCTCAGTCTGGTGCTTGGCTTCAAGTACAGCGCGACGGCGCTCAAACAGATTGCGGTTGCCTTCATTGGCAACGATGGCCTTGCCCTGTGGAATCAGGAAGTTACGGCCATAACCAGGACGTACAGCAACTTCGTCTCCAACATTTCCCAGACCTTCAACGCGTTCTAGTAGAATTAACTGCATTACTCTTCTCCATTTGCCGGAATAATGTTCCGACGAAAATCAAACCAAATATCTAGCAGGCCGACGATGATGAAAGGTAATACCATCGCAGACCATATCAATAGTAACAGGTACATGACGACCAGTGTTACCCGCATACCGCGCGCTCTTATCCATAAGTGCGCAACCGACACGCCCTGTAGTGCCAACAGACCGCCCAACATAATGGCGATGCTGATAGCAATGTATTGCACCGAACCGTCCATCACGTTGGCCAGTGCGGCGGCGACAAGGAACGATATCCCTGCAACCCTGTCAAACCTGATCATCAGCATTTCGCTGTGATCACCCCGATAGAAGCCGTAGTTCACGGCTATTCGTCGGGCCAGTATCACGTTCAGCCACCAGACCATCCAAAGGCTGAATGCCATGAATCCCGGGAGAACCCAGGCTGTCATCAGCTTCGTCTGCTCCAGAGCCTCCAGTGCAGCCACCTCCCCTACGGGAACGGTGCCGGCTACTCCGTTGAACAGCGGTTCGATCATCTTCTCTACAAAGAGGTGCAAATCCACACCTTGTACCGAAGCCCCCGCCAACAGCGCAGTGATGGTCGCCAGAAAGAGACCAAGCGCAAGCCGTTGGGCGCTTTGCTTCATGCCACCCACTCTTCCCATGCTGGTTGCTGCCAGTGCAGGGAGGGTCGCGTAGAGAAACAGAAAAACCGCTCCGCTCATCAGATTGAAGTCAGTAATGACTACGACTGCCAAAGCGGCAATGGCAGCAACCTGAAGTGCGTAAACCAGACCTCCACCAAACACGATCAGTGCAAACAGTGCCGGTGTCAGCATATGAAGGGTCAGCCCCAACAGCGACATCACCACTGCCAACAATGGAACACTGCTCAATGCAGCTCCCCAGATCGCAGCGGTGAACAAAACCAATGCCAATCCGGCACATGGTATCCGACGCGTCAGCAAAAACTGGGCAATCGGCGGAAGAGACTTCACCTCATTATGTAAATCTGCATTCATAATCTTATTCGGACTGAAATGCAGAGACCCTATGCATCAATATGATATTAATCGTGATGCAGCGGGGTGAATGCCAGCAGTGCCAGAATACGTGCACGCTTGATCGAAGTGGTCAATGCGCGCTGATGCTTGGCACATGTGCCGGTCACACGGGACGGCACAATCTTGTGACGTTCAGTGATGAACTGGCCCAGCATGGCAGGATCCTTGTGGTCGATCTTCAGGCTCTTGTCAGCACAGAACTTGCAGAACTTGCGACGACGCTGAAAGCGTCCACCAGCACCGCCACCCTGACGACGAGGACGGTCACCATCACGTGGTGCACGATCACCGCGAGGCGCACGATCATCACTGCGTGGTGCACGGTCGCTACGAGGCGCGGCTGTTTCCTTAGTTACTTCTTCACTCATATCTATCTCTCCTGGTGAGATTCAATTTTTGCGGGATGGCATTGATCCACCCAAATTTCAACCTGTCCCCAGCGCTGCTCACCATCACGACTGTAATAGCGGCGCCTGAGCGAGCCTTCAATGCTGACGGTCTCCCCCTGATGCTTTAGCAGTAATTCTGCTACAGCACCGAGTGCCCGTAGCGGCATCGGTTGCTCGTCCAGCATCTGAGCCCGGCTCGGACCTAGATGAGGGCGATGGATGGTCAGTGAGGCGATAACTGCCAAGCTGCCATCCGGTGTCCAGCGCTGGCGAATGTCATCCACTCGACCAGTCATCCGGACGAGGTTTTGATCAGGCGCTGGCTTCCTCACCGGAAGTTTCAGCAGCAGCTTCGTTTGCAGGAGCCTCAGCTGCTACTTCAGCAGCAGCTTCTTCTTTTGCAGCAGGAGCAGCATCAGCAGATGCTTCTTCCTTTTCAGCAGTCGAAGAGCGGCGACGCAGTAGCGGAGATGGCTCATCTGAGAGTTCTGTCAGCTTGGTGGTCAGGAAACGCATGATGCGCTCATCCAGACGGATAGCATGCTCAAGCGCTTCCACAGCAGCAGGCTCACCATCAGTCACAAGCATGACGTAGTGACCACGCTTACGCTTGGCAATGCTATAGGCCAGCGGACGCGATCCCCAGTATTCGCGCTTTACGATACGGCCACCGGCCTTCTCGATACGCTCAACAAAATTGTCTGTAATGGATTCAGTGTTTTCCTGTGATACATCAGGATTCACGATGAAAATAGTTTCGTAATACACGGCGCTCCTCTCGGGGTACTTTTAGTACGCTTCAGCATGATTGCGCATCTGAAGCAAGGTATGTTCTTTCCACAGTTGCCCGTGAAAGAGCGCGGGAGATTACACCTGGATAATTAAAATGCAATCTATTGATGGGGTATTTGTTAAATACAGCTTCGGATCGTTCTGCTCTCAGCCTTACACGCATATCCATGTACGGCAAGGCACTCAGGATTCCGAAGAAGTATCTAAAGGTTACCCGGAGATACGCCTGATCGCAGCTTCGCGAAGACGCCTTCCGAATTCCGGATGCTGCTCCATGGTCCGGCTCATGGATTCTGACGGAAAGGCTATCACCTCAATTTCACTTTCGGCTGAGACGGTGGCAATCGGCGGGCTGATGCCGCTGATGGATATTTCGCCCGCAACATCGCCGGCCTCAAGCCAGCCGACAACAGTACCGTTCATCTCGACTTTCGCATTGCCCTTGAGGATGAAATAGAGCTGTAGATTTTCTTCATCCTCCTGAATCAGCAGCTCTCCGGGCTCGAATGAGATCATGTTTGAATCGCTGATCAGCTGTTCCCGTGCCGACGCTGGTAGCGCTTCCAGCAGTGGCTGCACAGCAATAAGTGGATTGAGCTCTTTGGGGATCGGTCTTTTGTTTGGCATAATACTTCTCCTCGGGAACGGATGATCATGACGCTTACCCTTGACTATTGAAAGTGATGAGCCGCACTTGTCGGGATGGCCGTGGCTGCGTATGCTGCCGCGTTTTCAACGACACATTGGGGGCGCTCCTATGAAAGGCGAATTGAAATACGAAGGCAAGGGTAAGCAGCTCTTCGCCACTGAGACAGCAGGTGAACTCATTCAGGTATTCAAGGATGATGCCACTGCTTTTGATGGTAAAAAGCACGATGTGATTGCCGATAAGGGCGAGCTCAACTGTGCAATCTCTTCATGGTTTTTTGAACGTTTGCAGGAAGCAGGTGTTAAGACGCACTACGTGAAGCGTGAAGGCAGCATTGAAATGCGCATTAAAGAGCTTCAGATGATGCCGGTTGAAGTGGTAGTTCGTAATGTGGCCGCAGGATCAATCTGCCGCCGCCTGGGTTTGAAAGAGGGAATGATCCTTGATCGCCCGCTAACCGAACTTTTCTACAAGGATGATGCGCTGGGTGACCCAATGATTAATACCGAGCATTGCGAGCTTTTCGGCTGGGCCAAAGCGGATGATGTTCGTGCGATGCGCCAGTTGGCCCGCGATGTAAACAAAGTTCTTACCGACCTGTTGGGAAATGTTGGCATTCGTTTGATCGACTTCAAACTGGAGTTCGGCCTATTGAATGGCGAGATTGTACTGGGTGATGAAGTAACTCCGGATGGCTGCCGTCTTTGGGATGTCGAGACTGGGCGTAAACTCGATAAGGATGTATTCCGTCAGGATCTGGGCGGTCTGTCGGAAGTTTATCACGAAGTGGCAAATCGCCTCGGCATCGATATCTGATTAATTGATCCGCAAAAGGCGCCTGCCTTTTGCTTGAGTCGTGTCGGCGGCGCATGTAACTCGGACGCTTCCATGAGCCTTCACTTCCGGGTGGCCTAAAGGTTATCTAAATCAGCCATCCTGCTGATTTATTCGCTTACGGTTTAAGGCCGAGGGCAGGACGCTCCGAGGCCGTATCAACAAACCCCATCACAGCCCCAGGTTGTGGTGAATGGCAATCGTCGCTTCAGACTTGTTCAATGAATAGATATGAAGCCCTTTGACACCGTTAGCGATCAGATCATCACACTGCTCGGTGGCAATCTCGATGCCGACTGCTTTCATCGTCTCAACATCTTCACGATGTGGAATCATCCGTTCGCCAATCGACTCAGGCACCTTTGCACCGCACATCGACGAGAAACGGACAATCTGATCATAGTTGCCGATCGGCATGATACCGGGGATCAACGGAATGGTTACGCCCGCCTTAGTGGCAAGGTCGCGGAAACGGTAGAAGTCGTCATTGTTGAAGAAGTACTGCGTGATGACGGCATCAGCACCACAATCCTGCTTCATCTTCAGGTAACGAACATCATCCTCAACCCCTCCCTTCGATTCGGGATGCCCTTCAGGATAGGAGGCAACCCCGATAGAGAAATCACCACGATCATGGATGAACCGGGTCAAGTCTGTAGCGTGAGAGAAGCCACCGGCAGTTGCTTCAAATCTGTCCATACCTTCCGGTGCATCACCACGCAGAGCCAGGATGTTTTCGATGCCTGCTGCATGGTACTCATCAAGCAGGTCACAGAGCTGTTCTTTGGTCGATCCGACGCAGGTCAGGTGCGCCACCGGATCAAGATCGGTTTCAGCCTTGATGCGGGTGACAATGCGCTTGGTACGATCCTGTGTTGAACCGCCAGCACCATAGGTGACGGAAACATAGGCAGGATTGACCACCTGCAACTCCTGAATGCAGCTCCATAGGTTCACTTCACCCTGATCGGTCTTGGGTGGGAAGAATTCACAGGAGTAGGCAATACTCTCCCGGTTTAATATCTCATAAAGCTTCATATCAGAGCCTCGGAACAGTCACGCCGGTCTGGCCCTGATACTTGCCCGCTTTATCCTTATAGGAGGTCTCACACTCTTCATCGGACTCGAGAAAGAGAAACTGAGCCACGCCTTCACCGGCATAGATCTTGGCTGGCAGTGGCGTGGTATTGGAGAACTCAAGCGTCACATGTCCCTCCCACTCGGGCTCAAGCGGGGTAACATTCACAATAATTCCGCAGCGGGCGTAAGTGGACTTGCCCAAACAGATCGTCAGCACCTGGCGAGGAATGCGCATGTACTCAACAGTCCGCGCCAGCGCAAATGAGTTGGGTGGAATGATGCAGACGTCCGACTTCACATCGACAAAGCTGTTAGCATCGAAATTTTTCGGATCAACGATCGCCGAATTGATATTGGTAAAGATTTTGAACTCATCGGAGCAGCGTACATCGTAGCCGTAGGAGGAGAGCCCGTAGGAGACCATGCCCACACCGCTTTCACTCTTCTTGACCTGACCATCGACAAACGGCTCGATCATGCCGTGTTCCTGCGCCATACGGCGAATCCATTTATCGGACTTGATAGACATTGTCCTCTCCTAGCATGAATTAACTTCCCTTACAGACCATGGATGGCCTGTCAAAATCGGGCAGATCATGCCGGATTTTGTGATCGACGCCAAAATCAAGATTTTGGCGTCGCTTAACGGAAAAACGACAAGGCGTATGTTTTTCCGTTGCGAATAGTCGCCGGAGGATAGCGGCAAGGAGGCAGATGGTAAAACTGATGCTTGCATCAGGGGGCACTTGGCACTAGAAATCGCGCTCCTGAATGGGCGACCGTTTTGGAAAAGCTTGGGCAGGTAGCTCAGTCGGTAGAGCAGTGGACTGAAAATCCACGTGTCGGGGGTTCGATTCCCTCCCTGCCCACCATAAAAAAAGGACCTACGGAAACGTAGGTCCTTTTTTATTTATATCGTTGATGATAACCGCTTTGGTGAAGCCTGTTCAAACAGGGATTAACCCTTGTTTGGGTTCAGATCCTTGATCCATTTCTTGATCGTTGACTCCTCTGGTGTGGTTTCGCTGACATTACATCCATAGGCGATGATTTTTTCGTGTTTGGACATCTCATCCAGAGAGATGCTGGGATCCTCGTTCCATAACATCGATGCAATCCCCCGGCAGCGGTGCTTCATGATGTCCCACTGATTCAAACTGGTTTTACACCTTATGGATCTAAGTTTGCCGTACTCTTTGACGGCACTTTGCAATGTGGAGGGAATATGGAGTGATTTTTGCTCTGCCCAGTCAATGAAGTCTTTTACCCTCACTCTGGGAGAATCGATATGAATATTTCCCAGCCTGACGACGGGAAGCGATACGCCCAGGCAGTTATCAGCAAGAGAGAGGTAGAGATGATATCTATCTACCAGGTCCTCTGATACATCGGAATGGTTGTTCGGATCGGTATCAGGATATATTCCCAACAGCAGCTTGACACCATCTTCAATGGTCCAGTAATCTGATTTGGCCCAGACCTTACATGCTTCACGGTAGGATGAGTGGGCGCTCATAATAAATCACCAGCAAGTCGTTCCGATCCGGTCATGCATCTCTCCCAAGTCAACATTTCATTCAATCATCTTTCAATAAGATGAGCCATCAATCTGACTACAGACTGATAACTGATGTCTATACCTAGAGTGTGGACAATTGCTCACCACATATCAACCGACTTCCACAATAGCTTCATTCAAAAGCTATCCCCTCAGACAAAGGTATTTATGCAAGCAAAGAGTCGATTATAGTTCTGTAAGGCAGGCTCATCTTTTTCCACTTTAATGCTGATATATCAGGTGCTGGAGGAAGCCCTCCGGCAGAGAATCGTGAGTAGATATCGGCAAACATCAATTGCAGCGCTTCAGACTCCTTTTCAGGCGATTCAACAAAAGAGGGGTACCGAAACTTAGCCGGGAGATACTCCTGATAAGCGAGTCGATCAGGAACAACGGGGATACAGTCTGCCGCGACAGCTTCGAGAATTGAAAGTCCCTGAAAATCGTGCAACGACGTCGAAACAACGACATGTGACTCGGCGATGACTTCCCTATAGCGATTGATATCTTCGATATAGCCCCATTCACCGATATAACCTGATAGTTCGTCTCGCAACTGATCGAATATGACCGGTGATTTGCGGAACTGCTGGCCGACGACATGCACCTTGAAATCGGCCCCGGTCTCTCTAAATTTCAAAAGGGCGGAAAAGAACCTTTCCGGAGCCTTGTCGAACTCCCACCGGTGATTCCAGAGGAGAGTGAATTTTTCAGCTTTGGCTGTTACCGGTTCAAACCACTCATTCATCAACGGCACCGGAAGCACCTGGCTATGCTCCCGCAGACGTTCAGCGACATGGAGAGGAACATGGTCCGGCATGCGCCGCAGGAGCTCATCGACACCACGCAGAAAACCACTCCGGTTATAATCGGAGTTGAAAGCAATACGTGTGGCTGAAAGGGCTGCGTAGATTGAGGTGACCTTTGGCTCGATGCTTTGATACTCATTACCGCTGGCCGGGTAGTCGAACTGGTTTTCATGAAAGTAGAGTAGCGACGGGATATGAGCCAGAGATGGCACCATGCCTATAAGAGCTGAGAGATCTGTCATCGAGGTGGCGATGATCAGATCAAACCTCCGCTCAAGGGTATCACGCTCCGTATAGGCCCAGCTCAGACTGTTTCCCCGGATGCGCCATGAGAAGTGCCGGGGCGGGAGAGTCAGAACCGTCCACTCATATTCCGGCAAAGCTTTAACAAGGCCTTTACGCCAGTACTGATGGCTGACTGCATCATAGGCCGACAGAAGCAGGATTTTACACATACCTTAAACTGTAGCCTCAAGTCGCACACTTCGGTATACCTTCGTCATGTTCTGGACGTTTCTCTCCCGTAACCTTGCTTTTCTTACTCTGGCCGGAGCTCTGGCGGCCTATCTTTATCCACCGCTGTTTCTTCCGTTTAAGGATTATTTCCTCTGGTGCTTTGCCGCCACGATGTTTGCTCTCGGTGTGGTGTTGCATCCCGAGGAGGCAAAGGACGCTCTCTCCAGACCGCATCAGATTGGGCTAGGAGTATTAACCCAATATAGCGTCATGCCGCTTCTCGGCTTCGCTGCTGCATCGATTGCCGTAATGCAGGGGATGTCACCCGCTATCGCACTGGGATTTGTCATTGTCGGCTGTGCGCCCGGGGCAATGGCAAGTAATGTGATTACCTATCTGGCCGGTGGCGCGGTTGCCTTCTCCATCGCCATGACCCTGGTGGCAACGCTACTCTCACCGTTGCTGACGCCGCTTCTGGTGGACACCCTGGGCGGAGCCTTTCTGGAAATCCCGTTCTGGCCGATGATGAAGACCATACTGATGACGGTGGTGGCACCGTTGCTGCTTGGCATGTTGATAAGACCATGGCTGGGCAGCCATGCCGAACGTGCAGAGGTTATGGCGCCCGGAATTGCAGCGCTGGCCATTATCATTATCTGCAGCTATGCGGTAGCTGCCAATCACGACCGTATTGCCGAGATCTCAATCTGGCTGGTGCTTCTGGTCGTGGTTCTGAACGGGTTGGGCTACCTGCTCGGCTGGAGTGCGGCTCTCATCTTCGGTTTTGACTATCGCCACAAGATCACCATGTCGATTGAGGTCGGCATGCAAAATGCCGGTTTGGGCGTGGCACTGGCACTCAAACATTTTGAGCCGGAGACGGCTCTTCCCGGCGCTCTGTTTGCCGTCTGGTGTATTCTTACTGCGGCTGGAATTACCCGCTACCTGCACAAGCAGAGGGAAACAGTCGCCGCGGTTTAAGGGAGAGGTTAGCGCTCGCTCATTGGAACGTAGGACTCACCGTGCTTGCCGGTATAGATCTGTGCAGGACGATAGATGCGGGTATTGCCAATCATCTCACGCCAGTGCGCCAGCCAGCCGGAGACACGGGCTACGGCAAAGATCGGCGTGAAGAGATCCGTATCGATACCCAGTTTTCGATAAACAATACCTGAATAGAAATCGACGTTCGGACATACGCCTTTGGCACCCAGTGTGGCGTTGGATAGCTCCTCGATCTTCTGAGCAATTTGATAGGTCGGGTCTTCACCGAAGCGCTCTGTCAGATCGACGTAGAGTTTTTGAAGTAGCGTGGCTCGAGGATCCTTGGTCTTGTATACCCGGTGGCCGAGACCGGTGATCTTGTGTTTTTTGCTGATCTTCTCAGTTAGATAGGGCTCAACATTTTCGACAGAGCCGATTTCGTCCAGCATCTCAAGCACCTCTTCATTGGCTCCGCCATGCAACGGACCCGACAGGGTGCCGACGGCGGAACTGATGACGGTGTATGGATCAGCCAGTGTTGAACCGGTCACCATGGCCGAGAAAGTACTGGCATTCATGGTGTGCTCAGCATGAACAATCAGGGCGACATCCATAATACGTTCAGCCAATGGATCGGGCTCTTCACCGGTGAGCATGTAGAGGAAGTTGGCGGCATGACTCAGGTCATCGCGAGGCGGAATCGGGTCATCACCTTTACGCATACGTGCGTGAGCGGCAACCAGCGTAGGGACCTTGGAAATCAGGCGGATTGCCGCCTTGTCAGCCATATCGTAGGCCTCTTCAATGTCAGAGGTCAGATCCGTATTGATCGGGTAGAACATGCCGAGTGCGGCCACACCTGCCTGCAGTGCATCCATCGGATGCGCCGAATCGGGATAGCACTTGATCATGTCGCGGATGCTGTACTTGATGCGGCGATGATGACGCAGGCGAATATCGAATACTTTTAACTCCTCTTCAGATGGAAGATGACCATAGAGAAGAAGAAAGGAGGTCTCTTCAAAGGTGGAGCGCTCAGCCAGCTGTTCAATATCGATACCTCGGTACTCCAGATGGCCGATCTGCCCGTCAACGTACGAGACGGAGGACTCTGCAACCGGAATGCCTGCCAGACCGGGCGAATAACATGGTATATCGTTGGCTTTTGACATCGGTTCAAACCTCCAGATCTTATCTCGACAGAGCCTGAGGCTCCAAAGAGAAGCGGGAATATAGCAGAGGGGATGGAAGTTGGCAGCTATCGCTGATCAGGATGACTCTTTCATGTCGAAATAACGATCCGCAGCCCAGAGATTTCTTGATTCCGGATGCAGCACCTGCATCTCGGCGGCCAGACGGCTATGTTTCAGTATCGCCTTGATCAACCATGAACGTTGCAGCATAAAGGGTTCGAAACTATGACGGGGAAGCCTGAGCAGATGGCAGGGTGTTCCCGAGATAACGCTGTAAGGAGCAACAAAGCCGCGCAGCAAGCCACCGAGATGAAACAGGTCGCCCGGATGCATACTTCCGATCAGGCTCTCTTTACCACCTTTGTTTCTTACCAGCAGCAGAGTGCCGGACTGCACCATGAAGGCATCGGGGTACTCCTGCCCCTCTTCGATCAGGGTTTGGCCTGCCCTAGTAGTGCTGTTCTCAAAGATGGTGGTAACTCGGCGCCGGTCAATTTCATTGAAAAGCTTGAAAATATCATGTTTGGAGAGCACCTGTAGCACAAGCCTGTGCCGGAACAGATGCTCCATCATGGCATAAAGTTCCTGATCGGTTTTGAGCAGGGATTTCACCCGATCATAAGGCAGTTCGACCACTCTGGCGGCAGTCGCTGTTGAGAGGGTGGCAGCTCGACGCATGCCGGTAAAGTAAGCCAGCTCACCGATCAGACAGGGCCTGTCAGGCGTGCCTGCAAGCTTGGAGATCGGCTGGTGCGGCATCATGACATCAATCTGTCCATCCTGAAGCAGCCACATATGTGCCGCCGTATCGCCCTTCAGGCAGAGAGGCTCTCCCGGTGCCAGCTCTCGCGGATAGCCGTGCTCAAACAGCTTTCGAATAAGAATAGTTTCACTCTCATCCGTGGCCGTATCAATGACCTGGCCACTGCTGACCTCACCTGTCTCACTCATGATCTCCCGGAGCCTGGCTGACGGAGATGGGCAGGTTCTGTGCACCGTCGTCCGTACCGCCGCGAGCCTCTGCGAGCTGGTCGTCGTCCAGGACACGCAGGGTTTCGCGATTCAGTTCGAGAATCCGGGTCTTGTCGTTCATGGT
>JBNKZS010000047.1:0-10623 GCA_050301755.1 Mariprofundaceae bacterium
GCCGAACCGAGCACATTGCCGAAGCGGGTGGTGATAAAGGCGGTGTTCGGAGAACGGCCATTGAGGTTCTGGCAGTAAATCTCCGCCGCCCGTTTGCTGGCGCCCATAACGTTCGTCGGGTTCACCGCCTTGTCGGTGGAGACCTGAACAAATTTCTCGCAGCCGAATTCGACAGCCAGATCGGCGATTCTGGAGGTGCCCAGCACATTGGTCTTCACACCCTCGGCCGGATTATCCTCGACCAGCGGCACATGCTTGTAGGCCGCAGCATTGAAAACCACCTGCGGACGGTAGTGATCGAACACCCAGCGCATGCGCTGCTCATCACGGATATCCCCGAGAAGCGAAACCATCACGCCATCCTCAGCTGCCCGCATCTCGCCATCGATCTGGTAGAGGTTGTACTCACCGTGATCGACCATAATCAGCTTCTCCGGATTGTAGCCGGCAACCTGACGGCAGAATTCGGAGCCGATCGAGCCGCCGGCACCGGTAATCAGCACCCGCTTTCCTTTAAGAAACGCTCCGACCTGAAGATCGTCCAGTTTGATCTCGTCACGACCGAGCAGGTCTTCCAGCTTGATCTCGCGTAGCGCTCCGACTTCGACCTTGCCATCGGCCAGCTCGGACAATGACGGTAGCGTCCTGCATGGAATCTTCAGCGCCAGACTCTTGTCGACAAGTGATCTCATCACGCTCGCCGATGCAGTCGGAATAGCTAAAAGAACGATTTCAATGCCAAGTTTTTCAATCTGCTCTTCAAACGCATCTGTACCGGCAACCACTCGCACACCATGGATATCGAGGCCATGCTTCTTACGATTGTCATCCAGAAAAGCCACTGGCTGATACTGAACATCCTTTAACAGATCCCGGACCAGAAACTCACCAGCCCGTCCGGCACCGACAATCAAAGCTCTCTTTCCCTGCTGTGAAGTCAGAGCGATCCGCCGATCCTTCAACCAGCGATAGAGTAGTCTGGGTATAGAAAGGCCTGCAATCAGAAGAATCGGATAGAGGACAATGACTGATCGGGGTACATTCACCAGGCGTTGCCAGATAAACATAATCAAAAATGTTAGTACGACCCCTACCAGAACAGCCTTGAGAATCCTAATCAGGTCGGGAACAGATGCAAAACGCCAGATACCCCTGTATAGCCCAAAATAATGAAACAGAAGGAACTGGACCGGCATGGCTATACTCAAAAGCAACCAAAGAACCGAGAGATGGGGCGCTGGAATTGATTCAAGGTTAAAACGAAGAAGAAAGGCCAGCAGCATCGCCACCGGTACCCAAACGGTATCATGTATCAGAGCCAACCAGCGGTATGTCCAGACAGTAAGTGCACTCATTGCCCGGATGATAACAAAAAAGGGCGCAGTAGAAACCACGCCCTTTCGTTTTCACTCAACCATGGTTAATTATGCTTACCCTGTTTGCCAACAGTCAGCCCGTCTTTAAATTTCACCAGATTTTTTTTACCGATCCCTTTGACCTCTCCAAGGTCATCCACACTGTGAAACATTCCATGTTCATTTCGGTAAGCAACAATCGCTTCGGCTGTCTTCGCGCCAATTCCTTTCACTGACTGAAGTTGTTCAACAGTTGCTGTATTAATATCAATCTTACCACCGGCCTGTGCAGGCAGGACGACAACGAGCGTACAGGCAATCAGGGCTGCCATAATCATTGATTTGATTTTCATCATTTCCCTTCCAGATATAATATTTCGAGTGGAACCCCCTCCAAACGATTGAAACATTATAGAGCGTCCCGCACGAAGCGAACATCACCCTAAAAGGGGATGTGGTTTAACCGCCGGCATTAAATCCTGGAGTTGCAGTATCGATCGGCTTTATAGGCAAGAAACGTATATGTAATCGTCCAGAGCACCAGGCCATAAGGCGTAAAACCCTCCCAGCTAAGCATCACCAATGCCGACACTCCGACAGCAATCATCAAAAGGTATTCGACCAGAACAGTCTTTTTATGGCCCCAGCCAGCCAATGCCAACCTTTGATAAAAGTGTTCCCTATGTGCCTGCCACACCTTTTCCCTTCGAATAAGCCTTCTCAACAGCGTAACCGTAGCATCCAGTACAAAGGGAGAAAACACGAGCAGTGGGAACCATAATTCGAACACACCCATTCGGATTCCCCAAAGTGAAAAAGCTGCGGCTAAGAAACCGATTGTGGCGGAGCCTGCGTCACCCATAAATACTTTTGCCGGAGGAAAATTTTTAACCAGAAATCCTGCCGAAGCTGCAGCAACCAGCCACGCCAGAAGGGCGAACAGCGGTTCATTCTGTAAATACCCTGCCAATCCGATGAAGGCAAAGCCGGAAAGTGTCATGCCGCCGGCAAAGCCGTCCATACCATCCATGAAATTGTATAAATTCAGCATCCAAATAATTGCCAGAAAAGAGAAGAGATTACCGATGATCGAGTCATCCACTGTCAGATCGGAGGCGAGTAAAATCAGAGCAGCAACGGCATGAATCGCAATACGGATAAGCGGAGAGAGTTCTTTAAGGTCATCAATGAAAGAGATTGCCGCCACAAGCAGAGCAGCCAGAAAAATTGCAATGAACACCATCGGAATATCCAACTGCTGCAACTCCCACAACCATCCGGCAAAGAGTGCTGCAAGCAAGCCGACACCTCCGGTCTTAGGAATAGGACTCTTATGCAAGGAGCGCTCATTCGGCGCATCGAGAACCTTGAGAGGACTCTTCGCAGAAGCGAACCATGCAACCAATAGAGAAGAGATAAGAAATACTATTACCAGTGAGATCAAGACCAACTCATTCGCAAATACGCAATGATTTCAGGGAGCGATTCCCGAAGATTACGTAACGGTTTAAAGCCCAACTCATCCTGAATCCGCTTTGAACTGTAGTTGGCATCCCCGGTCAATTTCTCCAATGCATCGGAATCGAAAACAAATCTTTGTCCGCGTAGTACACCAATAACATCGCCGACCCTTCCCATCAGTTTCAACGCAACCATGGGCAGGCTCCAGCAGGGAACCGGCTTGTTAAGCGCTTCGCAAATCCACTCATAAATCTGCCGTATGGAGTAATCGTTTCCATCGGTCACGATATAGGTCTTTCCCGACGAATCAGCATGGTCGGCAGCAAGAATGGCTGCCTTGACCACATCATCGACATGCACCATTGATCGTTTGTTGCCTGTATCAGGAAGAGGCGGAAACGTTCCCGACTCAACAGCCCGGATCATTTTTGGCAAATTACCTTTTTCTGTATTTCCGTATACCATTGAAGGTCTGATGACAATAGGACGAGGTACAAACCCCCCCTCCAGAACCAGTGTTTCAGAAGCTTTTTTTGACCTGCCATAAGGTGTATCAGCTGGTGCCGTCACCGATTCGTCCATTAACCCCTCTATCTCCCCCACCGCTTTCACACTGCTGAAATAGACAAATGTCCGGACCCCGTTCTTTTTTGCAGCATCGAGTAACTTCCGGGTAGCTTCCGTATTTACCGTAAAGTATTCATCTTCATCCTGATTTGTCTCGCTCAACGCATGGGCCTTTCCGGCAAGATGAAACAGTGTATCCACACCTGCCAAGGAGGCTTCATTCAGTGGTTCCTGCAAATTCCAGTAATGGAATTCAGCATTGATGTCCGCCTCTCTTCGACCAAGCACCCGCAGCTCTTTTACACCACTGTCCAGCAGGGTTTCACACAGACGGCGACCAATAAACCCGGTGGCACCTGTCACCAGAACCCTCTTCAAGTTAGCTTTCTCTCCAGACGGTTCGTCGGATATAGTCTGTATAACTCTGGATGATACGTACCACCTTCAATGATACCCTTCCACCGTTATAGTCGGCGACCTCTCTTATTGCCGGGTCCTTCTCATTGAAATGGGCCAGGGCCATGGCTACTGCCTGCAGCACCCGATCCGGCTCAACATCGGACATGATTACCGTCCCCTCATCCATACCTTCAGGGCGCTCATGTGCCTGACGCAGGGTTACTGCCGGCAGGTTGAGAAGAGAGCCCTCTTCGGCAATCGTGCCGCTATCTGAAACCACACACATGGCCTGCTTCTGCAGTTGGATATAGTCGAGAAACCCCATGGCTTTCATGAACTGGATACGGGAATCGATATTTCCATGTGCCAGGTCATCTAGGCGTTTGCGCGTACGCGGATGAACAGAAAAAATAATGGGTACATTGTAGGTTTCAGCCAGAGCATTCAACGACTCCAACAGACCGGTCAAACGCTTCGGTGTATCGATATTCTCTTCCCTGTGTGCACTGATAAGAAAATATTCTCTCGATTTTAGTCCCAATCGCTCAACAGCATCTGATTTTTCGATCTTCGGTGCATAGTACTCGAGTACCTCCTGCATACAGGAGCCGGTCTTAATCACATTTTCAGACTTGATTCCCTCTGCAATCAGATAACGTCTGGCATGTTCGGTAAGCGGCATGTTGATGTCACTGATGTGATCCACAATGCGTCGATTAATCTCCTCTGGAACCCGCTCATCAAACGAACGATTACCTGCCTCCATGTGAAAAACAGGGATTTTGTGACGTTTAGCGGCAATAGCGGCCATGCAGCTATTGGTATCACCATATAACAGGACCGCATCCGGCTTCTCATCAGCCATCACAGGATCGACCTTGGAGAGAACCTGTGCGATCGTTTCAACAGGCGTGGAACCAGCCGCCTCCAGATAATAATCAGGCTTCCGGATTTCTAAATCCTCAAAAAATATCCTGTTCAGTTCATCATCATAATTCTGGCCTGTGTGCACCAGCACATGATTGAAAACGCGATCCAACTCAGCGATCACCCGCGACAGCTTGATCAGCTCGGGACGTGTCCCCACAACAGTCATAACTTTAAGCATTGAGTTCTTCCTTGATATAATCCAGTTTCAATAAAACCTGTTTGATCTGTTCGACATTCAGTCGTTCCGTATTATGGGATGTATAGTCATCCAGGTGAGATATTTTCTCCTCACCTTCACTGAAGAACTGTGCGTAATTCAAATCACGATTGTCTGCCGGTATACGGTAATAACCGCCCATATCTTCCGCTTTCGCCATCTCTTCACGCGAAACGAGGGATTCATACAGTTTTTCGCCATGCCGAGTGCCAATAACACGGATCTGATTACCCCTCTTGAAAAGATCCTTCAGGGCCTGGGCCAGATCGGCAACTGTCGAAGCAGGCGACTTCTGCACAAAAATGTCACCCTGCTCACCATGCTCAAAAGCATATAAAACCAAATCCACCGAATCCTCCAACGACATCAAGAAACGCGTCATGTTCGGATCGGTCACGGTAAGCGCTTTCCCCTCCTTGAGTTGTGATACAAATAATGGAATGACTGAACCGCGCGATGCCATGACATTACCATAGCGGGTCGCGCAAATAACTGTGTCACCATTGCTCTGCATGCGTGCCTTAGCCACAACCAGTTTTTCCATCATGGCTTTCGATATCCCCATGGCATTAATCGGATAAACCGCCTTGTCAGTACTCAGCATTACAACACGGGACACGCCTTGGGCAATGGCAGCATTCATGACATTCTCTGAGCCCAGAATGTTGGTTCGCACAGCCTCCATCGGGTAAAATTCACAGGAAGGAACCTGCTTTAGAGCCGCCGCATGAAACACATAATCGACACCTTTCATGGCCTGAAAAACACTATCGTAGTGCCGGACATCGCCAATGTAGAACTTAAGCTTCGGATGATTCATCGAAATCCGCATCTCTTCCTGCTTCTTCTCATCCCGACTGAAAATCCTGATTTCTCGAACATCGGTTGCCAGAAAGCGTTTAAGAACAGTGTTCCCGAAAGAACCTGTACCACCGGTAATCATTAAAACTTTGTCATTAAACATGCTGTTTATCACGCTCCCGTATCTGATTTGCCAACTCATCGAGCATCGTGTCCCACGGAGGCGCAATATAGCCTGTTTCCCGGCAAAATGCCGCCCCGTTGAGGCTTCGGTCACAGACAAAATCATCAGATGGTTCTATTTCCATTTCATCACGACCCAGCCGTTGAGCCAACCTTACCAGAAGATCGTATTTGTTGATCGGTTCAGCAGCAACATTCCACACACCTGAAAGTCCCGGATGTTGCAAAAGAAGCATTTCAATCACCCGGGAGAGTTCAACTGAAATCAAACCGGAGTAGATCGCTTTTCTGAAACCGCGAATCTTTCCCCGCTGTGCCAGAAACCACTCCACCAGGCCGTGTGCTCCAGACAGCTCAAGACCAATCGTAGATTTTCTTAAGGTTATCACATGTGGCTGAACCACCTCTCCAAGAAACTTGCTTCTGCCGTAAAGATCTTCAGCGTCGGAAATCGCCTTCTCATCGTAAAAGCCGGAACGACCGGAAAAGATGCAGTCTGTACTCATATGCACCATTCGCACGCCATATGTTGCACACAGCTCTGCCAGCAGATGGGGAAACAACGCATTGATCTCGATTGTGGAAACAGTATTCGAGCCGTCCGTTCGCTGCTTGGTTACACCGACGGCATTAACCACTGCATCCGGCCTGAAATCGGAGATGACCCGATCCAACTTTTCAACAGAGCGTACATCAACACCGAAAAAACTATTTTCAGGCGTAAACATAGAGTGCATCTCATACTCACTGGCGCTGCCTCGCAGTGTCACCATCACTTCATGGCGATCCTGCCAAGAGGTGAGAAACTGATGCCCAAGCATGCCGTTGCCACCCAGAATCAGAATTTTCATTCGGTTTTCCTTATCAAGTCGTGCATCCATCCTTCCAGCCGATTCACCAATTGTTCCCGGTCAAAATGCTCCCTGTAATAAGCGAGACCGGCTTCACCCATGGACTGCCGTTCACCATCACTCATTTCACTCATTCTCAAAACAGCCTCAGCCAATCCTTTCGCATCTCCGGACGGAACCGAAAAACCCGAACCGCTCTCATGAATAACCTTCGCCCCCTCGCCATCCAGGGCACCAATTACAGGTCTCGCGCAGGCAAGATATGACTGAACCTTGCCCGGTATCGTAGTCGTCATGACCGGATCTGCACGCAGGGTCACCAGCAGTGTATCGGCGAGCGAGAAGTAAGCAGGCATGGTATCAATCGGCCGGCTTCCCAGAAGATGCACTCGATTTAAGCCGCGCAATCCTATCTGTTCCTGCATCCAATCGCGCCGTCTGCCATCACCAAGGAATACCCAGTGAATATCTTTCTCCTTTAGCTGCTCTGCAGCGTCAAGCACGGTATCCAGCGATTGAGCAAACCCCAGATTTCCGGCAAACATGACAACAAAACCATCAACCGGAATCTCTGCTCTTTCACTGGCATCAGGGGCAAGCCTGAGCGGTTGATAAAGAGGCTCCGAAGAGTTGGGAAAATACTTTATTTTCTCTGCTTCAGCCCCCACCTCCATGACGGGTTCTATAAATCCCCTGGACTGAACCAGCACCCTGTCACACCTCCGGTAAATCCATTTCACCATACGCCTAACTGCTGACAAAACAGCTGGCGAGTTAATCGCTCCTGTCGCTGACAGGCTCTCCGGCCATAGATCCTGTACCCAGAACAGCATCGGCGCTTTTTTAAGCCGTCTCATTACTATCGCAGGGATACCCACAGTGACCGGTGAAGGTTCATAAACAAAGATGATATCGAACGCCTTGCCGCGCAGCAGCCATGGCCCCATCAGGCAACCGGAGATAGCAAATGAGAGGTAATTAAGTGCCAACTGCCAGGATCTGCTCTCCCGCCTTACGAAAAGAGGAACACGAACGACAGGGATCTTCTGCATAGTATCCCTGCGCTTATTCCACCAGTTGTAACCGGCATATGTGATTCCGGCCGGATAATTAGGCATCCCTGTCAACACGGTGACTTCATGCCCCCGCTCCTGCAAAGCTATTGCCAGATCATTGATACGAAAGTTTTCTGGCCAGAAATACTGGCTAACGATGAGAATACGCAAGCTCAATCATCTCCAAACAGGTTTTGTAAAAAATGCTTCGCATCAAGAATATCTGATCTACTCTCCTTTTCGCCCATAAAACGTCGGACTGCCCGGGCGATGGAAACCGGAGAGCGGGGATCAAAGGTCTCATCCGGATCAATCACGTCCCGCACATAGTCCAGCTCTGAAGCCACGATAGCCAACCCTCTGTTTTTCGCCTCAAGAAGAGGAAGACCAAATGATTCCAGCGTGGATGGAAAAACAAGTGCCTTGGCCTTCATATACTGATGAAATATCTCCTCTTCAGTGATTGAACCTAGATTTTGGATGTTAAGGCTGAATCTTTTTTTCTCCTCATCAATCCATGAGAGAAGATCGTTGTTATGGCGATCATTCAACGTGAGAATCAGACTGGGATGGAGGCCTTCTGTTGCAAGGATTCCCCAGGCCTTAACCAGGTTCCGATGGTTTTTATGAGGTTCGCCGGAAGCCACATAGATAAAATCATTCGACCGGTCCATGCCACTCCCTTCATGCTTGCCATCTGAGCACTCATTGGCAATAAATGGTAATATCTTCGCGTTTACAGAATAACGCGATTCAAGCAAACGCTGCATGGTCGCACTTTGCACAACCATTTGATCAACACGGTTCTTAAACAAACAGAACCATGCTCTTTCCATCGCCAGCCGAAGACGCAACTTCAAAGGAAACGAGGTAAGACTTACCGGGTCAATCAGATATCTGTTTTGCAGAAAAAGCCCTACCTCTCCCTTCAAACGAAACATAGGGGGGAGATTTCCAAAGCAAAGTACCCTGTCTCCCTGTTTAACGATTCTTTTAAGAAGGAGTTCTGCGCCAAAGCGATGCCACACTGAAGGCCTCACTCTCCGCACTTGGAAACGAACAAGAATTTCAGAAGGGATTATCAAACGTTCATCAACAATCAAGCATGTATGATCAGGAAGATCCCTAATCAATGCCTTTAATAGTGTTAATCCACCCCCAGAATGGACATTGGGGGCATGCAGAATAAATTGTGAACTACTCATTAATGATCATCCGCTTCCTCAATAAACATTCTTGGCCTGTGCAACACCGGACATACACAACTAATCTCTGACAACCATTCTCAATTATTGATCGATGGATGAGATCAATGCATTGTTATATGGCTTCATAGTTTCACTTTCGAGAAACGCCTGCCCCTTCTCTCTCATAACTTCGATATCTGATACGGACAGGGACATAATATAACCCAAAAGATCATCCCAGTTATGAAACCGGCTACAGTCAATATAACACTCGTGATCAACATAATCCTTAATATCAGGAGCGCCATAGTAGATTGGAACGCACCCTGCATAGAGGCAGTCAAACAGTTTTTCGGTCATGTAACCCTTCATCTCCATGTTTTCAAAACAGAGACAAAACTCATACCGGCTCAGGACTTCAAACTTTGATTCACATGGCCCCTTGTATATGGAAAGAAGCGTTTTTCTGTTTTTCCAGTATGGCAGCCACATTGAAGAGCGCGAAAACCACCTGTCCCAACCCCGTCCATACAGATCTACCGCACCATCGCCTGATAACTTAACCATGGCCTCGATGCGCTTACTATAGAGCTCTTTATTCCGTGAGGCCGGCTTATGATTTCCATTGATAACGACAACCCTCTTTTCTCTATCCCTGTTTGACCAATACGGTTCGATGACATGATCAAATGGCTGGGGCCAATACAGCTTTCTCAATTTGGTTTGATCCACACCAAGGAGTGAATAGCCATCTCCTTCTGTATTATGAATAAATACCTCATCAAACATCTCAGTCAACCGAGGCAGTGAGTCATACATCGAAGGATCGACAACAGGAGGCTCGAAAATATAAAAACCCTTCAAACTGATTTCAGGGTGGTCGGCTACCATATTCAGGTTGTCCATCATGCCAAATGAATAGTATTCGGCCGGTTCGCCATTGCGATCCCAAAGATCAAACGTATTAAGTTCTATACCACGAAGAGCCAGGTTCTCCCTCAGTGAAATATAGGGTCGCAGGCACTCATCCCTGTTCAACTCCGAATCAGTAAAGAAACGATTCCTGTAAAAAGCCTGAGATGGCGGATCAATATAAATTTTGCGCGTTGTCATTGTTCTTTCTGAATTGGCCGCAGTAATACCATCAAGGTCTCACCACCAAAAAGACGGACACCAACATCTTTATTCAAGGTATACGCAATCGAACGCAGCAGGGAGAAAACTCTGGTTTTAAAGGAGCGCTGCGGGGCAGAAAAGGCGGCTCCGGTATAACGCCAGTCAATCAGCTCCAGGCCACACTCTTTGATCAGTTCCAGCGCCAGTCCTTTCGTGAAATAGTGGATGTGGCCGACTTTACGGCGCACGTGCAACAGGGGGCTCTCACGAAGAACACTGAATGCGGACAAATCCAAAGGAATGTGAACGACAAGATAGTCGGCCCTCCTCTTGAGGTCAGTTAAGAACTGATGCGGATCGACCACATGCTCAATAACATCCAGAAGCAGGATTGCATCGTAGTGAGCAGTGTCGAGCTCAAAAAAGTCCCCCAAATGAAAGGTGATATCAGCGTTCTTTCCATTTTGTTTCCAGAAAGAAGCGGCAGCCGGCGCTATATCA
>JBNKZS010000048.1:0-10469 GCA_050301755.1 Mariprofundaceae bacterium
CCTTCCGCGCCGATCATCTGGAGAACGCAGTCGGCCTGCTGCATGAGGAGATGCGGCGCATGGATTCGCTGATCATGCGCTGCGGCGATGAGGCACGTATTCCGGCCGGTACGGCGCTGGCAGTGGATCGCGAACAGTTCTCGCAACTGGTGACCGATGCCCTGAAGGCCGAGCCGCTGATCGAATTCGTCGAGGGTGAAGTGACCGAAATCCCGAAAGAGGGACTGGTGCTGATCGCCTCAGGCCCGCTCACCTCCGATGCGCTCTACAGCGACATCCAGAAGCTGACCGGCGAGGAGCATTTGAGCTTCTTCGATGCCATCGCTCCGGTTATCGACGGCGAATCGGTCAATATGGATATCTGCTTCTGGAAGAACCGCTACGATAAAAACGTCGAAGAGGGTGAACTGGGTGATTATCTCAACTGCCCGATGAACGAGGCGCAGTACAAAGCCTTCATCAAAGAGCTGGTCGATGCCGAGAAGGTCGCCTTCAAGGGCTTTGAAGATATCCCCTTTTTCGAGGGGTGCATGCCGATCGAGGAGATGGCGGAACGTGGTGAGGACACCCCCCGCTTCGGCCCGATGAAACCGGTCGGCCTTGATCATCCGGAGACGGGTGAACGTTACTATGCCGTGGTACAGCTGCGCCGGGACAACCGCATGGGCTCGCTTCTGAACATGGTCGGCTTCCAGACGAAAATGACTTACGGCGAACAGAAGCGGGTATTCACCATGATTCCGGGCCTGGAGAAGGCCGAGTTCTTCCGTTTAGGGAGCCTGCATCGCAATACCTTCATTAAATCCCCCGCCCTGCTCGACGGTACGCTGCGCCTGAAAAAAGAGCCTCGTATTCTCTTTGCCGGTCAGATCACCGGTGTTGAAGGCTATGTCGAGTCGGCATCCATGGGCTTGATGGCCGGCCGCTTCCTTGCCGCCATGGCAAAGGGTGAAGAGCCCGCCGCACCACCGGCTGATACCGCCCATGGTGCTCTGCTTGGACACATCTCCGGCACCCGTATCGAGGACTTCCAGCCGATGAACATCAACTTCGGCCTGTTGCCGCCGGGCAAGAAACGTGAAGGCAAACGCCGTTTTTCCAGAGCCGAACGACGCCGTTCCGTCTCGGACCAGGCGCTGGAGAAGCTTTCTCTCTGGCTTGAAGCCAACTAAGCTAACAACAGCTTCATAATACAAGGAGAGGTCCATGGCATACAAAGAGTATAAGGTAATCGAAGTCTCCGAGGGAGCACTGGGCACCATCTTCCTCGGCGCATCAGGCATGCCGATCAAGCAGATGGAGATAAACCTGAACAAAGAGGCCGCCGATGGCTGGCAGATGGTTTTTCAGGTGATCGAAAAGAAGCGCTTCTGGCTCTTCTGGTCACGAGAGACCGTGATCATGACGCTCGGCCGCTGAATGATGCTGAAACAGAGCGAAGTAGACGCCCACGAGGAGGAGATTCGACTTGCGGTCCGCGATCTTCCCGATGAGGTACGAAAATGCTATTTCCAACAGGCTGAAAGCAGACTGAAGGATCCTGACACTTATGCGGTACTCAACTACCTCTTCATTGCCGGCCTGCATCACTTCTATCTCGGCCGCTGGATTCGTGGTTTGATCAATCTGGTCGTATTCGGTGGCGGTGTTTATCTGCTCTTTCTGGAGCAGTGGAAGAATGGCTTGATCGTCATTGCCGTCATCACCGTGCTGGAGCTCTATGCCCTGTTCCGGTCTCAGATCATTGTGCAGCACTACAACAACTGCATCTCCGAAGAGATTCTAGACTCGATAGAGCACTCCTGACTGTTGCCGGGCCGTTCTCTGACTTTTCGAACACCATGGTTCGTACTGATCTGCCTGCTGGCGGCCTGCTCAGGCCCAGGTGACGAGATCAGATTGGATCCGAACGAAGCGGCAATGATCGGTGAGAAGATCTTTTTAAACGAATGCGCCGGCAAAGAGGCGCTACTCACCTCATGGAATCGCGGCGAAGCATTCCCCTCACTCGGTATCGGTCACTTCATCTGGTATCCGAAAGGAACCGCCGGCCCATTCAAGGAGAGCTTCCCCGACCTGATCCGCTTTATCAAAGATGAAGGCAGGGCGATTCCCCTATGGTTGGACGAAGCCCTGAAGCATGGAGCGCCATGGCCCTCAAGGGAGCAGTTTCTCGCAGCACAGCAACATCCGGAGATGCAGCAGTTGAGAACATTTCTCGCCCAAACCAAGGTGCAGCAAACAGCTTTCATGGTCAGGCGCCTGAACAAGGCTCTGCCTGAAATAGTGGCCTCAGTCCCGGCTACCGAACGTGAACAGCTACAGCAGCAGTTTCACCGCCTGGCCTCAGCGCCGATGGGTTACTACGCCCTGATCGACTACATCAACTTCAAGGGTGAAGGCACCAGGGTGAGTGAGCGTTATCAGGGAAAAGGCTGGGGCCTGCTGCAGGTATTGCAGGAGATGAACAGATCGGATGCTGCTGTGCAGGCCTTTGCCGAAGCTGCGGATCGCGTGTTGACCCGGCGGGTGCAGCTCTCGCCGCCGGAGCGCGGGGAGGGGCGTTGGTTGCCGGGATGGCGCAAGCGCCTTGGCACCTACACCACTACGGCGATGAATCACTAATCCGGATCGAGGTTAAGCTCCTCTTTTGCCCACGCCTGCGTAATCCGCTGCCGCTGTTCAAGGGAAGCAGACTCCAGTTCCGTTAACGCCTTAATCTGCTGTTCGAGTCTCCTCGGAAGATGCGTCAACATAAGCGAGAGCACGCTCTCCTTCACCTGCCACTGCAGTCCATCAGCCACAGACTGCATCACCGCACGCAGATCACTGTCTGCCACAGGTGCGCCCATGCTGACTCGCTCCATCATACGCATGCGGCTGCTCAGTTCCGGTGGAGCCAACTCGCTCTCATCACAACGCCATGAGATCAGTAGCGGCCGGTTCATCTCCCGGGCCCGTTCAATCAGGTGAAACAGGGCAAGCCCGTGCACACTGCCTGCCGGACCCGGCTCCATATCCACCACCCAGTAGGCGTAGGGGTGCAACTCGTCCAGCCAGCTGCGAACCAGTCTGACCGCAGCTTCCGGTTTGCCATCTGCCCGCACCAGACCGACATGCGGATGCTCCTGGCTCAACGCATGGAGAAAGTGGGTTTTGCCAGCCAGCTCATCGGAACCAAGCCATAACATGCCGCCCTGCACCAGCCAGAGAGCAATACGGTTTGAAGCCTGCTCAACACCGGCATGGCGAACCCAGCGACCATAGGGGTAGGTGACAGGGATTTTATAGTTGAGTCGTTGCTGCTGCATGAGAAGCGTTACTTGCTCTCTTCGTTGGCGGCTTTCCTCGTCCAGACCAGCATGTAGTGAATACCCGAAACACAGGTGACAATAAAGGTGGCCCATACCGTCGCCTGAATCCAGGTGTCGCTCAGCGGATATGCCATATCAAGAATCAGGGCCACCACACAAACGATCTGCATGAAAGTGGTCACTTTCGAGACCATACTCGGCTCCATCTTCAACTGATGCGTGACCATTTCGTAGGCCAGTGCCCCCAGCACGATAATCGCATCACGGAAAACGACAGCGAGGAATAGAAAGAGCGGCACCTCATTGACAATAAACAGGGTTACGAAAGTACTGATCAGCATCAGTTTGTCGGCCAGAGGATCGAGATAGGCACCGACTGTTGTCCGCTGATTAAAGTAGCGGGCGATAGCGCCATCAAGCATATCCGTGATACCGGCGGCAATCATCAGGGCCAGGGCCAGCTCCGGCTCTCCCCTGAGAATGGCGTAAACAATCACCGGCGTGATAATGATACGCCCCAGCGTCAGAATGTTCGGAATGTTAAGAATGCTTCGCATGATCTTTTACCGAACCAGCCACCCGTCCACCGTGGCGGTAGCCTGCATACCCCTGCGACGGAACCAGTCGGTAAGCCAGCTGTCATCGGCATGATGAAGCACCATGCGATACTGACGACTGTTGCCACTCAGAAAAGTCGGCACCAGTTGTTTCACATGACGGTTCTGACGGAGAGAATCTTCAAAAACCACCTGGGCAGGCAGTGTTGCAGGCTGCTCAATGGTCAACAGTAGTACCAGGGTACCATCCGAGGGCTGCTCAATGGCCGGTTCGGCTGCGGCTGTCGATCCGGCCACATAGGTCGAGCGGGCTTTTATCAGCAGCGACTCAACCCATGCCTGCAACTGTTCCAGCGGATCGCCTGTCTGCATCGAACGGGTCTCAGAAAAGCCCGTTAACCATGATTCGCCATCAACTTTCAGATAGACCTGAACTGCATCCAGCCATCGCCATTTGGCCTGGAGAAGCGGTGCCCCGGCATCAAGCAGAATACCGCGAGCCTTAGCGACACCCTGCGCATAGGTCTGAAGCGCTTCGGCAGTTTTCGGCATGCCGTTGCCGCTACTGTTCACCATCTCAATCTTCAGATTCAAACGGATCGGTTCCTTCAAATAGGCAATCTGCTTCTGATCCAGATATTGCCATACCCGATCCTGATTGAAGGTGACTTCGACATGATCTGATTGGGGTACCACACGCAGCAGAAAGGTGGTCGCCTTCATGGAGTCCGAAACAGAGGATCTGGCACTATCCACAACCACCCGGTCCCAAAGAACCGGTAGTGCCAACTGGATGGCCTCCTGAACGGCAGGCACCTTTCCCTGCTCATCGGCTCCCACTTCGATCACCATACGGGGGTCGGAATCCGCATAACTGTAAGTGGACAGCATCAACATACTGACCATCAGAACAGTCAGCTGTTTCAATCCGAATCGTCGAAAGGGTACCGGCATTATTTCACAACGCGCAGATGGCGAACCTTGCGTTCAGCAGGCTTGTCACTGCTCTCAGGCTGATCGGACTCATGCTCATCCGTAAACGGCTTCTCTTCTGTCCCGGCCGTCTCTTTCGACGGATCATCCTCCGGTTTATCTTCCTGTAAACTGCGTACCGCATTGACCACGGCTCTGATGGTTTCCGGAACATCCTCTTCCCAGACAATACCGTGCTCCATATCCCCTTCCGGGAGATAGGTAGCCCAGATTCGATCCATGGGAATACGGCAGGTATAGACCTGACCGGAGAAGGAGAAATCGGACTCCAGGGCGTCATCGCGAATATGAATCGGTTGCGGCATACGCAGATTCAAAACCAGTCGCAGTGCCGGGTCGCCTTTCAGGAAGTTGGGAACAATGACTTCATCCGAGGTGGCATCAACCACGACATAGATACGGGCATGCTTCTGAAAGAACTCATTCAGCTTTTTTGCTTTCGCTGCATTGGCAAAGCTCAGGCTCATCAATTCCTCCATACCCCTTCAATCAGGGAAGTTCTATTGTAGCGACCGTTATCCCTTCGCTCTTCGGGCACGAACCCCTTCTGCAAATACATGCATCAGAGCTGCAGTATCCTCCCAGTTGATACATGCGTCCGTGATGCTGGTACCAAACTCGGGAGTCACGCCCGGTTTCACATCCTGCCGGCCGGCATTGAGATGGCTCTCGACCATCGTGCCGATGATGTCGCGATTACCCTCCGCGATCTGGCAGGAGATATCCTTACCCACCTCAATCTGGAGCTGGTGTTGCTTACGGCTGTTGGCATGGCTGCAATCAATCATTACACCGGTCTCAACACCGGCAGCCCGCAACTCTGCGACAGCCACAGCAACATGTTCAGCATCGTAGTTGGGCTCTTTGCCGCCGCGTAGAATCACATGGCAATCCTCATTGCCACTGGTAGAGAAGATGGCTGAGTGGCCGTCCTTGGTCAGTGAGAGGAAGTGGTGCGGATGCGCCGCTGCCCGGATGGCATCGATGGCAATGCCGAAACCGCCGTCGGTACCATTCTTGAAGCCGACCGGGCAGGAGAGACCGGAAGAGAGTTCGCGGTGACCCTGGCTCTCGGTTGTACGGGCGCCAATCGCACCCCAGCTGACCAGGTCTGCTACATACTGAGGTGTAATCAGATCAAGAAACTCGGTTCCGGCGGGCATGCCCATATCGTTGATATCAAGTAGCAGCTTGCGGGCCAGACGGATACCCCTGTTGATTTCAAACGTACCATCCAGGTTGGGATCGTTAATCAATCCCTTCCAACCAACCGTCGTGCGTGGCTTTTCAAAATAGACCCGCATGACGATGAGAAGATCATCGGCCAGTTCGTCACGCACCACTTTCAACCGACGGGCATACTCAAGAGCGGCATCGGGATTATGAATCGAACAAGGGCCGACGATCACCAGCAGGCGATCGTCCTCACCATAAAGAATGCGGTGAATCGCCTCTCTTGTCTGAAAGGTGGTGTTGGCGGCGGTTTCACTGACCGGAAATTCGGCATGAATCAGCGCTGGTGAGACCACCTCTTTGATTCCGCAAATGCGCAAATCGTCGGTTTGATGTACTGCTGGATGTGTTACGGACATGGCACCTTGTTCCTTCCATCGATTCAGCCTGAATCCGGCTGCGCCGGAGTATTGCAGAAAATCGGGCAAATGATTAGCCCAAATGTTGTTGTATACGGCTCAGGCATCCATGCCTCTAGCCTGTGATCATTCCGCAAAACGTGGTTTTGCTACATTCACGATCTCGCACTGCTCTATTGCTACCCACGGATGGGTGGAATGGTAGAGCTCCAAGCACAAAGATGGGCTCGAATCACATACGCCACCATACAGCCCATGGACGGGCTGCCAAAATCAATCGTTTGATTTTGTGAGTATGGCTAAAACGACGCTTTTAATCATACGTAAAAGAGCAGGCACACGGATGTGCCTGCTCGTATCTAAAAATCCTGCGGAGTGGCCCTGTAAGCCGGGTTCTGTTCCGCTGCCCGAAAACAGCGGTGATAGTCATTCATCTAGGCCTGCAGTTACCCGCAGGCTCAAGCAACCTACCCGGAAGCAGCGCGGGTCACGCCTGATGCTTCCCTATTTGGTCTTGCTGCAGATGGGGTTTACCTCAGCTCCCGCCCGTTACCGCGCGGGACGGTGCGCTCTTACCGCACCCTTTCACCCTTACCAGATAAATCTGGCGGTCTATTCTCTGTAGCACTTTCCCGGGGTCGCCCCCGCCGGACGTTATCCGGCATCCTACCCAGTGCAGCCCGGACTTTCCTCGGCATGTTTTCACATGACGCGACTACCCGGGCCACTCCGCCGCGGCAATTTACAGTAAATCGTTCTCAATGACCAAATTGATGCTATTGAGCACGCCTCACCCTGTACTTCGGCCACTGTTCTCGTGTAATGTCGCATCAGCTCTCCGGCAGGTGGATGTTTATGGGTGCAATTCTTCAATCACTGCTGATCTACACATGCGTCATCGCCGTGTTCGCTTCAATGGTTCATTCGAAGGGGCGCCACCTGACAAAACTTGCCCTGTTTGAAATCATTTTTCTCTTCATGCCCTGGCTCACCGTGGTGCTGATGGCCTTTATCTTCTTCGGCTCAGTTGATGCATTTTACCAACGCTCTCCCATCTGGGTCTTCTTCTGGCTGTTGCAGGTGGTCGGAGCAGGCATGGTCGGCAGCTTTGTGCTCATGCCACGCTATTTTGTGAAGGCCGATACCGTCGGTGCAAAAATTCTGGTCAACCTGATTGCCGGCTTCTCTTTTTCCGCCATCTTTGCCTTCACTCGACTGGTACTGTTCGCCCTGCACGGCGAGGTCTCTTCCTACGACTGGCCGGAAGAGTAAACCGAACTATCCAGAGCCCACTTTCAGGCTGTAACAGGTGTTCAGTAATTTGAGCTCTCTCTGACATGCGAAACCAACGCATCAACAACTTCGGCATCATACAGTGTGCCCCTATGATCCATCAGCTCTTTGATTGCTTTGTCGACACCTAAAGTAGCACGATAAGGACGGTGCGATGACATCGCTTCGAAGACATCTGCTACAGCGACAATTCTTGCCTCCAGACAGATCTCATCACCTTCAAGGGCATTAGGGTAGCCAGACCCATCAAGGCGTTCATGATGCTGCATTGCTATTTTTGTGATCGGCCACGGAAACTTGACTCCCTCCAGAATTTCCAGAGCTGAAACCGGATGGCTTTTTACCAAACTGAATTCAAGCATGGTCAGTTTGCTTGGCTTTACCAATACTTCAGATGGTATTTTAAGCTTTCCGAGATCATGGACCTTGGCACCAAGTCTTATTCCTTCGACTGTATTTTGATCAAGCCCCATCTTTTCGGCTATTGCCACCGAGATTTCCGCCACTCGCTCTTGATGGCCTGCCGTATACGGATCTCTTGCCTCGACAGCCTTTGACATCGCGGAAATCATTTCAATCAAAGCACTTTTGGACTCTTCCGTTACTTTCAATTGCTTGAGGGCCTTCTTTTTTGCAGCCCTCTCTTTCATCAGATCCAACGTTCGAGAGGACAGGCTGTCGTACATGGTAAGCACGGCCTCTATCAACTCCCTCATCGCTCCACTCATCTCAAGGTCTGCACGTGTTTTTGACTCATTCAGATTAAGTCCTTCATCAAGGGCCTGAACGGTCTTAGCCATGCGCTTATCATCATCTAAGATATGGTAAGCCAGCCAATGCGTCAGAAACTTAACAATCTCCTCTAATGCACCCTCAGAAGGATTAAGGCTATCCTTCATCAGGCTGATCTTTGTTACGAATGATTCATGGACTTTCAAATGAGCAGTAAATCGAGGGTCACTGTTTAAGTGTGACTTCCAGATCTCTTCCTCAGTTCTGAAATGAAAATCAGCGTAAGCGGTCAATTCATGAAACACATCATCTAATTCAATTTCATCGGATTGGTTGGCAATGTGTGCTGCAAGCGTGTTTAACAGATCAACCAGTTTCCTGTGCTGCTCATCGACTATCGCTATGCCGGTATTGAAATTGTTATTCCAAGGAAAAATTTCAAAGAAATTTGATTCTTGAGCCATCGACACCATCCGCGTATACGCTTAGTAAAAGAAAAAACTTCAACCAGTAAACATTAATTCACCCAAGTTCTCAACCGCTATAATTAAAGGGCGCATTTATTCGAAAGCGGAACTTCAGCTTAGTCTCTCTAGTCAGGTGAAATCAGTGCCTTGGGGTTGGCAATGGCGGCCATCAGGAAGAACATCTTCAGGCATAAAAGGCCAATGAGAAACGACGAGGTGAGCGTCATCATCAATCTGGGCACATCCTTATCTGAATAGAACAGCCGGGGTAGCAGGCTCAGGCCGGCAAAAAAGCCGCCAAGACCGGCGATCAATACCACGGCTATCGGATGGAACCCCATCTCGACCACAGCCGGCCGAATACCGCCGAAGGTAAAGAGCATATAGAGATAGACCATGATAAAGGGGAGCATCACCATGACCGGCTCCCACGGGCTCCAATTCACCTCACGGCTTTTTCCATACCACATGGTCGCACCCGTCAGCAGGGTGGCCGGCAGGGCATAGGAGGTCACAGTTAGTGCAGTTGCAGTCATCATGGCCGGCTTATTCTGTTATTTTTTATTTGCCGAACAATCCCTTGATGGCGCCGCCAACACCTTCAACAGCACCGCCCACAGCCCCTCCGACTTTCGAACCTACTGCTGCTCCGGCCGGTCCGCCAATAGTTGCGCCGATCGTTCCGCCAATCAGGGATGATGCAGCAGGATAGATTTTCGGGCTTTCGGTAGTACCACCAACCATCAGTTTTGCTCCGGACAGCCCCTTCATGCCACTGGTGTTGATTTCGCCATCTAGCTTGCCGTTTCCTTTGATTGAAACCTGGCCATCGGCATTAAATGCCGAAGAGTCGAGTTTGATATCGTTCAGATAGATATCCTGACCGCGCACCTTTAACTGCGTTCTGAACACATCGAACAGAATGGCGCTACCGGCCCCTGTTACATTGCCGTGAACCAGCGCGGCAGCCACACCGGAGAGGCCGATACCTTCGAACTGCCCTTTGCTAAGCTGGAGAGGACCATCCACCATGAGCGAACGCTGCATCGCTTTCTCATCAGCACCCTTGGCAGACACCTTCAGGGTCGAGTTGAAGGTGCCCGAGACTTTATCCTGACCTGCCGCATCCTTCATCAACGGCAGCATCTGAACATCGCCGGCATTGATATCGGCCGTAAGCGTACGATCTTTCCCATCCAGAGGCGCCAGTTCAGCATTTAGTATTACGGAGCCCTTGTAGAGATTTGCCTGCCAATTCGGCATGGTAAGCTTGTCTTCGGCCAGCTTGATCGCTCCGGTCACCTTGTCGATACGCACCACATGGACATTTTTACCTTTTGCCTGCTCGGAGACACGGAGAAGAATCTCTTTAAAGGTAATGCCGGAAACCTCCGCACGCCCGTCGAACAGAGGACCCAGTTCAACAGCCAGCGAACCTGAACCCACTGCCAGTTTCGGTGTTCCGTCGGCAACATCGACCACGGTGAGATTGTTTATTGATAAAGATGGAGTCGGGATAAG
>JBNKZS010000049.1:0-10220 GCA_050301755.1 Mariprofundaceae bacterium
TTCAACGAACTCTGGCCGGAGCGCTTCAACAACAAGACCAATGGCGTCACCCCACGACGCTGGCTCGCCGCCTGTAATCCGGGACTGCGCAACCTGCTCGACGAGACCATCGGAAACGGTTGGATCTCTGACCTGCCGAGCCTGACCAAGCTGGAGAAACTCGCCGACAATCTCGACTTTCACAAGCGCTGGACGCAGATAAAACTCGCAAACAAACAACGGCTGGCACACATGATCAAACATGAGTGCAAGGTGGATTTCGATACCGACGCCTTGTTCGATGTGCAGGTGAAACGCATCCACGAGTACAAACGGCAGTTGCTCAACATCCTGCATGTGATACACCTTTACAACCGGATAAAGCACGGCGACACGGCGAACTGGACCAAACGCTGCGTGCTGATTGGCGGTAAGGCAGCGCCCGGCTACCAGATTGCCAAACTCATTATCAAGCTGATCAACAACGTGGCTCGGGTGGTCAACAAGGATCACCAGGTCGGCAATCTGTTGAAGGTTGCCTTCATCCCCAACTACCGGGTCTCCGCCATGGAGGTGATCGCCCCCGGCACCGATCTTTCGGAGCAGATCTCCACCGCCGGCAAGGAGGCATCGGGAACCGGCAACATGAAGTTCATGATGAACGGCGCCGTGACCATCGGCACCCTGGACGGCGCCAACATCGAGATTCTGGAGGAGGTGGGCGAGGCCAACTTCTTTCTCTTTGGCCTTACAACCACTGAGATCGAGGCGATGCGCGGCCACTATGCCCCGAATGCCATCATCGAACAGGATTCGGAACTGAGGCAGGTGATGCAACTGCTTGAAAGCGGTTACTTCAATCAGTTCGAGCCGGGTATTTTCGATCCCATCATCGAGTCGATCCGCAATCCTTACGACCCCTGGATGACCGCCGCCGATTTTCGCAGCTACCTCGACACCCAGGAGCAGGCCGCCATGGCCTACCAGGATCGTGAGCACTGGACCCGCATGAGCATAATCAACAGCGCCAAAAGCGGTCGCTTCTCCACCGATCGCACCATGGAAGAGTACAACCGTGATATCTGGCGCCTTGAAAAGGTCACCATCCAGGAATGAACGACGAGGCCGGTCTTCCCTGCTGGGTCTATCGCAGTTCACGCCAGCAGGAGATGTATCTCTATCTGCGGCAAGAGGATGACTTCTCCTGCCTACCGGAGGCGCTGCTCAGCCGCTTCGGCCAGCCGACGAAAGTGATGGAGCTGACCCTCACGGCACAACGCACCCTGGCCAGGGAAGACGTAGACAAAGTCATGCAGAACCTGCGCAGCCAAGGCTTTCATCTCCAGATGCCGCCGAAGCTGTGGGTCGATCTCTACGAGGGTGATTGAAGCTTGTTTGCGCCTGGTTTTTATATCGCGTTGAACAAAAAGATCGTCTGGCGGATTGGAGTGTGACTTCTCGGTAGCCGCCAGCGGCTAATCTCAACCGTGTAGTGTGGAAATGAAGTCCGTCACAAGAGACCAAGCCGAGACAATGGTTGAAATCCGTCACGTATGCTCATGCCAAGCAGTTACTGACTAGGCGTAAGCAGTTGATCAGAAGCAAGTAGTACTTTTGGAAAGGCGGTTATTCTTGTAATTACAGGATGTACTCTCATAAAAGGATCTATTCCGCACTTAAGCTTAATGAGAATTGTTACGTGGTCGGCATATCACAATATTGGTGCCGGTAGCATATTATATTTGTTGTGCCGTCCACATAATCACCAGGAGGTCAGCACATCACGTTATGAGAAATTCTCTTAAATGTAATATACGTGGCTTCTTCGATGAGACATTAAGGAATAGCGAATCCTATAAGAAAACACTTCCTCTTATTGCTTTGGATGAGTGTCTCAACAGCAAAGAATTGGACCAAAAACTTGGTGTGCTAGTTTACGATGGGTTCGCGCATGGCATTGAGAGGCTCTGGTATCAGGCTAGAGAAACTGAATCTGGAGAAAAAGCAATGCTGCATGGAAGCAAAGTTCCGAGACACAGAATCTTTGATATTGGAAAGCCCGTAAAAAATTACTCATTTCCAGATGCGGATGTAATTTGCTTCTTAGTCGCTCATTTCTATACTTATAGCCATATCATATTTCTCACTCAGGATAACAAAGAGAATCAAAATGGGATTACCAGTCTCCTAAACAATGAAGTAAAACCTGTTATAAATGAGCTAAACTTTAACCGTTATGGACTTACAGCAATAATCAAGAAGCCACAGACATCAAAGAATGATCTAGTGGCTGTTGTTTCTGAGATAGTGAAAAATCCAATTCAAAATACAGGTTATGAACAAATTAATTTGTAAGCCAACTCCTAACAAACCAAGCAAGCGGGACGCCGTAAACGGCGCCCCTTCTTGAAGCGTTATGGCTTGAGAAACCGAGAAGAAACATCCATGCGTTTGTGGAGTACGCGGATTATTTCAACGATATTTCCAGTGCCTATTTTGTAAAAAACCAAATGGCTACCTACCGGAAAAACTCGATAGCCCGACCGAATATGGTCACCGGCTTTGCCAAGTTCGGTGTTCTCAGCCAAGCAATGGAACGCTTGGTCAAGTTCTTTCAGGTAGCTATTACGCTGTTCACGGTTCCACGTCTGCTCTGTGTATTTGGCAATCCCTTTCAAATCCGCCCGAGCAGCGGCTTTTATCCGGAAGCGAGGCATTAATGGGTTTCGCTATCCAGCTCTTCGATCAGGCCGCTAAGCGAGTATTCAATAAACTCGCTTGCTTCACCTTCTTCAAGCAGCTTTCGAAGTGTAGAAAGCTTAGTTTCTTCCTCTTCCAGCAAACGGAGCCCCGCCCGAATAACTTCACTAGTCGAGGCATAACGGCCATTTTTAAGTTGTTCGGTAACAAAGGAATCGAAGTGCTCGCCAAGAGTAATACTGGTGTTTTTGCTCATTGAAAAAAAATCTCAGAAGTACCAATATTTGGTATTGTAGTCGGCCATAACAAGGTGGTCAAGGCGTTCGCTTGCTCACTCGGACGCCTGGTACTGCGCGGCTTTTTGCGCATGGCATCGCCATCTTTGCGCAAACTCTGCTCCGTACCAGCCGCCGCTTACCACAGCGATATGCCATGAAGGAAGAATAGTTTTATGGCGAAAGCGGGACAGATTTAATTTTTCAGTTTAAGAGCAAAAAATCAACAAATAACCTGATTACCCATATTACTCAGCCAAGGGATCACTAACCCACAACAGTTTTGCTTGAGGTGTTCGTTGTGCTCGCGGGTTTTATATCCCCCCTCTCCCTGGCCCTCTCCAGCAAGGGGAGAGGGCCAGGGAGAGGGGGGTGAAAAACATCCTGCGCAAAGCGCAACTCAACACGCAAAACTATTCAGGCCAATACGCAATTCTCGCTTCGAACGCCGCATGGCTGATTATGGCGGTTAATCAAGATAAATAATCTGTCCTTGTTTTGTCTGGTGTTATAAATCGCGATGAGCGAAAAGATCGAGAGAGAGAGTAGGGTGACTTCTCAGTAGTCACCAGACGGCATTTCTCACCCAGCAGCCCACTGTTTTTTAAACAACTTAGCGCTTCATTGCTCGCTTTGCGTTAAAAAAATCAGTAATGCGGCGGCGGTGGCTCTGCTTCACTGCTATCCAGGGGGGATGGGGAGAGGCTTTGCAGGCGCTTCTTCAGCGCCTGCACCGTCTCCGTCAAAGCATCGATCTGGCGCTGCTGCGCGGTAAGGATTTCATTCTGATGGTGAATGGCGTCTTCCTGGAACGCCAGGCGGGTCTCCAATTCGACAATGCGATCTTCCATCTGTCAGGATTTCGGAGGATAACGGTCGTCGAGATTGGCCGGACAGAGTACGTTGCGCATGATGCCGATCAAATCGAGCAACTGGTCATTGCGTATCCGGTAGTAGATGCGGTTGGCCTCTTTGCGCGAGACTACGATATTCTTGTTTCGCAGCTGCTCGAGGTGCTGGGATATGTTGCTCTGGGAGGTACCGGTCCGCTCCACGATCTCGCCGACCGACAGTTCATTGTCGCCGAGGGAACAGAGGATCTTCCAGCGCAAGGGGTGCGCCATCGCCTTGAGTGCATTCGCCGTGAGGGACGTGTCCTCGTGTCCCGAAATCATCGGATCTTCGCTTGATTGATTCATTGATTGGCTCCTCTGGAGAGGGATTCCACCATCTCCATCTCACGGATATAACCCGTCATATCCTTGGCGATACAGATAATATGACTGATATCGCCATCTCTGTCTTTGACCGCGGTACGGGAAAATAGAATTGGCACGCGACGCCCGTCCTTGGCGATGAAGCGCGCCTCGATGCGACTCAGAGCGCCGGTACGGATCAACGCTTCGAGCCAGGTACCGAAGAAGGCACCGGCCTGCTCCTCCTCCTCTTCCTCGAAAACATCACCGATCGACAGTTCGAGCAGGTCCTGTTCACTGTAGTTGAGCATGGCGCAGGCCGCGGGATTGGCCGACTCGATGCATCCTTCCGGATCGAGCACCAGCAGCGCCTCGCCCATGTGGGTGATGATGTTTTCCAGATGCTGTTTGGCGGCGGCCAGTTCCATTGTGCGCTCCGCCACCTTTTGCTCCAGGATTCGATTGAGCTCGCGTTCCTTCTCGATCAGCCGGAAGTAGGTGCTGATCTTGTTCAGTAGCTGATTGTCGTCGATCGGCTTGAGCAGATAGTCGACGCCACCGACCTCGTAACCCTTCTGCTGAAACTCCTCGGTCTTGAAGGCGGCAGTGAGAAAGATGATCGGGATATCCTGGGTCTTTTTGCGGATTTTCAACATCGAAGCGGTCTGAAAACCGTCCATCTCAGGCATCTGCACATCGAGGATGATGAGGTCGATACCGGGCTCTTTGACCGCGATATCAAGGGCCTGCTGACCCGAAGTCGCCTCGAATATCTCCACGTCCATGTAGCGATGTATCAAGCTACGCAGGGAAAAGAGATTGTGTTCGTGGTCGTCCACGATCAGCAGTTTAAAGCCGGCGTATCGTTTCATATGTCTATTCAGAGGCCCTAAAACCGCGCATGCGCCAACAGCGCCTGCGCGATGACATCATGCTTCTCCAAGATGCTTTTCAATGATCCGCTTCAGTGCCAGTGGGTCATTGCGGTCAGCCAGGCAGTCATCTGCTCCGGCCGCCAGGCAACGGGTATGCTCATTGGCCGAATCCCCGGCGCCCATGGCAATGATTGTGAGTGCAGTCAGCTGCATCTTGTTGCGGATCTCTCTGATCGTATCATAGCCATCCCGCTCTGGCATCGCGAGGTCCATTAAAACCAGTGAAAAGGCACTATCCTCGTTCAGCGTCTCCAGGGCCTCCTGGGCATCACCCGCGGCAACCACCTGCATACCCCAGGCCTCCAGCCGGGGAGTAAGCGCCAGCAGGTTTCTCAGATCATCATCCACCAGCAACACCCGATGACCTGAGAACGGCATCTCTATGCTCTCTTTCTTCCCCGTCCCATCCACTCGTTGCCGCAGCAGGACAGGGTCCTGGGTCGTCGATGTGTCCAGCCCGGCAATCTCCACCTGTTGCTGTGTCGGCAATCCCTGGTGATCAAAAATCAGTGGCAGGCAGAGGGTGAACTCCGCGCCCTCTCCCTCTTCACTCTGCAGCGTGATTTCACCACCGAGCAGATGGGCCAGCTCCCGGCTGATACTGAGGCCCAGCCCGGTACCGCCATAGCGGCGGCTGGTAGAGCCGTCGGCCTGTTTGAAGGCCTCGAAAATCAGCTGCTGTTTGTCGGACGGTATACCGACACCTGTGTCATGCACACTGAAACAGATCGGTTTGTCCGGAGACTCAGGCCGGTGCCACAACCTCAGCGTGACCGTGCCCTGGTGGGTAAACTTGAGGGCATTGGAGAGGAAGTTCTTGAGAATTTGGCGCACCTTCTCCTGATCCGAGACGAATTGTGTCGGCAGTGTGGCATCCCGCTCTAATGCAAGCTGGAGCCCCTTGGCGTCGAACTGGGGTCCGACCAGGTCGATCAAATCGCTAGCCAGTTGATATGGCTCGATCGGCTGCAGGCTGAAACTGGCCTGACCCGCCTCAATCCGGGATAGATCGAGAATGTTGTCGATCAAGGCCCGCAGATCGCACCCGGCGTCATGGATCACCTGCAGCTGTTGCTGCTGTTCCTGGCTCAAGCCGCCGTCCCCTTCATTGAGCAGTTTCGAGAGCAACAGGATCGAGTTGAGCGGGGTGCGCAACTCGTGGCTGACATTGGCGAGAAATTCCGATTTGTACAGATTCGACTCCTCCAGCTGCCGTGCATGCTGGCGCTCCACTTCGGCTTGCTGGGCGTGAGTTTCAGCCAGCTCAGTCAGCTGCTCGCCCAGCAGCTGGAACTCCTTTGGACCGTGCCATTCAAAACGAACCGGGGCATTCTCACTCAACACCTTACCGACACCATCCCGCAACTTCTTGCCGAACTGTTCGGCGCGCAGGCCAAGCCAGCGCGCCACCAGCAGCAAAACCACCAGTGAGATCACCACCACGGTCATTACCCGACTGATCAGGACATTGCGGAACTGATCCAGTGGCGAAGGATCGACCCGCCGACCGACCCACAAGGGGCCAGACCCCTCAGTGGCAAACAGGGGCACCCAGATGACCTGCTCTCCCCCGCCCTCCCATAGCGCCAGCTTTCCCGCCTGGAAAATCTCGCTGAGGCGCTCGAAATCCTCGAACGCCTTGGGTTCATCGGTTCCAGCCAGGCGCTCCTCCAGATAGACCCCGTCACTGGTCACCCAGAGAGTGTTACGATAGGCCCTCGCCATGCCGCCCACATCAATATTGATCACCACTGCCCCCACTGATCGCAACCGTTCCTCATGATCCGGGCCGATAATCGGACTGATCATACGCATGGTCATGAAACGACGGGGATCGGTCAGGGCGGCGCCGGGATTGAGACTGATCTTGCTCACGGCAACCCGGCCAAACTCCTGATTGACGCTGCTCTGAAAAAACTCCGGGCTGGGCATGTCGGGCTTTTTCAGGGTCGGCTCCCACTGCCGGGTGCGCGCATTGAGCTCAAGCCAAAAGCGCGGCTTGCCCTGCATATCGAGGAAAAGGATCTGAAAGATATCAGGGTGATCGCGCAGGATGCGATTTAACCATTCGGTGTAGAGCACCCTTGACTCGTCGATCTCCTGGGCCGTCTTGTCTCCCTGTTCACCCAGGATAAAACCCGGTTCCGGGAGTTTGGCCAGCAGACGGAGCATTTCGTGGCGGCTGGCCAGGTGTTCATCGAGATCTCGGAAATCGGCACGCAGATTCTGCAGATGGGCCTTATGGTAGAAGAATTCCAACCGCTCCAGCACAAAAGGCAGATTGCTGACCACAATGGCGGTCAGCGGCGCAAAGCCGAACAGGAACAGCAGAATGAGTATCTGGGTACGGAGTTTCACAGCAACCGATCACGGGGCCTCATCGGATGGAACTTACCACAGTATACATCCAGGCTCAGTGCCGCCACGAAAAGGGGGTTAGCTAAGCGTAAAATCCCCGAATGAACGCCAATTCCCGCGCAAGCGAACAAATCCAGGATCTCCCTGCCGGCGGGCAACGGCGACTGTTTACGCCTCACAACATCAGGCCGGCCGGGGTGACCTGAGCTATGTCAGGGATCGATCCGGGGCAATCTCGACCGTTCGGACAGGCAACGCCTCAGGCAATCTGCTTGACCAGCTCCAACACCTGAGCCGCATGTCCTTTCGGCTTGACATCGTAGATCGCTTCGCGCACGACCCCGGACTTGTCGATAATGAAGGTGGAACGCAGGATGCCCATGCGCTTCTCTCCATTCTTCTCCTTTTCGCGCCAGACGTCATAGGCGAAACAGACCTCGCCATCGGTATCCGCCAGCAGGGTGACAGTCAGGCCATGTTTATCGCGAAACGCGGCGTGGCTGACACAGTCGTCCCGGCTGATGCCGATCACCTGAGTGTCGAGTGCCGCGAAATCCTCCATCAGGTCGGAGTGTTCCACCGCCTCGATAGTGCAGCCCGTGGTGTCATCCTTGGGATAGAAATAGAGCACCAGATTGCTGGTATTGAGAAATTGCTCGGAACTCACTATGTGCATGTCGGAATCCGGCAGCTCGAATGGGGGGGCTTTATCGCCTGACTTCAGCATCACATCTCCTCGATCTTATCGTTATCGTTCAGGGTCGTTTGTGAAGTGAAGATAGTTGACACAATGGAAGCGGGTCAACCATCGATGCCCCCTTGCCGGCCGATGGATTATCTCGCCGGAAGCTATTCACCCGGCAACCTGATTGGTGAAGTTCAGCTGCAGCGTGCCTCTCCTTTAGGCATCCGAATGTCAGGGCCTTCAAGCGCACCCTTGCTCGGTGCTGCGGCGTTTGCCAAGGGAGTGAACCTTGCCGGCGAGCCGCGCCTCGAGCAAGGGCATACTTTAAGTCCTGAACTTCACCTCCTTTGCCGTGGTAATAATACCGTCAGCCCGCCCGCAAGGTAGGCAGTTTCGTCGATAAGATGCATAATAGGGAGTGTTGGAGTGTGCAGGAAGACTGCGGGGCGCTTCCATCTAGCACCGCCGCTATTGCGGCGGTTTTCATCTCAGCCAACAACACATACTGAGATTGCGCAAGTAAGTGAAGGCATATCACTATGTATGACGATTTTTACAAGCTCACGGGTAAACCGTTCCAGCTGACACCCGACCATAAGTTCTTCTTCAACAGTAAGGGCCACAACCGCGCTATGGCCTACCTACGCTATGGTCTTGAGCAGGGCGAGGGTTTCATCGTCATCACCGGTGGTATCGGCACCGGTAAAACCACCTTGGTGCGCAACCTCTTCGACGAGATAAGCGGCATGAACGTGATGGCCGCCCAACTGGTCACCACCCAGGTCGACCCCGACGACATGTTGCGCATGGTCTGTGCCTCCTTCGGGCTCGCCCATGAGGGGCTGAACAAGGCCACCCTGTTGCACAACCTGGAGGCCATTGCACGCGCGCGCCACTCCGAAGGCAAACAGATGCTGCTGGTGGTCGACGAAGCACAGAACCTGCCCGCCCGTTCCGTTGAAGAGCTGCGCATGCTCTCCAACTTCCAGGTCGACAACAAGGCACTGGTGCAGACCTTCCTGCTCGGTCAGGAGGAGTTCAAGCGCACCCTGCAGAGCCCTGGTATGGAGCAGGTTCGCCAACGCATCATCGCCTCCTACCACCTGGAGCCATTGAGCCCTGACGAGACGGAAAAATATATCATGCACCGGCTGCAGCTCGTCGGCTGGAATGAGGATCCCACCTTTGCGAATGGCGTGTTCCGTATGATTCACGAGTTTACCGGTGGTGTACCACGTCGCATCAACGCCATGTGTGACCGGCTGATGCTGTTCGGTTGTCTGGAAGAGCTGCACAACCTGGAGAAGGACGCCGTTCTCTCCGTGATGCAGGAACTGGAACAGGAGGTCAGTTTCGACCCGCCGCCCGGCGAAGCGGATCAAGCGGAGAGGCCACCGTCAGCACAACAGAAGGCCTCGGTCTCCCCTCTGCGGCCTAATGGCAAGGGCGCAGGAAATCAGGTCACCGCAGCAGCACGCCCGGCCATGTCACCCATGCCCCATGCGGACGAACTGATCTACCGGATCCAGGAGTTGGAGAAGGAACTCGACGACCTGCGCCAGACCATGCGCAACGAGCAAAAACTGCTACGCAAGGCGATTCTGCTACAGATGGACCTGGACGAATTCGAAGACTTCAAATAGGGATCACAAGGAGACTCAATCGAGCGCCGGCCCAATAATCACGTCGACCGGCTCGAAACCCCGCGCCTCGAGGGCTTCGGCGATATCCTCCCAACGGCAGTTCTCGGTACACTCCTCGGCTTGCGCTATGATGCCGGTGGCAAACCGATAGGCCTCGTTGCGTTCCAGATCGTAGGGTATCCGCACCAGTCGGATACGCTCGAATTTCGCACTCGGCAACACCATCAACTTGTCGTTCATGCTATCTCCAGCCCATCTTGCTGTTGAATCCACTCATTTCTCTGCTGATGATAGTCGAAAACCCTGCCTAACTCACTGACCTGAGCAGCTCAGTCCACAATCCGGCAAGCTTCCAGAATTTTGGAAAATGGGTGCTCGGCCAACAAGCTTGCGATCTGTTGCGCCGGAAGTGGCGCTGAGAAGAGATGTCCCTGTGCCTCATCACACCC
>JBNKZS010000050.1:0-9920 GCA_050301755.1 Mariprofundaceae bacterium
CGGGATTATCGTTACTACTATAAGGGTGATGGGCGCTCTTATCAGTCTGGTCTCATTGACGATGGATTGATGGATGGCGACACAGCACGTTTTAAAGCCAATATTTTCATCGGACCCAAACGTATCCCGTTGATGCAGGAGTTGAATGTAGAACTCGAACGGAGTATCGACTACGGCTGGTTCGCCTTTATCTCCAAACCCCTGCATGATGGTTTGTCATGGTTCTATAAATATGTTCCGAACTATGGTTGGTGCATCATTCTTCTGCTGATCTGTATCAAGATTATTTTCTTCTATCCGACCCAGAAGTCTTACGAATCAATGGCGGCCATGCGTAAGCTGCAGCCTGAACAGAAGCGCCTTCAAGAGCGTTATGGTGATGATCGCCAACAGCTTGGCCAGGAGATGATGGCGCTCTACAAGAAGCACAAAGTGAACCCTCTGGGTGGTTGCCTGCCCATTCTGATTCAGATCCCGGTCTTTTTTGCACTTTATAAGGTTTTGTTGATGTCGATTGAGATGAGACAGGCTCCATTTATCGGTTGGCTGGAAGACCTCTCAGTTCAGGATCCATACTTTGTTCTGCCGGTACTGATGGGTATTTCCATGTTTATCCAGCAGCGCCTGAATCCTCAGCCACCTGATCCGATGCAAGCCAAGATCATGTCATTCCTTCCGGTTCTGTTTACAGTCATGTTCCTCTTCTTCCCGGCTGGTCTGGTACTCTACTGGGTTGTGAATAACATCCTTTCCATTGTCCAGCAGCGTCTGGTGATGAGTAAAATGGGTGTTGAATAACCCTGTTCGGTTGATGTCGTGACGACGATTGCTGCGATCGCCACACCTGCAGGGCGTGGCGGTGTCGGAATCATTCGAATATCCGGTAAAGAAGCGACGACCATTGCGGAGAAGCTTTCGGGCCGTTCATTAGCCCCCCCAAGAGAGGCGCAACTTTGCCGATGGCTAGACCCTGACGGATCGGTAATTGATTCGGGCATCTCGCTCTATTTCAAGGCTCCACACTCCTATACTGGCGAAGATGTGGTAGAGATACAGGCTCATGGAAGCCCTGTCCTGTTGCATGCTCTGCTGCAACGCACTTTCGATCTTGGCGCTCGTGCAGCCGAGCCCGGCGAGTTTACACGAAGAGCCGTTGAGAATGGAAAGATGGATCTCTCTCAGGCAGAGGCTGTAATCGCCTGTATTGATGCTTCAACGCTTCGTGCCGCCAAGCTGGCGCAACGTCACCTGCATGGAGAGTTTGGCTCGAAAGTTCAAAGTCTCATGCATGATCTGACAGGGGCTGTAGCACATGTGGAAGCGTGCCTTGATTTTCCAGAAGAGGAGATTCCGGTGCTGTTTTTTGACCAGGTTAGAAAAGAGCTTCTTGATCAGGTTGTGAAGCCGATTCGTCTTTGGCTTGAAGCGGCTCCTTTGGGAGAGCGGCTTTTTGATGGGGCGACTGTAGCGATTATCGGTGCACCCAATGTGGGGAAGTCGAGCCTGCTGAACAGGTTGACAGGAAGAGACAGGGCAATTGTCAGTGATATTCCCGGCACAACACGGGATGTGCTGGAGATCGATTTTGAAGTTGAAGGGATTCCCGTGAGGCTGGCTGATACAGCTGGTATTCGGGAGAGTGAAGACTTGATTGAGCAGGAGGGTATTCGCAGGGCGGAGATGGCCGCAGATGATGCTGACCTTGTTCTCTTTGTTGCGGATGCTTCACGACCGGAGACGTGGCATGTTGATCATCATGTCGATATCAAGCTAATGAATAAAACTGACCTTGTTCAAGAGGATTTTACTGACGAGTTTTATCCCTTTTCCGCCAAACACGGTATTGGATTGGATGCTGTGATGGAGAGGTTGGCAGAGCTACTGAGTGTGGTTGATGCTGGCGAGGAGAGTTTAATGGTGACCCGATCACGCCATCGCCAGGCTCTGGAGAGCGCTCTGGCCCATGTAGAACGGGGGCTTGATATGTTGGGTTCGGAGGAGCAGCTGGATCTTGTTGCGTTGGAGTGGAGGCGAGGATGGTCATCGCTTGGAGAGCTTCTCGGGATCGGAGATGTTGAGTTTATTCTTGACCGGGTCTTTTCCGAGTTCTGTGTGGGAAAATAGAAAAAGGTTTATTTTTCTTGAATTTCAGCACCTGTAGCCGTCATAATGCACGGCTCATTACAAAAACAGAGTTTGAGGGGAGAGACGGCGCAAGGCCATTTCACTCCCAGATGTTTTATTTAATACAACCTAGGGAGGATATATGTCCGTTAAGCATCCTGTCATTTCCGTAACCGGCTCTTCCGGTGCGGGCACCAGTACAGCGAAAGTCGCACTTGAGCACATCTTTCATCGTGAGCAGATTACTGCTGCGATCGTAGAGGGTGACTGCTTTCATAAGTATGGCCGCATAGAATTCAAGGAGAAGGCCAAAGAGTTTGAAGCTCAGGGCAAGCGCCTGAGTCACTTCTCCGACGAAGCCAACCTGTTCGATAAGATTGCAGAACTGTTCAAGGAGTACGGCGAAACCGGCCGCGGAAAGGCCCGTACTTATGTGCATGACGATCAGGAGGCTGAACTGTATGGTGTTGAGTCAGGCAAGTTCACGGATTGGCGTGATATTGGAGAAGGTTCCGACTTCCTGTTCTACGAGGGTCTGCATGGCGGCGTGGAAGAGGTCCGTCCATATACCGATCTCTCTATGGGTATTGTTCCTGTTGTAAATATCGAGTGGATTCAGAAAATCCATCGTGACTCTGCGATGCGCGGCTACTCTACCGAGGCTGTGGTAGAGAACATCCTCTCTCGTATGCATGACTATGTGCACTTCATTACTCCGCAGTTCACATACACAGATATCAACTTCCAGCGCGTACCTCTGGTTGATACTTCCAACCCATTCGTGGCGCGCGATGTGCCAACTCCGGATGAGAGCCTGATGGTGATCCGTATCCGCCAGCCGCAGAAGTTCGGTGTGGATTTCCCATACCTTCTGTCGATGCTGAACGGGTCGTTCATGTCCCGCCGCAATACGATCGTTGTTCCATCAAGCAAAATGTTGCTGGCAATGGAGTTGATTCTTGCTCCGATTATTCACGATATGCTGGAGAAGAAGCGAGCAGCTTCTTAATCACATCTGATGTGACACACAAAGGGAGGCTTCGGCCTCCCTTTTTTTATGCCTGTGCAACAGGTTGTGGATAGGTTTTGAAAAAACACCATATATTGTACTTAAATACATCTCCTTCAAATATGTGCGTGCTTTTCTGGATTTCGCCATAATAGATACGTAACCTGCTCCGTCCCATGATAAGAGATAAGAAAGTGTTCCACGTGAAACATCCTGGTGGCCCGGTTGATGTTCTGGTGGTTGGTGCAGGGCATGCTGGGTGTGAGGCCGCTTTGGCCTCCGCTCGTCGCGGTGCCCGTGTACGTTTGATTACCCAGAATCTTGACACGATTGCCAAGATGTCCTGTAACCCGGCCATTGGCGGGGTCGGCAAGGGGCATTTGGTGCGGGAGGTTGATGCGCTTGGTGGGGTTATGGGTCTGGTAGCGGATCGCTCCGCCATCCAGTACCGCGTACTTAATCAGCGGAAGGGGCCGGCTGTTCAGGCGACCCGGGCACAGTGTGACCGCAGAATTTATCATATGGCGATGCGCTCTTTGCTCGACGCCCAGCCGGGGCTCTCCCTGCATCAGGGAACCATTCAGGAGCTTCTCTTTGATGGCGAGCGTGTTTGCGGTGTGGTTGATGAGTTGGGTGTGGCTCATGAGTCGGCGGCCGTGGTCCTGACGACAGGGACATTCCTTGGTGGTCTGGTTCACGTCGGAGAGAAGCAGTTTTCGGCCGGTAGGGTTGGAGATGCTGCGGTTGCAGGGTTGACCGATGAGCTCTATAGGCGAGAGCTCCGCCTCGGCCGGTTGAAGACAGGGACGCCCCCGCGCCTGGACCGCAGAACTATCGATTGGAAGGCACTAGAGATGCAGCCGGGCGATGAGGCGGCCATACCTTTTTCCGTTGCCAGTGAGCAGTTGGTGGCTGACCAGGTTCCCTGTGCCATTACACGTACAACTGAACGAACGCATGAAATTATTCGTGAGAACCTACAGCGTTCGCCGATCTACTCCGGCAGCATTGAGAGCCGCGGCCCGCGCTACTGTCCGAGTATTGAAGATAAGGTTGTTCGTTTTGCCGATAAAACAAGCCATCAGATCTTTCTCGAGCCCGAAGGGCGCGACCATGAAGAGATCTATCCCAACGGAATATCCACTTCGCTACCCATAGATGTGCAGTGGGCTTTTGTTCGATCCATTAAGGGGCTAGAGCATGTCAACATCATCCGCCCCGGTTATGCCATCGAGTATGATTACGTCGATCCGATGGAGCTTCTGCCAACGCTGGAGTGTAAGAGGGTTGGCGGCTTGTTTCATGCCGGTCAGATCAATGGCACCACCGGATATGAAGAGGCGGCTGCCCAGGGTCTTGTCGCCGGGGTCAATGCGGCTGCTGTAGCGCTGGGAATCGAGGCGTGGGTGCCAAGCCGTTCGGATGCCTATATCGGCGTGATGATAGATGATCTGGTTAACAAGGGGGTATCCGAGCCTTATCGAATGTTTACCTCGAGGGCCGAATTCCGTTTGCAGCTCCGGGAAGATAATGCCGATATCCGTCTCGGTGAGGCGGCCATCCGTCTTGGGCTCTACGCCGATGATCGTAAGCGGGATTATGAGCGGCGGGTTAAGGCTCTGCAGCGAGGGGTAAAAGAGGTTCGTGGAACCACGCTGGGAACAGGCAGAGAGTGGCGGGAGAGGCTAGAAAAAGCCGGGTTACCGATACCTCAGCAAAGCATGCTGTTTGCGTCTTACTGCCATCGTCAGGATGTTGATGTCGAGAAGGCCCTTGCGTTGCTTGACACTTGCGGCGGGCTAGGCGGCCGAGACAGGGCTAGCCTGAAGGCCTTTATTCACTATGAGGGTTATCTGGATAAGCAGGATCTTGAAGTGGAGCGCTTTAAGCAGATGGAGGCAGAGCTGATTCCCGGTGATTTCGACTATATGTCGGTGAAGGGTTTAAGTCATGAGTGTTGTCAGAAGCTTCAGGAGAGCCGGCCGTTGAGTTTGGGGCAGGCAGCGAGGGTTTCGGGCGTAACACCTGCCGCCATCACCGCATTGATGATTCGGCTGCATCAGGTTCGGCAGTGAACATGGAGGGGTTGGAAAGGTACTGCGCAGAGGTGCTTCGTTTCAGGAAAGCGCTGAATCTTACCTCGGTGAAGGATGAGGGCGAGTTCATGCGTCGCTTTGTCGATCCATCTGTTGCTTTGGCACAGTGGATGCCGCAGGGCGGACGGTTGCTTGATATCGGTAGTGGTATGGGGGTTCCGGGGATTCCGCTCCTGATTGTCCGGCCGGATTTGAAGGGCGTGCTGGTAGAGAGGCGGAAAAAGCGGGCGGAGTTTCTTCGACACCTGTCGAGAGTTCTTAAGCTGGATGCCGAGGTGTATGATGCGGATATTAATGACTTGCCGCATCTCGGTGTCGATGTTTGTGTTGCCAGGGCTGTGGCCCATGTTTCCGAACTTCTGGAGATGTGTTCACCGCATGTAAACGATGGTGCAGTTGCAGTGCTTCCGGTGCCACAAAGCTCTGAGCCGGTGGCTCTGGGCGGTTGGCGATTTGAAGGGCGCCATACGATACAGGCGGGGGATAGCCAGCAGATACACCGCTATGGTTATCATCGAGATCAATTGAATCAGGGGGATGTTTCACGTGAAACATAAGAACTTCGGGCCTGTCATGGCCATCGCCAACCAGAAGGGAGGCGTAGGGAAAACAACCACTAGCATCAACTTGGCTGCATCGCTGGCGGCGCTGGATAAGCGTGTCCTTCTTCTTGATCTGGACCCTCAGGGAAACACAACCTCGGGACTCGGGGTGGACAAGAAGGGTGTCGAGAATGGTATGTACGATGTTCTGACAGGGGATGCAGGGGTTCAGGATGTGATGGTTGAAACGGGATGTGAAGGACTATGGTTGGTGCCGGCGAGTATGGACCTGGCAGGAGCAGAGGTTGAGCTTGTGTCTGTGGAAGGGCGCGAAAACATTATGCGCAATGCCTTTGCTGACTACAAAGGCATTGCTTTTGATTATATCATCATCGACTGTCCACCTGCTCTTAACTTGTTGACACTTAATGCACTGACAGCATCGGACCGTGTGTTGATTACCCTTCAGACCGAGTTTTACGCCATGGAGGGGCTGACACAGCTGATTGATACCATTCGTCGTGTCAGGCAGGGCCTTAATCCCGAACTCTCCATGGATGGTATTTTGCTGACAATGGTGGATCGAAGGAACAATCTCGCCCAGCAGGTGGAGGAGGAGGTTCGTGCCTACTTCGGTAACCAGGTCTACAAAAACATTATTCCAAGAAATGTTCGATTGTCGGAGGCGCCGAGTTTCGGTGTGCCTGCCATGTATCACGATATTCGCTCCACAGGAGCACAAGCATACCTTCAGGTAGCGCAAGAGCTGATTCAGCGTCAGGCAGTATAAGGAGAGAATGGAGATGAAAACACCGATTAAGAAGCGGGGACTGGGACGAGGTCTGGATGCACTGCTGTCTGACAAACCAAACAATGAGATTATGGCGGAATCTTCTAAGATATTGATTTCTAAGATAAAACCGAACAGGTATCAGCCCAGAACACACTTTGATTCTGATGAATTGAAAACCTTAACAGAATCGATTCGTAAAGAGGGCGTCATCATGCCCATTCTGGTTCGCCCAGCCGGAGATGGTTACGAGTTGATTGCCGGTGAACGCCGCTGGCGGGCTTCTCAGGCGGCCGGTCTTCAGGATATTCCGGCAGTTGTACGTGATGTTGATGATCTGCAGGCTCTGGAACTGGCGATTATTGAGAACGAACAGCGAGACGATCTGACTGCCATTGAGTCAGCTCGTGCCTATCAGCGCCTGATGGACGAGTTTGCCTATACACAACAGCAGGTGGCTGAACGCATTGATGTGTCGCGGGTCCATGTCAGCAATACCATTCGACTGTTACAGTTACCCGAACCTATCCAGAAGATGATTGAGAACCGGGAAGTCAGCATGGGTCATGCGCGCCCCCTTGTCGGTCTTGAGCGTTCAATAGCCATTGCACTTGCAAAGAGCTGTATTGAGCATGAGTGGAGCGCCAGACAGATGGAGCGAGAAGCCAAAAAGGCTGCTCAGGGAAAAGGCTCAGACAGCAAAAAGCCCTCCATCGATGCCGATGTGGCAGCTCTTCAGGATGAGCTCAGCCGGAAGCTGGGGTTGCCCGTGACCTTTCAGTGCAAGAAGAACGGCGCTGGAGAGCTTCGTATCGCCTATACGCGACCGGAAGAGCTTGATGGTGTGCTGAAGCGTTTAAGGCGACCTCTGTGAGTCCTGAATGAACGTCGACGGTGTCGCTTACAGGGCAATCAGCTGGTCAGGTAACCTCGATGGCTGTCTGCAGTGGATTGACCAGTGCCGACTGCCACACCATTTTGAAATCCGAGAGAGCCGGAATGCAGAGGCTGTAGCTCAGGCAATCGAAACGATGGAGGTGCGTGGAGCACCGGCCATTGGTGCGATGGCCGCATTCGGACTGGCTCTGGCGTTCATTACGGATCGCCAGCGGTTTGAAGCGTATTGGCTTCCGCGCTTTCGTCGAACACGTCCGACAGCTGTTAACCTGTTTCATGCCTGCGATGCCATGAAAGCAGTTGCTTTGAACGAAGCGACCGATCAGATCATGCTTGATGCAGCTTGTGCCTATGCCGATGCCGAGGTGAGACGATGCAAAACCATGGGTGAACATTTGGCCGAGGTTCTTGCTGTTGGTGAACGGCGGATTCAGACTCACTGCAATGCCGGCTGGTTGGCAACCGTCGACTGGGGAACCGCCCTTTCAGGCATCTATCATCTGGCCCGTGCAGGCGAATCGCCATCGGTATTGGCCGATGAGACACGGCCACGCCTGCAGGGCGCCAAGCTGACGGCATGGGAACTCACTCAGGAGGGGATTCCATGCAATATTCAGGCCGACGGAGCGGCTGCCTGGATGATGGCACAGGGAAAGGTGGATGCTGTCGTAGTCGGTGCTGACCGAATCGCCGCCAATGGTGATGTGGCCAATAAGATCGGGACATACATGCTGGCTTTGGCGGCCAGAGAGCATGGTATCCCTTTCTATGTAGCTGCACCGGAGAGCACTTTCGATCTTCAATGCGGATCCGGCAACGATATTCCTATTGAAGAGAGGGATGAAGCGGAGGTGCTACAGGTTGAGGGGGTTAATCATCACGGTGAACGGGACTCTGTTCGTATCACCATTGATGGGGTTGGAGCCAACAATCCGGCCTTTGATGTAACGCCGAACCATCTGATCACAGCAATCATCAGCGAGAAGGGGTCTTGGAAGCACTGAAGCGCATGGTTTTAACGGCTACGCTGCTTCTCTGTGGCGTGGCAACTGCTGCCGAACTCGAGATAAAACATATAGAAATCAAGGGCTTGGAATATTCTCGTGCGCGTGTTGTGTTGCGTGAATTACCCTTCCGTGTGGGCGATGCCTGGCAATCGGGTTATGCTGAAACGGGTAGTCGCCGGTTGAGGAACCTGGGGCTTTTCAGTGAGGCGCATATCACGCCTCCGGATAGCCACGGCGTGGTGCGCGTTACAGTCAATGACCGGTGGCCGCTATGGATACTCCCTGAAGCGAGTCGTTCCGATAATGGAGCCACCTCAGCGGGTATCACATTGACAGAACATAATATGTGGGGCCTGCATCATCATCTCCGTCTGGCAACACGACGGGATACCGGAAAAAATTTTACCGGCAATAATGGTAACTCCTATCAGGCATCGTATCTGTGGCGTCGTATCAATGATTCAAATTTCGGTTTTGATGTATCGATCAACGATGGGACGACAATCTTTGATGCCTATCAGAATGGGCTGCTGACAAGCAGTTACCTACAGGACAATCAGAATTGGAGTGGCGGAATACGCTACGGTTTCGGACCCGTACCCGGAGAGGGGTGGGATGTCCGACTGGGGTTTTCCAGCAACAAGTCGGTCTATTCGCTTCGTAGTGGCCCTGCCCTGGCAGATGTGATTGGCTTGAGACGGCAGGCCGTGCAACTTTCAGCCAGCTTTCGGATGGTTGATGATCGCATTACATGGTTAACTGGAACTGAGATTGATTACACCGCTGATGTAGCGCATCAGGCATTTGGTTCAACCATCAACAGCTATAGCCAGACCATCTCCTGGCGCCGTCATCTCGATATAGGCAATCAGAATACACTCAGCTACAGAATCAATGCCGGCCTGCGCACGGGAAACATTCTTCGCGATGGACTCTTTGACTTGGGAAACCGTAATGAGATGCGGGGTTATTATCCCGGAGAGCTACAGGGCAGTGCCTATATCTATGGAACCCTTGAGGGCCGCCATCCGCTGGAAATCAATCACAATGTCCAACTGGTGGCCTTTGTCGATGCAGGCCATGTCAATCGCGATGGCCGAAGCGCACTTGGCAATCGTCTCGTTGCCGGAGTAGGTGGAGGAGTTCGCTGGACACTGCGCTGGCTGGTTAACGGTACTATTCGAGTGGATGGAGGCTACGGATTTGCAACCAGGAAATGGCGTCTATACTTAGGAACAGGCCAGGCATTCTAAACGGCCTTGCCGGGAGGCGCTATGAAAGCAGTAAAATATTTCCTTATTGCGCTAGGCGTATTGCTACTGGTAGTGATTGCCACCCCCTTTTTGATTCCGGCCGATCAGATTCGGTTGGTTGTTGAGGAGGAGGCGAGCAAGGCTGCCGGAATGCCGGTCAGGATCGAAGGATTATCGGTCTCGCTTATCCCGACTCCATCTT
>JBNKZS010000051.1:0-9702 GCA_050301755.1 Mariprofundaceae bacterium
ATCCGCCAGGCTGCACTCGATCGAGGTATCGTCTACTTTACCACAATGGCTGGCGGACTGGCCGCAGCCGAGGCTATGGCCAGTCGCTCGGATGTGACTGACGTGACCAGTATTCAGGATTATCACAAGGAAAGGAATTAACGATGCAACGAGTGCCCATGACAAAACAAGGCGCAGAAGCACTGCGTGAGCAGCTGAATTACCTAAAGGGTGAGAAGCGACATAAGATCATCGCCAACATTGAAGAGGCTCGTGCACACGGTGACCTCTCCGAAAATGCCGAGTACCACGCTGCCAAAGAGGAACAGGGGATGAATGAGGCGAAGGTGAAGGATCTGGAGGACCGGCTCGCCCGTGCCCAGGTGATTGATCCGGCGACCATTGTTTCGGATAAGATTGTCTTCGGTGCTACAGTCGAGCTGATCGATGCGGAGACCGAGAAAGAGGTCACTTACCAGATCGTGGGCGAGGATGAGGCCAATATCGAAGAGGGCAAGATCTCTGTAACCTCACCCATCGCGCGTGCATTGATCGGTCGAGAAGAGGGTGATATCGCCATCGTCAAGGCGCCGGGCGGTGAGCGTGAGTATGAGATTGCTTCGATAAATTATGTTTAGACTGATTGGATACGGCTTTACGTTTTTTGCCCGCCGCACATCCTTGCGGGATGGGCGGTTCGATCATGTTAAATGAGAGTTTTGACCTATGACTAAAATCCCGATGGCATGTGTTCGCGGATCGGCTGTACGGTTACTGCTGGCACTGATGTTCGGCCTGTTGGTGGTCTCCGGTTATGTCGTGGCACCGATTCTGTTTGCCAAGGCGGGATCTTCACATGAAGCGGGGCGTCTGGCCGGTGAAATTTTCCATGTGGTCAACCATGGTGTCATTTTGATAGCTGTTGCGGTGGTCGCCTTCTGGTTCCGCATGAAACCGGTCTCCAGATTGAACTGGGGGCTTCTGCTGGTGCTGGCTTCGCTGGCGACGATCAATGAGTACGGTGTCTCGCCGATCATTGCCGAACTTAAACTGGCTGCCGGCCCCATTGATGCGCTCGCCGAAAACGACCCGATGCGAAAGGCATTCGGCATGTGGCACGGTGTCAGTGCGGTTATCCACCTTCTGGCCACTGTCGTTGCTGCACTGCTGCTGTTGATGGGTGCACACAAGAGGGCTGGAAACAGCTCAAAGGAATCATGCAAAGAATCGTAGCCTGGCTTCAGGAACGTATGTCCGACCAGCAACTGGTGATGTTGCTGGCCTCACTCTTCATCATTTTTGCCCTGCTGATCATCCTCGGGGATGTGCTTGCGCCGCTTCTTTTTGCCATTGCCCTGGCTTATGTGCTTGATGATCTGATTGTGATACTCCGCCGGTTCCGGGTTCCGAGAATCGTTGCGGTCGTCATCGTTCTTTGCGGCGCAGTACTGATGGTTCTCTTCTCCGTGCTGACTGTCCTGCCGCTGCTGACAGATCAGGTCGGTAAGCTGGTGGCTCAGGCTCCACAGTTCGTTGCCGCCCTGCGTGAGGCCATTCAGCAGTTCCATGCGAACTATGTCAGTTGGATGAACCCGGAGTATCTGCAGCAGCTGGTTGCTAATGCGGTGAACAAGATGCAGGAGTGGGGCGGGGCACTGCTCTCCGTCTCTATCGCTTCCATTCCGGGGCTCATCACGTTGCTCGTCTACATGATTCTTGTTCCCGTGCTGGTCTTTTTTCTGCTCAAGGATAAAAGCGTTATTGTTGAGTGGGCACAGCGCTTTCTGCCGCAAGAGCGTTCGCTTCTCCAGCGGGTCTGGGGCGAAGTCGATATCCAGATCGGCAACTATATCCGGGGCAAGTTCTGGGAATCGGCCGTGGTCGGTTTTGCCATGTGGCTGGCTTATGAGTTGATGGGGCATGAGTACGCCCTTCTGCTCGGTACATTGACCGGTATCTCGGTCTGGATTCCATTTGTCGGTGCGGCCGTGGTGACGATTCCGGTGGTGTTGCTGTCGCTCTTCCAGTGGGGTTGGAGTGAAACGATGTTTTACGGTCTGCTAGCCTATACGGTGATTCAGTTGATCGATGCCAATGTCATTGTGCCGTGGATGTTTTCAGAGATGGTGAATCTTCATCCGGTCGCCATTATCGTTGCTGTTCTGGTCTTTGGCAGCCTCTGGGGTGTACTGGGTGTTTTTATCGCGATTCCAATGGCCGCTCTGGTGCAGAGTGTTCTGACGATCATCTTTGAACGCAAAAAGTCTGCGGAGCCAATGCCTGATTGACATGGCGGGGTTCCCCCCTAGCTTGCTCCGGCGTCAATTTATCGAATCGGAACCCTTCTCCTAATGGGGTTTCAATCAAGGTTTCAGAGGATATCAGTGTGAATGAAGTAAGCAAAAAGTCGAAAGCTGCAGCAGCCCCGGTAGAGAAAGAGGTGGATTCATCGTTTGCGGCTGAAATGGAAGAGCTTAAACGGGATATGCGCTCAGCCCAGGTTGTTGACTGGATGCAGAACAATCAGCAGCAGTTGATTGCAGGCGTCGTAGCCGTTCTGCTGGTGCTGGCCGGTGCCAGCCTCTGGCTGGAACGCAACAAGTCGCAAAAGGATTCAGCTGCCACGCTCTATCATCAGGCTCTGGCAAGCAGCGATCTTGAAGAGAAGAGAGCGATGCTTGAGATGGTGATCAGGGATTACGGTTCTACCGGTTACGGCTCACTGGCCAATCTCTATATGGCAAAACTCTCAGATCAGCCCGAGGCCTATCTGAATGCGCTGATTCACAGTTCGGCTTCAACGCCGGAGCTGGCGTGGCAGGCACGCCTGGATCTGGCTGAGTGGTATATCAGCAAAGATAACATTGAGGATGCTAAGGCAGAGCTGGCAGAGCCGGTAGGTAAACAGTACGAACAGCTTCGCCACTACCTGATGGCCGAGGCCTCAACTGATGTGGCAGAAAAGAGAAAGCATCTTCAGATGTCCCTTGATTCTGAGTCGAATGACCAGCTGTTGAAGACAAAGGTTGAAAGCATACTGGCAGAGCTTGGTTCGGTAGAAAGCGGTAATTCATGAAGCTACCTGCGATGTTGCGTCTCCCGGTCATCCTCACCCTGATGCTGCTTGCCTCCTGTGCGGGTGCGCATCGCGATGGAGTTGCCGGTTCAGGTGCAACCATTGAAAGGGTCTGGTCTGTCGATGTTGATCAGCGTGAGCTCGGTGAGCCCGCCGGATTCAGTCAGCCTGCCGTCTCTGAATCTCAGGGTCTGATCGTTATCGGTGGCAGGGACGGCCGTGTCCGTGTCTATAGCCTGAATGGTGGCGAGAAGCAGATGATCACTATTCGTGAAGCTTCCGATTCGGGCGCGTTGGCGCTCTCCAACGGCCTGGTCGTTGTCGGTGATGTAGGTGGCATGCTCTACGGTATTGATCCTGTTGCCGGGCGTATCGTCTGGCAAAGCCAGATCTCTGCCTCGTTTTTATCACAGCCGGTACCTATGCGTGACGGATTTGTTGTCCAGACCATGGATAACCGTATCTATTACTTCTCATCGGAGGGTGAAAAGCTTTGGAGTTACACCGGCAGCGTAGGTGCACTCGGAATGTATGTAACACCTTCACCGCTGGTCAATGGAGAGATTGTTAACGCGATCTTCTCAAATGGCGATGCTATTGCTCTGAAAGCGGAGAGTGGTGATCTGGTCTGGCGTCGTCAGCTGTTGCTTAATACCGATGCCCCCGTTTTGAGTGAGTTGCGTACCCCTGTTGCCAACCCTGTCTATCTGAGTGAGCTGTCGATGGGGATTGAGCAGGTAACCGATGCCCTCGTCGTCTCTTTCTACCAAGGGAGTGTAGTGGCACTTTCCCAACATGATGGCAGGCAGCTTTTTTCAAAAGAGCTTTCGATCAAATCGACACCCCTTATCCATCAGAACAATATCTATTTTGCCTCTGCCTCCGGTGAGGTTGAAGCGATTAATTTGTCCAATGGCTCAACGCTCTGGAAACAGAAGGTGACCGATGGTGAGTTGCTGGGCCCGGTGATCTGGAATGGTAAGCTGTGGGTGGCAGATGATCGCGGTATTGTCATGCGTTTGAGTCTGGATGGCCGCAAAGAGTCATCCATTAAGTTGAGTGGTCGTATTGAGCGTGCTCCTGTCGCAACGTCAGCCGGTGTGCTGGCAAGAACCGGCCTGGGTGTGTTAACGCTTCTGCGCTAATCCGAGGTTCCATGAGCACACAACTCCCCGTTATTGCCATCGTCGGTCGTCCGAATGTGGGCAAATCAACACTATTCAATCGTCTGGTTGGAAGGCGTAAGGCCATTGTCGGTGACAGACCCGGCGTAACGGTCGACCGGCTTGAAACCGAGTGCCTGATCGGAGATCAGCAGGTGATCCTTGTCGATACCGGTGGTATCGGTGAGACCCAGCATGGTGAAATGCAGGTGGCAATTGACGCCCAGGTGGAAGCAGCCCTTCAGGTTGCCGATATGGTGATGTTTGCCGTTGATGGTATCAGTGGTTCTACACCGGTGGATTTCTCCATTGCCGATAAACTTCGCCGCGAAAAGCTGCCGATTCTTCTGGTCGTTAATAAAGCTGAAAATCCGAATGTGGCTATGGACTTCTACGCCTTGGGGCTCGGAGAACCGATGCCGGTTTCTGCAGCACATGGACAGGGCATTAAGGAGCTGGTTCAGCAGCTTAGCGATCAGAGTTCATCAATAGCTGAAGCCAAGGGTTCGAACAGCGAAAGCGAAGAAGAGAATCTGATCGCCAGCGTTACCGTCATCGGACGACCGAATGTCGGGAAGTCGACGCTGATCAATGCATGGTTGAAAAATGATCGTATGGTGGTCAGCCCGATTGCCGGAACCACCCGTGATGCCATCGACAGCGATCTTCCCTATCAGGACGGCATTGTTCGCCTGGTAGATACAGCCGGCCAGCGTAAGCACGGACGCATTTCAGATGTGATCGAGTTTGTGGCGCGTGTAAAGGCTGTGCAGGCGTTCAGACGCGCCGATGTGGCTGTCATGGTACTTGACGGTTCCGAAGGAATTGTCGAACAGGATATGCGCCTGATGAAGCTTGCCTATGATGAGGGGTGTGCCCTGATCGTTGCCGTCAACAAGATGGATCTGCTTTCGCCCGATGAGTGGAACTACTATGTCGAGCGGCTCCATTATCGCATGCGTAGCCTGACCGATATTCCGGTTTTCAGGGTGACAGCCAAGAGCGGTAAGGGTGTTGGTCCACTACTGAATGAGGCGGTGAAGGCTGCCAAGTCCAACCGGTTCGAGGTTGGGACCGGCGAGCTGAACCGCTGGCTTGAACAGGCTCAGAAAAAGCAGCATGCGCCCAGCGCTGGCGGCGCTGCAGTCAAAATGAAATATGCCTCTCAGATCTCCACCTCTCCACCGACGATCAAAGTATTCTGCAATCGCCCGAAAGCTGTAAAAGAGTCCTATGTCCGGTACCTTGGCGAAGATTTCAAGCGACAGTTTTCGCTTCCCGGTGTGCCGATCCGTTTTATCTTTTCAGGCGGAAAAAACCCATACGCTTCGGAGAAAGGGCGCCATTGAGATGATGGTTCGCTGTTCGTGGTTCAGGCAATAGTCAATGCATAGCTTTGAAGAGACACGGGTACTGCCCTGTAGTGCACAGGAGATGTACCATGCGGTGATGGATATCGAAGCCTATCCCGAGTTTCTTCCCTGGGTGGCCGACGCCCGAATCCTGACCCGTGAAGATGATCAGCTCTCAGCCGAACTCGTGGCTGAACTGGCCGGAATGAGACACAGCTTTAAGACGGTCGATCGCTTTATGCCTGGAAAGCTTGTAGAAATTCGTCTGCTGGAGGGGCCGTTCAAATTTCTCGAAAGCCTCTGGAGCTTCGAACAGCTGGGCGAGTCATCCTGTCGTGTTCATTTTTCCATTGAATTTGAATTCAAAAACATGATGCTTGATATGGTAGCCAGTCCGGTTTTTTCTGCCGCTTGTCGATCGATGGTACACGCTTTTGAAAAGCGCGCTGCTATGAGTGGAGATTCCGGGAAACGAGGAGATCTCTGATGCACGTTTCGATCATCTACGCATTACCACACGAGCAGACACTGGAAGACCTGAATGTTCCCGATCAAACAACTGTGGAACAGGCGATTCATATGAGTCATATGCTGGAGAAGCATCCGGATATCGATCTTGCCGAGAATAAAGTCGGCATCTTCGCCAAGCTGGTGAAGCTTGATCAGCTGTTGCGCGAGGGCGACCGCATTGAAATTTATCGTCCGCTTCCCCGTAAACCGCGTGATGCGCATGCAGCAGATGATAAGAAATCCCGCATCCGTGCAAAACGCGAGCGTAAGGCAGAAGTAGAGGGTGGATCGGAAGAGAAATCAGAAGCATGAGAGTTTTTTTGGGTTTTATTCATCTTTTGTTCATCTGAGATATTAATGATCCGCTCTGCTGATTCATTCCAGATATTTGATTCATAAGGAGATTCGATTGAAGAGAGAGAGAATTGTTACCGGTTTGATTGTGATGCTATTGCTTGTTCCGGGCATGGCGCAGGCACTACCTGATAGTTTTGCAGATCTGGCGGACAGCCAGAAATACTCTGTGGTCAATATCAGTACCACTAAAATCACCAGACCCCAGGAGATGATGCCGCAACTACCCTTTGGCTCTCCCTTTGAAGACCTCTTCCGTGACATGTATCGTAATCAGCAGCCTCAGGAACGGAACTCGCTGGGTTCAGGCTTTATCCTTTCAGCCGATGGCTATGTCATCACCAATAACCATGTAGTGGACGGCGCCGATGAGGTGGTCGTCAAAAACAGCGAAGGTGAGGAGTTTGAGGCGGAAGTGGTCGGTTCAGATGCCAAGCTGGATATCGCCCTGCTTAAAATCAAAACCGAAGGTTTGCGTGCCGTGAAACTGGGCGATTCCGATACACTGCGTGTTGGAGACTGGGTGGTTGCGATCGGCAATCCGTTCGGACTGGAGCAGACCGTGACTGCGGGTATTGTTTCAGCCAAGGGGCGTGTTATTGGCGCCGGTCCCTATGACAACTTCATTCAGACGGATGCTGCCATCAATCCCGGCAATTCCGGTGGGCCGCTGTTTAATGCCAAAGGTGAAGTGATCGGCATCAACACGGCTATCTACTCCCGCAGTGGCGGCAATAACGGTATCGGGTTTGCCATTCCGATCAATCTTGCCAAGTCGGTGTTTGATGAGTTGAAGAGTAACGGCAAGGTCCAGCGGGCGCGTCTTGGTGTGATGATTCGCGATATTGATAAAGAGACTATGAAGGCGATGGGCTTGAAGAATCGTCATGGTGCACTGATCCCGCAGGTCGAAGCAGGTTCTGCTGCTGATAAAGCGGGGATTCAGGCCGGTGATGTGATTACCAAAATTGATCAGCATGAGATTAAACAGGCTCATGATCTGCCGATCCGCGTAGCTCGTCACAGGCCTGGAGATAAGGTTCGTGTGGAGATTATCCGTGACGGTAAAGTGAAGGTGATTCCGGTTATTGTTGAGGCGATGCCCGATGATGAGATGGCAGCTTCCGGCACGAAGGGTAAACGTAAAGAGGTTTCTCACGGTCTTGAGCTTGAAACGTTAACGGATGAGACAGCCGAGGCTTTGCGCGTTCGCAGCAAGTACGGTGCTGTTGTCAGACAGATTCAGCGGGGGTCACCGGCAGCGGTTTCAGGCATTGAGCGCGGTGATGTAATTATTAAGGTCAACGGTCGGGTTATTGATGGTGTGAAAGCCTTTAATAAGGCAGCCAAAGTGCTTGAAGATGGCATTGCGCTGCGTGTGTTGATTGATCGCCATGGTGATCAGGTGTTTACTGTCATCTATCCGTCACGGAAGTAAGTGAAGAGCCATTGACGCTGCCGCAGGTTCAGATCATGAGTCGCAAAGCCTGCTGTCTCTGCGAAGATGCTGAGGCGGCGGTTATGCAGGCTGTTGAAAAGGGCCTCTGTACCCTTGAGGTAATTGATGTTGATCAGCAGTTGGAGCTTGCCGTGGCTTATGGAGCCGATGTTCCGGTTGTAATGATTGATGCTGTTGTTAAAATGAAACATGTAGTCGACCAGGTTGAACTTGAGGGAATTCTGCTGGCCATTTTAAAGGAGAGCAAACGATGCTGACGCGTTGGCTTACAGTTGCAGGAATCGTCCTTCTGGTCGGAATCGGTGCATGGCTCGGGCTTCCCGAGGCCAAGAGAAACATCAACGATGATGGTAAAGCTCTGGCATTCAGCCTTCCCGATCTTCAGGGAAAGATGAAGGGACTGCCGCAAGGCGAGGTGGTGCTCCTGAACTTCTGGGCAACCTGGTGTCCTCCCTGCCGTAAGGAGATGCCTTCGATGGCTGCACTGCACCGCAAGTATGCCGATAAGGGGTTGAAGGTCGTGGCGGTCTCTGTGGATCGTGATGCCAATGACCTGGCGGCATTCGTGCGCGAGTACAAACTGCCTTTTGAAGTGTTGCATGATGCCGACTCAGCCGTCTCCCATAATTATGGTGTATTTCGTTATCCCGAAACCTTCTTGATTGATCGTCAGGGCAATGTACGTTATCACCTGGTCGGCGCTGTAGAGTGGATGTCTGCGTCCATTATCAAAGGTATTGAGGGGCTAATGAATGAACCAGTTCAACCGCAGGGAGCGAGTCCGGCAGCTTCGAATTGAACTGAGAGAGCACAATTACCGTTATTATATCCTTGATGCTCCGACAATCAGCGATGCCGAATATGATCTTCTTCTAAGAGAACTTGAACAGCTTGAGCTGGAACTAGGTGAACCGGTTCCTGTCGACTCTCCGACCCGGACCGTGGGCGCACCTATCAGCCATGTGTTTGAGTCTCGCAAGCATGCTTCACCACTGCTTTCACTGGCAAATGCCTTTAATGATGATGAGGTGCGCGATTTTGATCGTCGTATCCGCGATCTGGTCGATGATCCGTTTTCCTACATTGTCGAGCCCAAGATTGACGGGCTGGCTGTCAATTTACGTTATGAACGGGGGAATCTCACTGTTGCCGCAACGCGTGGTGACGGCCGTGTTGGTGAAGATGTGACTGATAATATCCGCACGATTTCCGATATCCCCTGGCATCTTGATGGCAATGATATCCCGCCTCTGCTTGAGATCCGTGGAGAGGTCTATATGTCGAAGGAGTCATTCGAGGCGTTAAACCGATCGCAGGAGGCGGCGGGTGAGAAGCTCTTTGCCAATCCGCGAAATGCTGCTGCCGGGTCGCTCAGGCAACTCAGTGCCAAAATTACAGCCAAGCGTAATCTGAACTTCTTCGCCTACGGAGCGGGGGAGGGAGGGGATGCCCTTGCTTCATCACAGAGCGGTTTGTTGAGCCGGTTGTCGATCCTTGGTTTTGCTACACAGTATTTTGAACTTTTGCCCGATATTGATGCTCTGCTGGATAATTACAGGTCATGGCAGGAGAGGCGTGCAACCCTTGCCTATGAGATAGACGGTCTTGTCTATAAGGTCGATCCTATTGAACTGCAGAAACAGATTGGCCGAGTTGCCCGTGCTCCCCGATGGGCTATTGCCTATAAATTCCCAGCCGAAGAGGTGATCACCACCGTTGAGCGTATCATCTGGCAGGTGGGTCGAACCGGTGTCATTACCCCTGTTGCCGAGATGAAGCCTGTAAAGGTGGCCGGTGTTATTGTCTCCC
>JBNKZS010000052.1:0-9653 GCA_050301755.1 Mariprofundaceae bacterium
CGCCCGGCCACCATCAGAAACAGGCGCGCCACCAGCCAAAAAAGGCCATAGCCCAGGACAGCTCCGATAATGGCATCCTCTATATAGCCAAGCCAGAACGAGAACCCGAGGCCCATAGCAATGCCCGGAAAGGTAAGAAGATTCGGAAGCAACCCGGTTTCAAGGTCGATCAGGGTCAATATCCAGAGAAGGCTAACCAGAAGCAGCGCCTGCAGAAGCAATGGCGAAAAACCGTAGCGCCAAGCAAGCCCGGCCCAGCTCAATCCCATCAACAACTCCAGAATCGGATAGCGCGCTGAAATAGGGGTATTACAATGCCTGCACTTCCCTCCCAGCATCAACCATGAAAGCAGTGGAATATTATCATACCAGGCGATACTTTTTTCGCATGCAGGGCAGCGACTGCGTGGAGCCACCACCGAAATCTGTAAAGGGATGCGATGAACACAGACATTGGCAAAACTGCCAAACATCAAACCGACAACACCAACGGCAAGCGTTAAAAAGAGCAGCGGTTCCATTAACCAGGCTCCTTCATGCCGAGCTTCTTCAAACGATACCGGATGGAACGAAAGGTGATGCCAAGCGCGCCGGCTGCTTTCGTCGCATTGCCATTGGACTCCTTCAGGGCTTCGGAAAGCAGCTTCCTCTCAATGCTTTCCAGAGCCTCATCAAGAGTGACCCCCTTCTCCTGAAGGCTATCAATTGAGAGGGCATCAGCGTGCTCTTTCTCAGGATAGAGATCATCAAGAAGGGACTCATCAAGCACATTGCCATCTGACAAGGCAACCAGTCGCTGCAGAAGATTCTCCAACTCTCTGACATTTCCCCATAAAGGCAGTTTCGCTAACCGCTCCAGACAGGAGTCGGAAATACGGGTCTGATCCTCGCCCCAATGGATGAGCATTGCCTCTGCCAATGCGGGTATGTCTTCTCGACGTTGGCGAAGTGCGGGCATATGTATCGGCACAACATTGAGTCGATAAAAAAGATCCTCTCGGAATTGCCCCTGTTTCACTGCCTCCGCCAGATCTCTATTGGTAGCTGCTACCACACGGACATCAACCTTGCGCTCCGACTCCTCGCCGACCCTTCGGACTTTCATATCCTGCAGGACCCTTAACAGCTTCACCTGAGCTGAAAGAGGCATCTCTCCGACCTCATCCAGAAAGAGCGTTCCTCCGTTGGCTGACTCTATGAGGCCAGGACGGTCTGAGTCAGCACCGGTAAATGAACCTTTACAGTGACCGAACAGTTCCGACTCGAACAACCCTTCCGGGATCGCGCCGCAGTGAACAGGTATAAAGGGACCGGAGCCACGTTTGGAGTGTTTGTGGATAAACCGCGCCGCCAACTCTTTTCCGGTGCCGGATTCGCCGGTTACAAGAACAGTAAAGTCTTTGGCTGCTGCACGCAGAAGGCGCTCACGCACGCGCTGCATCACCGTTGACTCACCTACAAATACCTCTCCTTTAGGGGAAGAGCCGGAACCAGTGGATTCCTCAGGGTGAGAAGCAAGTGCACGCTCTACTGCCAGGCCGAGCTCCTCTGCTGAAACAGGCTTGGTCAAATAGTCGAAAGCGCCCATCTTCATCGCCTCAACAGCTGTTTCGGCGCTTGCATAGGCTGTTAAAAGAAGCACTTTAGCCCTGGGACAGAGGAGGCCAGCCATCTGCACCACCTCAATGCCTGCATCATGACCATCCATTCGAAGGTCTGTCAGGACAATATCAAAACCCTTCGATTCGAGGGCTTCACGTGCCTCTTCCGGACCAGCCGCCTCAACCACCTCATGCCCACGGCTTTCCAGGCCCAGCATGAGCACCTGGCGGGCATTAGCCTCATCTTCCACCAGCAGAATCTCAGCCATAAAGGGCCTCTTCTGTCTGCATAGGCATCATATACCCTCGAACCATAAAACAGCTGCCTCCCGGAATATCTTTTACCTCGGTCTTCCAGCCATTGACCTGACAAACCTGCCATACAGTTGCCAATCCCAGACCAACACCCGACTCCCGCCCAGTAGCAAAGGGCTCAAACAAATGCTCTTTCATCTCCGCTGCAATTCCACCACCCTGATCGGAAATGGACAATTGCCAATAGTTATTCTCTTGTTGGAGTTTTATTTCAACCGTTCCCGGCTTCCGACTGGCTTCAGTGGCATTGCGAAGAAGATTGTCCAGCACCAATCGAAAATGGTCGGGATCAATCAACAGTGAAGTGATATCGCTACTCCACGAAATATCTAGCGCCCCCTGCATGTCGACCTGTACTACGGAAGAACCTATCAACTCTGAACAAGCCACCTCAACAGGCGCAGGTGTAAGCGGTTGCACATAATCAAGCATATCCGAGACCAGGCGGTTAAGACGCTGGATCTCCTCGGTTACAATCCGCTGGACATCTGCCTGTCTTGTCTCTCTGACAGATCCCATCAACTCTACAGACTGACCAATGGTCTGGAGTGGATTACGGATTTCGTGAGCCAGCATAGCCACCATACGGCCCATGGATGCAAGCTTATCCTGCTCGGCAAGTCTGCGCTCCAATGTTCTAACATCGGTGATATCGACTATAGTCAACAGCCAACGTGCTGCCGGATCATCTCCCTGAAGCGGTGCTACTGTCGTAAGGCACGAACCTGAAGCTGTTTTCCATTCGCACTGAAACAGGCCTGAATCTGCCCGTTTCAGAAAAGCGACCAGTGAATCAGGCACATTACTGATATCGCTCAAGCGGAACCAAGTCGGTTTGCCTTCAACGCCAAACAATCGATGAGCGGGATCATTGCTGTCCTGAACGTGTAATCCCTCATCAAGAATGATGATACCCTCTTGCATTGAGCTGACCACCTGAGCGTACAGTTCTTTTAACTGGCGGTGTTGCCTGACGGCATAATGACTCTCCTGCTGAAGACTGGCATACCTTCTGGCAATCGCCGCCATAACTCCGCCAACCAGGAAAAGTGCTGATGTTTGAAGAAGAATGTGAAGGGTTTCAGCCGATGAAAGAACTGATCCATGAATAAATGCCGAAGCATGGATTGATACCAGATAACAAATGCAAGCCGCCACGGTGACCAGAAGCACCACCAGCACATGTGACTGCGTTCCTACAGCCACGATCAGCAGACCGAAGAGAAACACAAAAGGACTCTGAATCCCCCCGGTCAGAACCACCAAGGTGGCAACCAGCAACAGATCGAGACCGAAATGAGAAAAAAGCTGAATACCGAAAGAGAGATTTGATCGAACTAAAAACCACTCCAGAGTCAGAAAAAAAATGGCGCATCCGGATATAACCAAAAAAAGTTGTTGATCGAAGCTCGCAAAAGAGGGGTAAAAGAAATAGGCGGAAGCTGCCAAAATGGCAAATGAAGCCAATGCCCTGTAGCCCAACAGGCGATGCAAACGATCATTGCCCTCTTCAAGATGAACAATCAATGAGGGGGTGTTTGTCATTTATAATTATTCGTCGAATATATCGGACACAAACAATATCTTCTAATTGATGGTTGATGCCATCTGGAAGATCGGCAAATACATTGAGATCACCAAGCCACCGATCACCACACCAAGAAAAGCCATAATAAAAGGCTCCATCAGTGCAGTCATGTTATCAACCGCCGTATCCACCTCTTCCTCGTAAAAGTCTGCGATCTTGGAGAGCATCTCTTCCAGACTACCCGTCTGCTCACCGATGGAGATCATCTGCGTTACCATCAAAGGAAAGATACCACTCTCCTCCATAGGGGCTGCCAAAGTCATACCCTGGCTGATGGCATTTTTTGTGTTGATGATCACCTCTTCAATCACGACATTGCCGGACGTCTCAGCCACAGTGTCCATCGCTTCCAGGATAGGTACGCCAGCAGCAGAAAGCGTAGAGAATGTTCTACAAAAACGGGCGACTGCACCTTTCCGAAGAACATCGCCAATGACTGGCAGGTTGAGCATGAGTTTATCCAACTGGTAATGCCCCTGAGGCGTTTTGTAAATCGATTTAACAGCAAAAATCAGAATAATCGGTGCGAATAACACAACGTACCAGTACTCTACAAACAGATCGGAAATAGCCATGGTGATTTTAGTCGGGCCAGGCAGCTCCGCTCCGAAACCTTCAAACATCTCGGCAAAGACAGGAATCACAAAAATCATCAGTACTGCTGTCACAATAAAAGCCACGACAATAATAGAAACCGGATAAACCATTGCTGACTTGATTTTTGCTTTAAGTGATAGGGCCTTTTCTTTATAGGCACACAACCTCAACAATATTGAATCAAGAATACCGCCCTGTTCGCCCGCTTCGACCAGAGAACAGGTCAAACGATCAAACTCCTTGGGAAAACGGCGCAATGTCTCACCCAAAGGGGATCCTCCCTCCAGCTCTGTTCTAACATCCTTCAGAAGCTTAGCCATCGCCTTCTTTTCAGCGCCCTTCTCTGCCAACTCAAAACACTGAACCAGTGGCAAACCCGCATTGATCATGGTGGAGAGCTGCCTGAAAAAGATACTGATATCCTTTTCCTGGACCTTCTCGGGAAACAGCTCGATCTCTATCGGCTTCTTTTTAACCTTGATGTCGGTGAGTCCCATGCGCCGGATGGTTGCCATCGCCACATCCTTGTTGGCAACATCGACCTCGCCACTCTTTGGCTGCCCCTGTCTTGTTTTAGCTTCCCAAAGATAAATCGCCATTAGTCACCTACCGTTACACGCAAACACTCTTCCAGTGACATTACACCCTCTTTCACCTTGTTCAAGGCTGCCATTCGAAGTGTCTTCACACCTTGTGAAACAGCAATGGCATTGATCTCATCGGAGTTCTTTCCTGCATACACTGCATCACGGATACTATCCGTCACTGTCATCACCTGATAGATACCCACTCGCCCTTTATAACCTGTACCATTACATGTTCCGCAGCCTTTACCCTGCATTGGCTGGAACGTACCGACCTCGTCTTCGGGAATCCCGGCATCAATCAATGCCTCAGCCGGAATGTCGACCGGATGTTTGCAATCCACACACGTCCTTCGTCCCAAACGCTGTGCAGTTACTAGGTTAACCGCTGATCCCACTAGGAATGACTCAATACCCATGTTTACCATTCGGGTCATCGTGGAAGGTGCATCATTAGTATGCAGTGTTGCCAACACCAGATGCCCCGTAAGAGCCGCCTTAATACCAATAGCCGCAGTATCATAATCTCGAATCTCACCAATCAGAATAATATCCGGATCCTGACGCAGAAAGGATTTCAATGCTGCAGGGAAATCCATGCCGATGGCAGCATTCACGTTCACCTGATTGATACCCATGAAGTTGAACTCCACAGGGTCTTCAGCAGTACAGATATTAACCCCGGGCTGGTTCAACTCGGCCACAGCCGAATAGAGACTTACTGTTTTACCAGAACCTGTAGGCCCGGTCACCAGCACCATACCGTAAGGCTTGTGGATCTCATGTTTGAAGCTCTTCAGCTCAGCCTCTTCATAACCGAGCTTCACCATGTCCAGCTGCAGATTCGAAGCATCCAGCAGACGCATTACCACCTTTTCGCCGAATAGCGTGGGTAGCACAGAAACACGGAAGTCGACCGTTTTTGCCTTGGAAAGCCTCAGTTTAATACGCCCATCCTGAGGAACTCGACGTTCTGAAATATCGAGTCGGGCCTGAATCTTAAGACGCGAGACAATCGCATCGCGCATCTTCATCGGGGGGCGCATGATCTCATGTAACACGCCGTCAATTCGGTAACGGACTCGCAATAGCTTCTCATACGGCTCGATATGAATATCTGAAGCACCTCGCTTAATGGCATCAAGAAGAATCAGATTCACCAGTTTTACAACAGGCGCCCCCTCACTCTCAGTTGCTAAAGAGTGCTCATCTACCTGGTCATCTTCCAGGTCGACAATCTCCATGTCCTGGGCACCGAGCTCGCCCATCACATCTTCGAGGTCCTGGGCGCTGCCAGTCATCTCATCGAGTCGTTTTAACAGCTGGCTTTCGGGAACAATGACAACATCCACCTGGCTACCGCTGATAAATGCGATCTCATCAAGACTGTTGATGTCATAGGGGTCAGCCACGGCAAGTGTAATAACATTGCCCTTTCGCTGAATCGGAATAGCCATGTTTTTACGCATCACATCAGGTGAAAGCTTGGTGATATCAGGATCAATCTCTATCTTGTCCAGATCAACAACAGGGCGCCCAAACGATTTGCCGATAAACTTGGCAAGATCAATCTCGGTAAAAATATTCTGCTTAACCAGTTGTGCTGTCAGGGTGTCGCCATTGAGCTTCATCTCACGCAAGACATTGTCCAACTGCTCTTTGGTTATCTCCTGCTTTCTAAGCAGGATATCCCCTAAACGCGACTGCTTCATGCCGTCTCCTCCCATCCGCTCAGTTCACTGGAAACCCGACCAAGCCCTTTCTCCATCCATTTTATGGCACCGAAACGATCTGGTCGCAACCCCTGCCAAATGGAGAATGCAGCTGCCCCCTGAGCAATCAACATAGGCAGCCCATCAATACTTTTTCGCCCACCTTCGGTGGCCTTTTTGCAAAAGGCCGTATTACCATCCGGACGATAAACGGCATCAACAGCCACGCCATCGCCGGCAAAAGAATACGGAAAAACATCTCCATCCTTAAGCCCGATAGAGGTAGTATTAATAACGATATTCGACTTCAAACCAGCAGCCTCAACATCTGAATCTCCCCATTCAATCAACTCACAACGGATATGAGAATAGTTCTCTCTCACATGTGCTGCAAGCGTTTCAGCCCGGTCAACACTCCGATTACAGATATAGAGGTTGGCAATATTGAGCCTGGCCAGCGCGTAGATAACGGCTTTGGCCGTTCCCCCAGCCCCAAACAGCAAGACCGTCGCCGCTTGCATCTTGGCACCAGTAGCCTCCAACGCCGAAGAAAAACCAATCCAGTCGGTATTGGTGCCTCTCCAACCCTGTTCGGTTCTGCTTACGGTATTCACAGCGCCAATCAAACGGGCACTCTCATCCGGCTCGACAAAGGAGAGTACTCGCTCCTTATGCGGCACGGTGACGTTAAAACCCTGAACACCAAGCGCCCAAAGACCATGAATGGCGGCCTCAACAGCTTCATCCTTTACACAGAAAGGAACATAAGCTGCATCGATCCCATACTGATCCAGAAACCAAGCCTGAAACACCGGCGAAAGCGAGTGTTCAATCGGATTTCCGATAATTCCGTATATTTTTGTTTTTCCAGTAACTTTCACGCTTCCGTTAGCGTAGAGACTCATCAATAGCATGTCAAAAACAGCTTTGATACAGCCATCTTACCAAGCCTGGTTAAGGCGAATCCAACCACCTCGCACGGCACTCAGATGGTGCGAATCCGGCAGCTGTGATATACTGATACAAGCAATTAAATTCATATCATCTCGAGGAGACCATGCCCAAGCTCAAACATGAGGATAAGCACCACGGCCACCAGTGGGGTCTGCGCGTCGGCACCGAAATAGTGGCCTCCACAATGATCGGTCTCGGTATTGGCTTTTTTCTTGATCGGTGGCTTGATACCCGGCCGGTTTTTTTAATCATTTTTGCCATCTTCGGCCTTGCTGCCGGATTCATCAACCTCTATCAGCTCATGGTTGTCGACATGCAGAAATCACGAGACGGGTCTTAAGCATGGACATGAGCGGACCAATCCAGCACTTCAAGGTAATCATCTATAAGGATATTCACCTTGGCATACTTGATCTTTCCATCTCCAACAGCGTGGTTTTCATGTGGATTGCGGTTGCTCTGGTCATCGTTTCATTACGGCTCATGCTGATACGTCCTGAAATCATCCCTCGAACGGGCCAGCTTATGGCCGAGATGCTCTACGGCTTTGTCGCCCGTCAGACCCGGCTGAACATTCACAACGAGGGAGAGAAGTTCATCCCCCTCATGTTCACTATCTTCACCTTTATTCTGGGGTGCAATCTGGTCGGCCTCATTCCCGGCGCTTTCACACCCACCTCGCAATTGGCTGTTACCGGGACACTTGCCGTTGGCATATTCCTCTTTGCCTCAGGCCTCCGATTCTACCGCCACGGCCTCGGCTTCTTCCGTGCCTTCGTTCCTCCTGGCATACCGAAAATCCTGCTGCCACTGATGATACCCATTGAACTGATCTCCTATCTTGCGCGCCCGGTGACACTGGCACTGCGGCTCTTTGCCAATATGACTGCAGGACACATGGCTCTCGGCGTACTTGCGGTTCTCGGGTTGGCAGCTCCTTGGTTTATCCAGTGGCTACCGCTTGGTTTCACAATCGTGCAAATTGCACTGGAGATCATAATCGCCTTTATTCAGGCATATATTTTTGTAGTCTTATCTTGTGTTTACATTGATGATGCTTTGGTAGATCACTAGGAAGGCTTTTAGGAAAGGGAGTACATTATGGATGCAGCAGCAATGGTACCGATCGGCATGGGACTGGCCGCAGCCGGCATGGCAGGTGCAGCACTTGGCATCGGCATGATCTTCAGCAAGATGATCGAAGCCGTGGCCAGACAACCGGAAGCCGAACCCACGCTTGCCAAATATGCCTGGATCGGCTTCGCGCTGGTTGAGACCATCGCCCTTTATGCGCTTGTCATTGCCTTTATTATCATGGGACAAGGATAGGGAACGGGAACAACCCGCACATGCCACAATTTGATTCCACATTTTTCTCATCACAGATATTCTGGACTATTGTATCTTTCATTATCCTTTTCGTAGCCCTTGATCGTTACGTGCTGCCGCGTATTGCCAATATCCTAAAGAAGCGAACCCGATTGATTGAAGAGGAGATTGCCGAGGCAAATCGGAAGCGAGAAGAGGTGGAAGAACTCAGGTCCGAGTACGCCCGGAAACTTTCAAAGATTGATCAGGAAGCGAAAAAAATGTTCAACGAGTCAGAGAAGAGGATTGTTGAACGACGCAACCAGCTGATGGGCGAATGGAAAACTGAGATGGAAAAACGCAAACGCACGTTCCTGGAAGAGGCCGAAGTAACTCGCCAACAGGCCATCCGGGATATCCGAAAGCAGTCAGCCGACCTTGTCATCGCTGCCACCGAACAGGTGATCCATGAACGCGTAGGAAAAGCCGAAGCAAAGCGGGCGTTGGATGAGTCCATTGATGAACTCGAGCATCATAAAAACAATTAGCTTTCAGGGAGTGTCTGCTTTCAGCCAAAAGCGGACATTCACAAGAAACTAATTCCTTTCGCACGAGTTCCTTGCAAAATTTGAGGCTAATATGTTTGCGAATTGAAGGGGAATACATGGCTACATATGTAATTCTTAGAATCATGGTTCATGACGTTGAAAAGCTAAAGGCTTACCAGAAAATAGCACCATCAGTAATCGAGAAATATGAGGGAACAATATTAGCTCGTGGTGGTGAAGTGACTTCGCTGGAAGGGCCGGAGGAGAAGCGCAGGATTGTTATGGTTGAGTTTCCAACAATGGAAAAAGCAAAGAACTTCTACAGGTCGCCGGAGTACTTAGAGGCTATTGAACTTCGAAAAGGTGCGGCAGAATTTGAAGCAATAGCATTTAATGGCCTTGGTTAATTACGCAAATATTCCAACCATCTCCAACCTATACAGGGG
>JBNKZS010000053.1:0-9051 GCA_050301755.1 Mariprofundaceae bacterium
GCTGGCAAGGCCCAACTGCATGTCTCCGGCCACGCTCAGGCGCATGAGTTGAAGACGATGATGCAGTTGACCCGTCCGAAATATCTCTATCCCGTTCATGGCGAATATCGCAACCTGATCGAACATCAGGATCTCGGCCTCTCCACCGGTATTCCCTATGAGAACACCATTATTGCCGAGAACGGTCAGGAGGTTGTCGTCAGTGCCGATGGCATCAGCCTTGGTGAAGGGTTCCACGCCGGAGCCATCTTTGTCGATGGTACAGGTCGCGATGAGGTCGATGACCTGGTGCTGCGTGACCGTCGGGTGCTTGCCGATGAAGGCATGATCTCGGTGACCGTGCTGATCAGTCAGCATGAGGGCAAGCTTCTGGGTAATCCTGAACTTGTGGCGCGAGGCTTCCTGCATCAGGAGGTGAGTGAAAATGTGCTTGCCGATGCAGCCAAGGATATGCGCTATCATCTTGAAGGGATGAGTCTGGAGATGCTCGCCGATATTGAGGAGACCAAGGAAGAGGTGCGCGTCTGGTTGCGCCGATGGTGCAAGAAGCGGATGGGTCGCAGACCGATGGTCCTTCCTGTGGTGCTGGAAGTCTGATTCAGATGAATACACGTTCCATTCTTCGTGAGGCGCTCGCCTTTATCATGCTGGCCATGGTCGTGGTGATTTCGATATCGCTTTATAGCTTTTCGAAGAGGGATCCGTCATTCAACCATGAAACGGGTGCCCAGCCCCTGAACCAGGCGGGTCTGGTTGGTGCGTACATCTCCGATTTTATCTACCAGCTGTTCGGTTACGGCGGGTGGTTGATCGTTGCGCTGGGCCTAGTCCTGACGATCCGTATTGCCATCGGCAGAAAGCCTTTTGCCGGCGGCTGGACTTCACTCTTCTGGCTGCCGTTTATGCTGGCGACGGCTGGCATCATCGCAGCATATGCAGAGCTGTTACCGGAATCGCTGCAGGACCTTCTTCCCAAGGGCGTAGGCGCAGGTGGTGTGCTCGGCCAACTTCTGGCTGAAGGGCTGGTGGCTCCACTGCATGAACTGGGCCGGGATCTGGTGCTGGTTACCCTGATGGTGAGCAGCTTTGTCGCCGCATCCCATATCTCTCTGGTGGCAGCCATGGAACGGGTTGCTCTCGGCTTCAAGGCAACCATGCTTTTTGTTTTCTCTCTGTTTGAACGCTGGCGCGGTAAAATCGATGTCCGTCGCGATCGCATGGAGGGGCGCGAAAAACGCCGCGAGAAGAAGGCGGAGCGCCCTCTGCACATCGCTGAGTCCGAACCTGAGGTGATGAAACCTGCCAAGGTGACGGTTTCGAGAAAGGCCAAGGAGCAGCAGCAGGGTGAACTGCTGCTGGCGACTCCATCGAACTCAGGCTTCAAGCTTCCCGGTCTCGCTCTCTTTACAGCCACACGTGAAGATAGCCATACCTACAGTGCCGAGGCGTTGCAGGCGATGGCCAGGCTTCTGGAGAAGAAGCTGCTGGATTACCGTGTTGAGGGTCAGGTGGTGGCTGTTCAGCCGGGACCGGTCGTGATTCAGTTCGAGTTTGAGCCTGCGCCCGGCACGAAGGCCAATCGCATTATTGCACTTCAGGATGACCTGGCGCGCTCCATGGCTGTTGTCAGCGTACGCGTGGCGGGGAATGTACCGGGCAAGAATGTCATCGGTATCGAAATCCCGAACGAAGAGCGTGAGATGGTGCTGATGCACGAGATTCTTGCCAGCAAGGCCTTTGCCGACAAGAAGAAGAAACTGCCGCTGGCGCTCGGTGTCGACATTGCCGGACAGCCTGTCGTGGCTGACCTGGCCAAGATGCCGCATCTGCTGGTGGCAGGTACCACCGGTGCCGGCAAGTCGGTCTCCATCAATACGATGATCTGCTCCATGCTGATGACCTATTCGCCGAAGGATCTTCGTCTGATCATGGTCGACCCGAAGATGCTCGAGCTCTCCATGTATGACGATATCCCGCATCTTCTGGTACCCGTGGTGACCAATCCCCATAAAGCGGCCAAAGCGCTGGCCTGGGCTGTTTACGAGATGGAGCGGCGCTATCAGTTGATGAGCGAAGCCAAGGTGCGAAACCTTGAAGGCTACAATCAGGCTGCCGATGCCTCCAAGGATGGAGAGATTGAACGACTTCCATTCATTGTCATCGTCATTGACGAGCTGGCCGACCTGATGATGGTGGCCGGTAAAGAGGTGGAGCAGGCGATCTGCCGAATTGCGCAGAAGGCGCGTGCCGCGGGTATCCATCTCATCCTGGCAACCCAGCGTCCGAGTGTTGATGTGATTACCGGCCTGATCAAGGCCAACCTGCCGAGCCGTCTCTCCTTCCAGGTCTCATCGAAGATCGACTCCCGTACGATTCTCGACCAGATGGGTGCCGAGCAGCTGCTGGGGCAGGGTGATTCGCTCTTCCTCAGTGGCGGCCGTGATCTGATCCGTGTGCACGGCGCCTATGTTTCCGACGGAGAGGTGTTGGGCCTTGTAGATCATCTGAAGGCACAGGGTGAACCCGAGTACCGGCATGAGGTGTTCGAGGTGAAGAGCCCTGAGGAGCAGCTGCAGGGTGCCGGCGATGATGAGAAGGACTCCAAATATGATGAGGCGGCCGAACTGGTCATCGAGAAGGGTCAGTGCTCCGTCTCCATGGTGCAGCGCTATCTGCGCATCGGTTACAATCGCGCCAGCCGCATTGTTGAGCAGATGGAGCAGGACGGGCTGGTGACCCCTCCAGGTTCCGGCGGCATGCGAAAAGTACTTGCCCGTTCCGAAGCCGACGGCGGTGGAGTTATCGAATGATTCACCGTTCTGGCTTGCTGTTGCTGCTTCTTCTTTTGGGTTTGCCCCAAACCGGCACGGCTTCGGCCGTGGAGGCCGGCGCGGCTGAAAGGCTGGAGCTGGCTCTCTCGAAACTGACCGGATCCGGTGGTTTCTCATGCAGTTTCAGGCAGGTAGTCTATTTCGCCGAGGGTGGCGAACAGCACTATACAGGCAGACTTGCCATCAGGCGGCCGGGTCGTTTCCGTTGGGAATATTTGACGCCTTACGAGCAGCTCTACGTCAGCAGTGGTGAGCTGATCTGGCACTACGAGGCGGACCTGATGCAGGCCGAGCGGATGAAGAGTCTTGATATGGTGGATCCGGTTGCCATGAAGCTGCTGGATGGCCGCATCGGGATAAAAGATATACAGTTGCTCGGCACTGAAAAGCTCAGGTTTGACGGTACCCGTTATCGCATTCGGATCGGGCAGGGGCCGGAGCTGTCGTTGGCCTTTTCAGTGGCTAATGATCTGCGCTGGCTGGAAAGTGAAGATATGCTGGGTAACCGTAACAGGATGATCTTTTCAAGCGTGAACCGGGATGTTCCTTCTGAGAAGTCGTTTCAGTTTGTGGCGCCGCAGGGTGTGGAAGTCATTGATGTGAGTGGTCATGAAGATGACCGGCAACCTGAAGTTTTAAAAGTTCAATAACGGAGAATCGTCGTGATGAAAAAAATAGGTTTTGTGCTGCTAAGCTGTATCTGTATATCAACTGCTCAGGCGGCCGGTTTTACCAGTTCCGGTTACTCTGCGTCAGGATTGGGTGTTGCCAATGCAGTGGTTGCAGGTGCTGAAGATGTTTCCGCAGCAGCATATAACCCGGCCGGACTTGCATGGCAGGATGATATGCAGGTGATGCTCGGCTTTATCCTTCAATACCGGAACAGCTCCGTTGACCTGGGCCCGGCTTCAGGTGTCGCTTCGAACCTTGGCGGTGCCCCCAATCTGAGCCATTTTTACTATTCATGGATGCCTCGTGAGAGCAGCCTCGGTTTGTCAGTCGCATTCAACCGCCCCTATGAGATGGCGAATGACTGGACGACAGCGTTTCCTGCCACTTCCGGTCGGAGCATTATCAGGATGGACCGGCTATCGCTTGATGCGATCTACCGGCTCAATAGCACGATGGCCTTCGCGGTGGGCGGGGACTGGTATCTGAGTACCGCTACGATGAGTCAGGGTGCCCAGAGTTTTTCCGGCAAGGGCAAGACCTCTTTCGGTGGCCATCTCTCCATGAAGTGGAAACCTGCACCGACCTGGTCGGTGGGTGCACTCTTGCGCCTGGGCTCAAGCATCAAGCTCTCCGGCGGTGTCAATCAGAGCATGAAAATCAAGCTGCCTGATGAGCTGACGGTCGGTGTAGCTCACGACATGGCAGATGCATTTCGTCTCGAACTTGATGCCAACTGGAGTCGCTGGTCAAAGCTGAAAAACCTGAATGTGCTTACCGGTTCTGTCGTTACCCAATCCAATGTTCTCGACCTGAAAGATTCACTCTCCCTGATGGCCGGCCTGACATGGTTCTGGCGCGAGAACAGTCAGTTCAGATTCGGTTATGCTTATGAAAGAGGGGCAAACAGCGATGCTTTATTCCACCCCGCGATAGCCGACCAGACAGGACACAAGATGACTCTTGGTGCAGGTGGTTCGATCTTCGGCGCGCATTTTGATCTGGCATATGCTTACACTTTCTATCCGAAAAGTACGGTGGCGGGTTCATATGCCGGCATTTACCGGGATCGCCGACAGTCACTGACACTCTCTGTGTCAAAGGGCTTCTGATTCTGCCTACGCTGCAACTGTTTGATGCAGCGCCCCAGGCCAACGGCAGGGCGCCGCTGGCCTGGCGTTTAAGACCTACGACACTGGCCGATGTGGCGGGGCAGCATGAGTTGACGGCCACCGGTTCATGGTTTGCCGCCACGCTCAATGAGGGGAGGGCGGTATCGTCCATCTTCTGGGGGCCACCGGGTACAGGCAAGACGACACTGGCCCGTATCATGGCTAACTCCGCTAACATGCCGTTCGAGCAACTCTCAGCAGTATCAGCCGGCAAGAAAGAGGTGCAGGCGGTGGTCGACAGGGCCAAGGCCGAAGGACGCTCCTACCTTCTCTTCCTCGATGAAATCCACCGCTTTAACAAGGCGCAGCAGGATGTGCTGCTCCCCTATATCGAAGAGGGGACCCTTGTCCTCGTCGGTGCCACCACCGAAAATCCCTCCTTCTCACTGAACAACGCACTGCTGTCGCGCTGCCGGGTCATTGTGCTCAAGCCGCTCGATGGTGATGCCATCCGCAACATCCTCAGACGTGGCATTGCACTGCTGCAGGATGAGTCGCCGGACTTCTCGGTGACCGACGAGGCGCTGGCGTGGCTGGCCAGTGCCTGTGACGGCGATGCCCGCTATGCGCTCAATGCATTGCAGAGTCTCTTCGAGGCCTCGGCCGACAGAGAGTGGGATGAGGAGGCGACGGCACAGCAGTGGACGCGCAGGCAGGGGCAGTACGATCGTGACGGCGACGGCCACTACGACCTGATATCCGCACTGCATAAGTCGGTGCGCGACTCCGATTCCGATGCCGCCTGCTACTGGCTGGCACGCATGCTCGAATCCGGTGAAGAGCCGCTATACCTGGCCCGGCGTATGATCCGCATGGCCACCGAGGATGTGGGTCTGGCCGATCCGAAGGCGTTGACGCTGGCGCTCGATGCGCAGCAGATGTATCAGATTCTAGGTTCGCCGGAGGGGGAGCAGGGTCTGTTCGAGACCGCCATCTACCTTGCCCTGGCGCCGAAGAGCAATGCCGCCTACCTGGCCGAGAAGGCAGCCAGAAGGCTCGCCAGGGAGAGCCAGCATCTCGATGTGCCCGTACACCTCAAAAACGCGCCGACGAAGCTGATGAAGGAGCTGGGGCACGGTAAAGACTACCAGTATGCCCACGATTCCGACGATGCCGTCGTGGCGCAATCGCATTTTCCCGATGGCATGCAGGGTGTTTCGCTCTATCATCCGACCTCGCGCGGCTTTGAAAAGACGCTCGGCGAACGTATTGCCTGGCTCAAAGCACGCCGGGACGAGATCAAGAAGAGGGGTGGAAAGGCTTAATGGTTCAACCCATGGTTCATCAAATTACGGCAGTGGCAATCGGCGGTGCGGCAGGCGCGGTGATGCGCTGGCTGATGGCCGGTGCGGTTCAAAGATGGACTGGAACTGCTTTCCCGTGGGGAACCTTTGCCGTCAATGCACTGGGAAGTTTCCTGCTCGGTTTCCTCTTTGTCTGGCTGATCGAACGCTCCACCGCGAGTGAACTTGTCCGTCTGGCGCTCACCGTCGGCATGCTCGGCGCTTTCACCACCTTCTCCACCTACTCGCTGGAGTCGATACGCCTATTGCAGGAGGGTGCTCTCGGCATGGCAGCCGCCAATATCATGGGGCAGGTAATGGTTTGCCTTGTTCTTACCTGGTTGGGAATTCAGCTGGCCCGCGCGATTTAGGTCTTGAATACTATCGGTTAAAAGCAGGCGTTTAAGTCCTATATAGAGATGAGTTGGCACAATAGTCTTGACGAAGATGGCTAATGAGACTTAGCTGTATAATATGGTATCAGGAAACTCTTTCCCCCTGGAATTATTCAGCAAGCAAAAACATGCGGGTGTCCAGCGTTCAAGAGTGATGCTTTTATGAACAAATTATTGATGTTCACCTGAAATGAAAAGCTATCCCATGAACAGGAACACCATCATCTTGATTCTCATCATGGTTGGAATCGTCCTGACTGTTCTGACGAGTTCTAATTTCTTTCTCTATAAAACCGCATTTAATCAGGAACGGCTTCGAATGGTCGAGATAGCCCAAAGTCAGGCTCGCCTGATTGAAGCGGTAGCCCGCTTTGATAAGCGAAATTCGGGAGACAGAGCATTTAACGACACGCTTAGCCAAATCAAAGAGGCCCATCATAACTTCATAGGGTTTGGAGAAACTGGAGAGTTCACACTTGCCAGGCGAGAGGGTGATAAAATAGTTTTTTTGTTGAGCCATCGACATCACGATCTGGAGAACCTTCACCCCGTCTCGTTTTATGGAAAGGAAGCAGAGCCTATGAGGCATGCACTAAGAGGCGAGTCCGGAACACTTGTAGGCCTGGATTATCGAGGTGAAACTGTTCTTGCAGCTTATGAACCGGTTTCTGAACTGGATTTGGGAGTTGTAGTTAAGATTGATTTGCACGAAATCAGAAGTTCTTTTATTGCTACCTGGTGGAAATCTTCGGTGGTTTCTATTCTGTTAATTCTGATTGGTTCGTGGCTGTTCCACCGAATCACCTCACCAATGGTCATACAGATTGAAAATAGTGAAGAGCTCTTCAGGAACACCTTCTCCCAAGCCGCTATTGGTCTGGCCCAAATTGCACCTGACGGAACGTGGCTGAAAGTAAACTCGGCACTTTGTGAAATCGTAGGCTATTCGGCCGAAGAGCTTAAGCAGCTTACCTTTCAGGATATAACCCATCCTGATGATCTAGATGCAGATGTTCTCCTTCTTGAACAGGTGTTGTCCGGAGAAATCGATACCTATTCGATGGAGAAGCGATACATTAAAAAAGACGGAGATATTACACATGTTAATTTAACCGTCTCTCTTGTCCGGGATGAGATTGGAGAGCCTGACTATTTCATCTCTGCCGTTGAGTCTGTTGATGAAAAGGTCCGACTGAAGGAAGAGGTGAATAGTGCGTCAAAGAGAATTCTTCAAGCGAAAAAGTTTCTCGATGATGCTCTGGATGCGCAAAATGACACCTTCTTTGTTTTCGATCCGGAAATAAGCAGGGCGATTCACTGGAACAAGGCTTTCAAAGATGTTTCCGGATATACAGATGATGAAATTGCGTTACTACCTGCCCCTGACTCCTACTACGAAGCTGATGACCTGAAGAAGGCACACAAGGCCATTCAAGATGCGCTTGAGGGCGAGCATGTGAAGGTTGAGATGGATCTGATTTGTAAAGACGGTCATAGGGTTCCAACCGAATATCAGGCTTCAGTTATCAGTAATCCAGCAGAAAACAACAAATGTCTGATTGCATTAGGACGAGATATCACCGAACGAAAAAAAACAGAGACAGAACTTCTGAGACTCAATGCCGAGTTGAAGAGGCTTTCGTTTCAGGATGATCTAACAGGTATAACCAACAGGCGAATGTTTGATCAATTGCTGGAAAAAGAGTGGGAGCATGCAAAGCGCAACAATACACCTCTATCATTGATGATGATCGATATTGATTATTTTAAAGACTATAACGATTACTACGGTCATCAACAGGGAGATGAGTGTTTAAAGAAGGTTGCTCAGGCCTTGACCAAGGTTTCGAAACGGGCAGTTGATATCGTTGCCAGATACGGTGGTGAAGAGTTTGTTGTTTTGCTGCCTGAAACACCGGATAGACAATCGATAGCGTTGGCTGAAAAGTGTCTCGGGTTAATTTCAGACATGCAACTTCCACACGAACAATCAAAAATTGACAATGTAGTTACCATTAGCATTGGAGTTAGTACGTTCACACCCTCCAGCGGCGTCAAAAGTGAATCATTGCTTAAGGCTGCGGACGATCTTTTGTATCAGGCAAAAGAGAGAGGTCGCAATCAAGTGGCTTATTGATAGTTGGAATTGAGAAGTGTAGCTGCTGGCAAGTGCGCCGTGTAAATGGTTACTCTTTCCATCCAGTTGTAACCGGATTTATTCAGAAGCCGAATCAATATCCTCTTTTGGTCGAAAACAGACATTCGGTGGTTCCATGGCTCAGGAGATCGTGCGGGTTATTCGATCTTCCTTGCCACGATGAACATTGCCTTGGTTTTCGACGGCTGCCACTGGTAGTCGATCCCGAAACCGGCATCGGTTATCGATTTCACCAGTTCATCGGTGTTGAAGCATTTAACCGTCTCCGGTGCTTTCCCGAACAGCCTCATGATTGAAATGACCGGCTTGAGTATTGACATCACTCCCGAGATGCAGACGGTACTGCTGATGAAGAGTCCGCCCGGTTTGAGCATGCGGTAGACCCGGTCGATCATCGTCTCCTTGTCTTCGAGGAGGTGGAGGATGCTCATGCCCAGGATCACATCGAGGCTCTCATCGGCAACGTTCAGTTCGTCGCACTTCGCCACCTCGAAGGTGATGTTTTTTATCTCTGCCGCCGCTGCTTTTCTTCGGGCGATCCCG
>JBNKZS010000054.1:0-8782 GCA_050301755.1 Mariprofundaceae bacterium
ATAATCAAAAATGATTTTCTGTATCAGTTCATCAGAAACAAAAAAGTAAACGCTTTCAGCCTCACCATGGTACTCAATGATATTATCCGTTTTTTTGGCGGGTTCACCAAGAAAAGAGCTTATGCGAGATGTCTTAGTGCCGACTTCGAGGCCATGCTTTATCTTCCACTTCGGACTATCTATAACAATTTTGATTGGTCTTAATTCATTTCCCTTCATCCAACCAGAATACTTCATACCATCGAACTCAAGGCTTTTACTTAGAAGAACTTTATGATCAATGTGAGGGTTCTTCATTGCCATAGTAGTTTCTTTAGGAGGCTTTCCAAGTTTACGGATATCACTTGCGACGTATGACGTAATGAAAGTGGGTCCATCCCAGACGAACCTATCAACTACTTTTTGACGTGCCCAAATTTCTTCCATTGTTTCTGCAGAAACCCCAATAGGAATAAGGGATAGGATAAATACAAATATTAAAAAATATCGCCTCATATTAACCCCCTCTCTTCAGGGGGAGGCTATAGATTAAAAATTGAATGTCCGCTTTTGGCCGGAACCGGTCATTCAAAATGAGCTTTAATAGCCATGAGCTCTTTACGCATAAACTCTCGCTGCATTGCATTTACCTTTGAGATGTAGAAATCAACAACACTAGATTTTCCAATCATATTATTAATCTCTTCTTGCTCTTCTTTTTCAATGGGGAGAATCCAATCTAAATCCAAGCACTCTGCAAACCCAATAAATTTATACCAGCCAAAAGTCAGAGCCCCAATTACTATAAACGGAAGAAAGTAATATAGTGACAAAACATCAAACTTTATTAGTACAGAAATAATCACCATACCAATGACTTGAAAAAGAAAAACAGCCTCAAATATTCGATTCTGAATTTTATTAAGGTTATAGAGCTTCTCATCAGCGGCAAACCATTCATCCCAGGATTTTTGCACTTCTTCCTTGCTTGGAGGATCAGAATTGATGTTAATTTCTAGCTCTTGAAGCATCTTTGAATCTCCCCATTCCTTCTTATCAAGAAGCAATTATAGCAATAATATTTGAATCTGCTGAACGTCTGCTTTTGGCCGAAAGCGGTCATTAGCTTTGTTAGAGGCCGTGCGACAATTTGCCGCGCGACAATTCGCCATATTTTCCGATTCACCCGCATCCATACGATTCACCCACTTTTCAGATCAAAGCCGCTTTCTGTTTTGATTCATTGGGGGTGGTTTCATGGACATCGTAACGCTGATCAACAAGGGCGGACCGGTCATGTGGGTGCTTCTCGGCTACTCCACGGTGGCTGTCGCCATTGTTCTGGAGCGGCTGGTCTATTTCTCAATGCTGCCGGGGGTCTCTCCCGCAGCGCCTCTGCATGGCAGGAATGGTAAGCGAGTAGCGCCTGAAACGGCTATCGCCGAGGCGGTACGGCAGGCTTCGCAAGAGGGCGTTAAGGATCTTACCCGTGTTGCTTCAAGAGTAGGCACCGAGCAGTTAACTCGCATGGAGTCAGGCCTGCGCACACTGGCATGGCTTGGCAACACGGCTCCGCTGCTTGGGCTGTTCGGCACCATCACCGGCATGATCAAGGCATTCCAGGTGATCGAGCAGGCCGGCGGCAAGGTGGATGCCCAGGTTCTGGCCGGCGGCATCTGGGAAGCGATGGTGACAACCGGTGCGGGCCTCGCCGTTGCCATCCCCGTACTTCTGCTTCTCCATTTTCTTGAAGGCCTTGTCGACAGGCGGGCAAAATCGATGCAGCAAATCGCTTCGCTTGTGATTGAACAGCTGCCGCATACCCCTGACAACAGCATCAACGATCAGGTAAAACATACCGATAGCCTTGCCCATGCAGTTTGAAGGTGCGCGTAGAAGCGGGCAGGCCCCCAACCTGACACCGCTCATCGACATTGTATTTCTGTTGCTGGTTTTCTTCATGCTGACAGCACACTTTGTGAAGGATGAGGGGCTTCCGATCGAGCTTCCGGAAGCGACTTCAGCCGTTTCTCTTGAGAAGAGTGAGCCGCTTGAGGTCGAGATTGCATCTTCCGGAGAGATCATGGTTTCCGGGCAGCGCATCTCCATCCCAGAGCTGGCCGGGCTCCTCTCCGCGCAGCTTGCTTCCAGAGATGATAAACGGGTTGTGATTCGTGGAGATGCGGGTGCAACTCTGGGCGACTCTGTAGGCATCATCGATGCGGCCCAGACGGCAGGGGCTACTGGTGTGGATATCGTGACCGAGAAGCCGGGCCGCAAATAGCCATGCCTCTCTCTGTTACGACAAAAGCCATGCCACGCTATGAGACGATGATTCGTGCCGGCGCAGTCTCCATCTCGCTGCTGCTCCACGGCATGCTGTTTGTCACTGCCGGAGGGTCTGTTTCGGCGCCAGCTCCGGATAACAGAAGCAACACCATGACCCGCTTAACTTTCCTTACGCCGACAGCTGTTCCTGAAATGGCGCGGGAAAAACAAGAGAGGGTGGAGGCGAAGAGGGAGATCAAGCCGCGGGAGCCTGCGAAGCAGCCGGAACCGGCCTCTGAAGTGGCTGAAGTGAGAAAGGAAGAGGTGACTGAAACGGTCGATCCTCAGGCAATGCAGCAGGTGGCATCGTCATCGTCAGAGGCGGTGCAACAGATCAACGATGGCCTGATTCAGCAGGAGATGGAGCGCTATCTCAGCAGTGTGATGGCCCATATAGAAGAGCATAAATGGTATCCGAAGTCGGCCAGAAGAAGAGGCATTGAGGGAGAGGTCAATATTCGCTTTGTCCTTCTTCATGATGGCTCTGCGAAAGGGGTCGTGGTTGAGAACGGACCGAACATTCTGGTCGCAGCGGCAAGGCGAGCGGTTGAGAAAGCCGCACCACTGCCCAAGCCCCCGGCAAAAATTCACTGTCCGCTTGAGTGTGAATTCCGCATGCGTTTCAGCCTGAACGCGACCTGACGATTTGAGATTGAGCAACTGATAGAGGAGATATGATGAATCTGAAGATAAGAAAGGAGCTGTTGATTGCGGCGGCTCTCCTACTCATGCCGATGACAGCAACTGCTGAAGATATGGGATTGATGCGAGTGGACTCAACCACCATTGATGACCGTTTTGAGTCCAAGCGCGGAGAGCCCTCAAATATCTCGGTGATTTCCGGTGATAAGGTTGATAAGGCCCATGTGGAGAACATCAAGCAGGTGCTGGACGGAATTCCTGGTGTAACCGCGGAGCTGCAGAGTCAGGACTCACTGAAGATTCATATCCGCGGTGTCGAAAATCAGCGTTTCATGGGGGAAAAGCCGGGTGTGGCCGTGGTGATTGACGGTGTGCCGGTTTTCGAGCGTACCGGCCGGGTCAATATCAACATGGATGACATCGAGTCGATCAAGGTGATTAAAGGCGGAGCCTCATACCTGTTCGGTGAGGATGCGCTGGCAGGTGCCGTGATTATTACCACCAAGCGCGGCGCCAAGATGGCCGGAGGTCAGCTCTCCGCCGAGGCGGGAAGTTTCGGTTACCAGAGGGGGTCGGCCCGGGCGGGGTTTGCCACCGAAAAGGCGTCCGGACATGTTCAGGTTAGTCGTCGTGATGCCGACAGCTTCTATTTTCAAGGACAGTACAAAGCCGATTATCTCAACGGTAAGTTGCAGTACTATACATCGGACAGCAGTGATCTGACTTTCGGGTGGGAAGTGGCCAAACGTTTTAAGGATAGTCACGGCACCGTTACCGGTGTGACCCAGGCTGCGATTGATCCGACCAGTGTCGACGGACGTGATTTTGCCCGGAATTACAATGTGGATCTGGGTAAGTTTTACCTGACCTATGCCAATGACTTGTCTGAAACAAGCAATCTCATGCTTAATCTCTATCAGTTTAATGACCATACCCGATTCTGGACTTCACCGATTCGCTACAGTGTGACCGGGGCAGCCGTTACCGATGTGAATGCCTACGCCAACGATAATGATTACAGACAGGTTCAGCGTGGAATGAAAGGGGAGTGGCGTGGTAGCAGCAAGAGCTACGCATGGCTGGGAGCCGTGGACCTTCGCGACAACAGTTACAGGAATCAGGTCTCGATTCTGCAATCGCACAAAGCAAGTCCGAGCCCGTTTTCGCCAGTAGTCACTGCAGGAACAGTGACCGCTGATAACAAAACACGGGAGAAGATGTATGCGGCATACGGCGAATGGAAATTCAGTGTTACAGATGCCCTTACTGCGACAGTAAACGGCCGCTATGACTATATCAAACTCAGTTATGAGGACTTCCTTCCTGCAGCAACGGCAACATATCTTACGAAGGATTTCAATGTCGGTTCCTGGCGTGGTGGGTTGAATTACGACATCAACGATTCGCTATCGCTCTACACCAATGTTTCAACAGGCTTCCGTGCGCCGACCATTGACCAGCTCTTTGCCGGAACCATTACACTGACAGGAAGCGTGGCGGCCAATCCGAACCTGAAACCCGAACAGGCCTATAACTATGAAATCGGCCTGCGCGGCAAGCTGGATGTGGCGGGAGGCCTGGAGTGGGATATAGCCGCATTCCAGATCGATCGTAACAACTTCATTCTTAATGTGGCCGGCCAATACGCCACCCCGAATACCGGTGTGACAGATCAGTATCAGAACATCGGTGGTATGCGCAATCGCGGTGTTGAGCTGTCAGTGAAAAGTAATCAGAGCCGGCTCTTCTCCATGGATGCCGCCTATACCCTTCTGGATGCGAAGTTCACGCGTTACGATAACTTCAATCTTCTTCTGGGTAACCGTTTCAGTCCGGCGCCGGGTGCCAATATCCGTATTCCCTATAACAACTCCGGCAAAGTGGTTCCACGTGTTCCGAAACACAAACTGTTCCTTGCCGCTCGCCTGAAACCGATGGCTGGTTTAACGCTGACCACTGAGATGAATGCCCAGTCCTCCTATTTTGCAGACGAGATCAATCAGGAGAAGATCGGTGGCCACGCTGTTTTTGACGTGATTGCAAACTACGACTTTACAACCGGTGCAAACAACGCAGTCAAATGGTCGCTGTTCGGGCGTGTCGATAATGTGCTTGATCGCACCTACTACAACACCGCGCGTGGCTATTACGACAGCAATGCCGATTTCACCTACAACGCCGAAGACCTGTCCATTGTTGTCAATCCGGGCCGCAGATACACAGCCGGCGTTACGGCAACATTTTAAGTTGCCGGTATCAAGGGAGTATTGAGATGATGATACGTCGGGAAATCATGGCTGCAGTCGTGGTTGCGGTTTGTTTCAGCTTTACAGCGGAAGCATCCATGCAGTGGGCGCCTGCACCGGTTGACCGTGGTCATGGGCACGGTGGCGGTCATGGCAGAAATGCAGCCAAGCACTTTATGCTGGTTGAGGGGGAGGCGGCCTCGGTTTGGCTGCTTAATCCGAAGCTGTCCGAGACCCCCCTGCAACCTGTTCAGGGAAAGGTGTCGGTTAAATCGACAGGCATGGATAACTACCATGCACTGGTCGCGGTTCGTAACCATGAAAAACTTCATGAGTCCGCTGTCCGCTATATCTATATGCACGGTAAGCCTTCCGGGGAATCCCCCGATCTTCTTATCGGTCATGAGAAGGCGGCGCTTGAAATAGAGCCTTCTCCTTTGGCGAGAGAGCACTGGCGCTATCATGGCAATACGGATGCGGTGTTTCTTCTGCGCTTTGCCGGAAAACCACTGGCAAACAGTACCGTTGAACTGAAAACAAAAAATGGAACGGTCGGGCAGTTTTCAACAGGCCCGGACGGTACGTTTACCGTTCCTCTTCCGGATGATTTTTCAAATGTGAAACCGGGCCGTATGGCTAACCGGCCGTCTGAGTTTGTGCTGACGGCCCGTTTCAGCGAGGGGGAGACAAGCCATGTCACCACCTTCTCATCTGAGTATCACGTGAACCCCGAACAGTGGCAATCGACCGCGCTTGGGGTGGCCAATATCGTGGGCGGCATTCTTCTCGGCGCCTTGATTCTGCTAGCCGTTCGTCGGAAGGAGAAATAGTCATGCCGATCTGGAAAAATCTTTCGGTCATCAGAAAAGCGGTTCAGTTGCTGGCATTTCTGTTTCTGGTTTATGGGTCTGTGTTCGTAGGCTTCTACTCTGCCGACAAACTCAGCGGCGCGTTTCCTGTGCTCTCCTGTGCCTATGATGCCAGAACTGCGGACTACTGTGTTCTGATCCCGCTGCAGCATCAATTCGGTCATCGTGTCGGCACAGCGCTGGCAGCAGGTGCTTTTGCTTTCAGTACCATTCTGCCCGTACTGACCACCTTGCTTACCTTTTTCATTCTTTTTGTGCTTCTGAACAAGGCCTTTTGCGGCTGGTTGTGTCCGCTTGGCTTCTTCCAGGAGGTGATCGGCATGATCGGGCAGAAGTTACGCCTTCATCGTACGGAATCATTGGACGCCAAACTGGTGGAGAAGATACGGCCGGTGAAATGGCTGATGCTTGCCTTTCTGGTTGTGCTTTTTCCGCTGGCCTCAGGTCTCGGATTTGTCGGTCACGAACTGGGCGATCCGTTCTGCAAGATCTGTCCGAGCCGCATCCTGACAACACTGGCAGCAGGGCAGCTCAATCAGCTCTACATCGACACTTCATCGACCGGTTACATGATCCTATCCATCATAGCCGATACGCTGTTCGGTTTGATCCTTGTCCTATCGCTGACGGTTCGCCAGCCCTTCTGCCGTATCTGTCCGATGTTGGCCATGCATGCGCTGTTCCGCAAAGTAGGGCTGGTCAAGCTGGTGAAGAACTATACCTCCCGTTGTGACAAGTGCGGCCTCTGTGCCAAGGCGTGTCCGATGGATATCAAGGAGATTCATACCTCTAAAGAGAAGGATATTCTTTTTCCGGACTGCACGTTGTGCGGCCGCTGTGTCGAGTTCTGTCCCGACAAGGGTGTGATGGCGCTGAAGTATACTGTGATTCCGATCAAGGTCTCCGATCCGCAGTACTTCAAAGCGCGTAACAGGGCGCAGAAAGAGTGGGAGGGAAAGCGGCGCGGCTCAGGGAAGAGGGCTGAGGCCTGATCGTGGAGATTCTGTTTTCGTCTATGGTAGCGACCTTTGTGATCGGCCTCTCATTCGGTGCCGGCGCATGCATGTTTACCTGCATTCCGACGCTGGGTGTCATGCTCCTTGCGCAGGATATCGATGCCAAAGAGGTCTCCCGGCAGACCTGGCGTTTTAATGCCGGGCGGATGAGTGCCTACGCTCTGCTGGCATCGGTTTCCGGTCTGGCAGGGGCGTCACTGGTCGGGCTGCTTGATGTGGCTCATGCCAACTGGATCTTTGCAGCCATGCTTCTGTTCAGTGCTACGGTTCTCTGGCGAAAGGGGCGCGTGGCCGGGTGTTCCGGAGGTGCCGGAAAGCAGGTGAGGGCCGGACTGTTTGGTATGGGCTTCGCTATGGGGCTCAGGCCATGTGCGCCACTAGCCGGGGTGATGGCCGCTTCGGCAGCAACCGGCTCGGTCACCAGCGGATTGTTACTGGGGCTCTCTTTTGGTGCCGGTGCCATCGTTGTGCCGCAGATCGTTTTCGGTGTCGGTATGGGAATGGCCGGAAGCGAAATCCGATCCCAGCTTGTTGGCAGGCAGCAGCAGCTGGCCAGGGCGGGTTCATCCGTACTTGCTGCTGTCGGTATCGGAGTCGGTATGGGCTGGGTCTCTCTTTAGAACGAGGATACGGTCTCAAACCTGTCACAGGTAAAGAAAAAGGGCCCGCAGTGATTAGCTGCGAGCCCTTTGTTTGTTTGGTTGCGGGGGCCGGACTTGAACCGACGACCTTCGGGTTATGAGCCCGACGAGCTACCACTGCTCCACCCCGCGTCATTTGGGTTGGCGCGAACTATAGGGCCGCTTATCTCGAAGTCAACCCGACGTTTTCAGTAGGTTACTGGATGGCGAAAAGCAGCGTTTCGATGGCGTCCATGTCGACACGAACTTCACCGCGGCCTTCGGCAGGTAGAATGATCTCCTCTTTTTTCAGGGCGCTGATCGCACGCGAGATGGTTTCGCGGCTGGTCGACAGCTGATCGGCAATGAGCTGGTGGGTCGGCAGTTTGACTGAGGAGAAGCCATCCTCATCCTCTTTGCCGAAACGATTACAGTAGTCCTGAATATAGTCGTAGAGACGATGCGGTACATCCATGGTGCTGATACGTTCGAGTACCATACTGGTTCGGCGCAGGCGTGATACCACTTCAGTCAGGAGTTTCAGGGTGATTTGCGGCTGGTTCAGCAGCAGTCGCTCGAAATCCTTCTGTCGAATCTGAGCCAGCCTGGAGTCTTCCAGGGTGCTGACCGTGGCAGAGCGCGGCTGTTTATCCAGTAGCGACATTTCACCGAAAATGGAGCCCTCCTGAAGCAGAGATAGAACCACTTCGCGCCCGTCGGGAGCATAGTAAGAGATCTTGACTGATCCTTTCAGGATAACATAAAGAGCATTTCCCATTTCGCCCTCCTGGACGACGATGCTCTTCTTGGGAACTTGTGTGGTCGATGCCAGCGCTACAATAGCATCCAGCTCAGTATCATTCAGTTCCGAGAATAGTGGAATTTTTCGAAATACTTCACGCATGTTGATTCCCCTGATTAATCTCTTAGAAGAGATACTGGCCATGTTGCAACCAGTTTGCCACTCAAATGTGGTTTCATCTTCCGGATGGCGCTATCAATATTTTCAATGGTGTCGATCGCTTCAACCGCGATAGGTAGCTGGCTTGAGAGCGAGAGAAAAGAGGCGGAGTGCATGCCGT
>JBNKZS010000055.1:0-8091 GCA_050301755.1 Mariprofundaceae bacterium
CTCCTCTCCAACTGAAAAGTGATGGGCAAGATCAGACAGCTCCATGGCGCCGGAGAGCAGTGCGGCTGCCTTGTGATGGATGGCTCTACCCGCTTCAGTCAGTTCGGGACGGTACTGATCGCGAGTGAAGAGGGCGATGCCGAGATCATCCTCCAGCTTGCGGATGGCGATACTGATCGCCGACTGACTCTTGAAGAGCGCTTCGGCTGCGGGTCGGAAACCACCATGTTCGACAACGGCATGCAGGGCCCGGAGTTGATCTAGTGTCATATTGAAAGGTTAGTTGATATATAAAACTAATCAAGATGTTCTGAACATTATTCTTTTTAGTTATCAAAGAACGGTTTTTAATTGTCCCTCTGACAAGGAGGCCACATGGGCATGCTGATTGATGGGAAGTGGGACAGTGGCGATGGCAAGTGGGCTTCGAAGGATGGCAAGTTCCGTCGTGCCGAATCGCAGTTTCGTTGCAGTGATGGCGCTAATGCGGTCGCCAATGGTTTCGAGGCAGAAGCGGAGCGTTATCACCTCTACGTATCCTTGGCCTGCCCGTGGGCGCATCGCACCCTGATTTTCCGCAAGCTCAAGGGTCTGGAGTCGATCATCCCGGTCACCGTGGTGTACCCCCACATGCTTGAACACGGCTGGGAGTTTGATGAGCCGGAACCGCTCTACGCTTTTCATTATGCACACCAACTCTACAGTAAAGCCGATCCGCTTTATACGGGCCGGGTCACTGTGCCGATTCTCTGGGATAAAAAGCGGGAGACGATCGTCTGCAACGAGTCGGCCGAGATTATCCGCATCTTCAACTCGGCATTCAACGAACTGACCGGAAACCATGATGATTACTATCCGGAAGATTTGCGGGCTGAGATTGATCAGGTTAATGCCTTCGTATATGCCAACATCAACAATGGCGTCTACAGGTGCGGCTTTGCCACAAAACAGGCGGCGTATGAAGAGGCGTTTGATTCGCTCTTTTCGTCACTGGACAGCGTTGAGTCAATGCTGGGCGAGCATCGTTATCTGGTTGGTAACAGGTTGACTGAAGCGGACTGGCGGCTGTTTACCACGCTGATCCGCTTTGATGCGGTCTATGTCGGCCATTTCAAATGCAACCGACAGCGTATTGCCGACTATTCGAACCTCTCCGGTTATATCCGCGATCTCTACCAGCATCCGGGTGTCAGCGAGACGGTCGATATGAAACATATCAAAGAGCACTACTACTACAGCCACGAAAGTATCAATCCGACACGCATTGTACCGAAAGGTCCGGTATTGGATTTCGACGCTCCACATGATCGAGACAGGTTTCAAAACAGAAAACAACGTATAAGGAGCGTAAAATGAGCGGATGGCAGCATGAACCCTTTGAGGTTGAGGTGAAAGCGGGTGAGAGCAAGGCGTTTTGTATGTGCGGACTCACCAAAAACGGGCCTTTTTGTGATGGCTCTCATGTGACCACGGATAAAATGCCGGAAGTCGTCAAATTCGACGAGGATAAAACTGTCTACATCTGTGGCTGTCAGCGGTCCGACAATCGTCCGTTCTGCGATGGGACGCATATGACGTTGAAGGAGTAAATCCACGATGCTAAGGAATAGTTCGGATCGTTTCGGCTGGATAAGCATCGTTATCCACTGGCTGATGGCGGTTGCCATGATCGGCATGTTCGGACTCGGCGTCTGGATGGTCGATCTCGACTACTACGATCCGTGGTATCACCGTGGGCTATGGCTGCACCAGAGCATCGGCATGCTGCTGCTTTTCCTGCTGCTCTTCCGCCTCATCTGGCGTTTGACCAATCCCGTTCCTGAGATTCTTGGATTGTGGTGGGAGAAACTGGTTGCCATCTGGGTACACCGCGGCCACTACCTTTTGATGGCCGTTGTGATGATTACCGGTTATCTGATCACCACCGCTTATGGTCGAGGTGTTGATGTCTTCGGCTGGTTCGAGTTTCCGGCGCTACTGCCTGCCGATAAGGGTCGCGAAACAACCCTTGGGTTCTGGCATATGTTGCTGGCCTGGGGCTTTATGGGCTATATCGGTATGCATGCAGCGGCTGCCCTGAAACACCACTTGATTGATAAAGATGTAACATTGTTACGTATGTTGGGACTAAACAGAGAAGAAGGAGAAAAATGATGAAACTAAAACTACTGCTGACATCGGCGCTTCTGGCGCTTGGCTTTTCGACCTCGGCCATGGCTGACGATTATGTCATTGATAAGAAGGGGCAGCATGCTGTTATCCAGTTCAAGATCGCCCACCTCGGTTACAGCTGGCTGATCGGACGATTCAACGATTTCGATGGTACGTTCAGCTATGACGAGAAGCATCCGTCGGCATCGAAGGTCAGCGTGACCATCAATACGGCCAGTGTCGATTCCAATCACGCTGCCCGCGACAAGCATCTGCGCAATGCCGATTTCTTTCATGTGGAGAAGTATCCGACATCCACCTTTGTCAGTAAGTCATTCAAGGAACTTGGGAATGGCAAGGCGGTGTTGACCGGTGCATTTACCCTCAACGGCGTGACCCGTGATATCACTATCGATGTGAACCATGTCGGGCATGGTCCCGATCCGTGGGGCGGTTACCGTCGCGGCTTCGAGGGTTCGACCACGCTGAAACTTGCCGACTGGAACATTCCTTTCGCACCGAAGCTCGGTCCCGCCTCTGCAGAGGTGGAGCTCTACTTCTCCTTTGAAGGTGTGAAGCAATGAGCGACCTTTTCACTCCCATCAGGCTGGGCGGTCTTGAACTTCCCAATCGTGTCTTCATGGCTCCGATGACGCGCAATCGCGCACCGGATACTGTCGCCAACGCCATGATGGCCGAGTACTACCGTCAACGTGCCGGCGGAGGCCTGCTGATCACAGAAGGCTCGCAGATCTCCGAGCAGGCGGTCGGCTATCCGGCTACACCCGGCATCTACAGCAGTGCGCAGGAGGAGGGGTGGAAGCAGGTAACCGATGCCGTGCATGAAGAGGGAGGCCATATCTTCCTGCAGCTCTGGCACTGCGGCCGTGTCTCCCATCCGGACTTTCATGGGGGTGAACCTGCCGTGGCCCCGTCATCAATCCGACCTGCCGGTGAAGCCTTTACCTTTGAAGGGCTCAAGCGATTCGAAATGCCGCGTGAGTTGATGCTTTCGGAAATTCCGAGTCTCATTGAGGATTATCGTAACGGGGCGGGCCATGCCATCGCGGCCGGGTTCGACGGTGTAGAGATCCACGCTGCCAACGGCTATCTGCTCGATCAGTTCCTGCGTGATGGCAGCAACCAGCGCAGCGATGCATATGGCGGTTCGCTTGAAAACCGTGCGCGCCTGATACTGGAGGTGACCGAAGCGGTCTGTGCCGAAGTCGGGCCCGAACGTGTCGGCATCCGCCTATCACCGCTACAGCCCTTTAATGACATGAAGGATTCCGATCCGGAAACGACCTTCAGTTATCTGGTGGAGCAGCTCAATCGCTTCGGGCTTGCCTATCTTCATGTCACCGCCATGGGCAGTGAAGCGCCGGGTGCTGCAGGGCCGTCATTCGATCTCGGCAGGCTGCGCAGGCTCTGGAAGGGTATCTATATTACCAATGCGGGGTTTGACGGCGCGCGTGGTAACGATGCTATTGCTTCGGGAGAGGCCGATGCGGTGGCTTTCGGCGTACCGTTTCTGGCCAATCCCGATCTGGTGGCAAGGCTCAAAGCTGGTGCACAGCTCAATGCGCCGGACATGGAGACCTTCTATGGCGGTGATGGGCACGGCTACACCGATTATCCGACAATGGATGCCGGGTGAGCGAGTTCTTCAGCGAGGTTGGCTTAACCTTCCTGAAGGAGCTGGCTGCCAACAACAGTCGTGACTGGTTCAATGATAACAAGTCACGATACGAGGCGGATGTGCGCGAACCGGCCCTCGCCTTTATCCGGGCCATGGCTCCTGAACTGGCCCGCTTTGCCCCTCATTTTGTGGCGGCGGACAGGAAGGTGGGCGGCTCGCTGATGCGCATCCATCGGGATGTCCGCTTCTCGAAAAACAAGCAGCCCTACAAGACCAATATCGGTATCCAGTTCCGTCATGAACTGGGCAAGGATGTGCATGCGCCGGGCTTCTATTTTCATGTCGAGGCACATGAGGTGTTTGTCGGCGCCGGTATCTGGCATCCCGACGCCGACACGCTGAAAAGGATTCGTACCTATATCGATGCCCATCCGACCCGTTGGAGCGATGGGCGTGACGATGCCGGGTTTGCCAGGGCGTTTTCGCTGGCCGGTGATACGCTGAGTCGGGCGCCTAAGGGTTATGCCCCGGAGCACCCGATGATTGAAGATCTGAAGCGAAAGGATTTTATCGGAATCGCACCGCTGATGCCGGAACTGCTGCTGCAGGATGATCTGGTCGGCCTGATCAGCAGCTACTTTGAAACGGCAACGCCATTTATGCGGCAGCTCTGCCGCGCCGTTGGTGTTCAGTATTAAGAGAAGGAAGGGGATTATGAGTAAGATGATTTGGTATAAGGTCGATGGCATATCTGATATGCAGGATGGCGAGGTTCGCCCGGTTGAAGTGAACGGGGTCAAGCTGGCGATCACACGCTACGAAGGTCGGTTCGGAGCACTGGATCACCACTGCCCGCATCAGGGCGGCCCGCTGGGTGACGGCGAGATCAAATGTAAAGGTAAAAACGACTGTTATGTGACCTGCCCGTGGCACGGCTATGAGTTCCATCCCATTACAGGCAAAGGGCCGGCAGGGTTTGAGGATTTTGTTCCGGCCTTCAAGGTGGAGGAGCGCGAAGACGGTATCTATGTGCAGTTGCCGGCTGATATGAAGGCCGAGGAGGTGACGGCACCGGAAGCACACCCGACGCCGGAAGAGCCGACCGTTCAACGCATCCATGAGATGGCCAGGTACGGCCTGGAGAAGGTCGGGCACCATGGCGAGATGGTGGCGATGGGCGTGGCCAGGCCGACACTGCCGCAGTGGGATGATATCCAGATGCTGGCTGCACAGTTTGCCACGAAGCCGATGATGGAGGATGTCGATGTCGGGACCGAACTGGTGATCGGTCCGAAGGCCAGGAAGCCGCTGACTCTGAAGATTCCGCTCTTTGTCTCCGACATGAGCTTCGGTGCACTCTCACAAAATGCCAAGGTTGCACTTTCCACGGGCGCAGAGCTGGCCGGTACCGGCATCTGCTCCGGTGAGGGGGGCATGCTGCCGGAAGAGCAGCAGGCCAATTCTCGCTACTTCTACGAATACGCCTCGGCCGGATTCGGCTACAGCGAAGCGCACCTGCCGAAGGTGCAGGCGTTCCACTACAAGGGTGGCCAGGGTGCCAAAACAGGCACCGGCGGACACCTGCCCGGCAACAAGGTGACGGAGAAGATCGCCGAGGTTCGCGGCCTGAAGCCGGGGCAGGATGCGGTTTCTCCTCCCACCTTTGCCGACCTGAATACACCCGCTGACTTTGCCCGCTTCTCCGACCGGGTGCGTGAGGTCAGCGGCGGTATCCCTATCGGCATGAAGCTCTCCGCCAACCATATCGAGGATGATATCGACTTTGCACTGGCCTCCGGCGTTGATTACATCATTCTTGATGGGCGGGGCGGCGGTACGGGCGCTGCGCCGCGCATCTTCCGCGATCATATCTCGGTGCCGACCATTCCGGCTCTGGCCAGAGCCCGCAGGCATCTTGATGCCAGGGGTCGGGATGATGTGACACTGATTATCACCGGTGGCCTGCGTATGCCGGAGGATTTTATCAAGGCGATGGCGCTCGGTGCCGACGGGGTTGCTCTCTCCAATACAGCACTTCAGGCGATTGGCTGCGTGGCGGCAAGGGTATGCAATACCAACCAGTGCCCTGCCGGGATTGCGACGCAGCAGCCCGAGTTGAGCAAGCGATTGGATGTCAATGAGGCGGCTGCCAGGCTGGCCCGCTTTTTCGGCGCTTCAACCCACCTGATGCAGGTGATGGCACGTGCCTGCGGGCACGATCACCTGAACCAGTTCAGTCAGCGGGATATCACGACATGGAAAAGGGAGATGGCGGAGCTGACCGGAATTCGCTTTGGAGGTGTGGCATGACTATTCAAGTGGTTGAAGCTATTACAGTTCCGGAGGGTGAGAATCTGGTCGTCAAACGTCTGATGCCGGTGGCGGGGCTGCGCAACTTCGATCCCTTTGTATTGTGGGATCACTTTGATGTCGATGGCGGAGGCTTCCCTGACCACCCGCATCGCGGTTTCGAGGCGATCACCTACATGTTTGCCGGCGGCATGCAGCACACGGACAACCTGGGTAGCCGGGGCACCATTCATGGTGGTGGTGCCCAGCGCTTTACGGCAGGGCGTGGCATCGTCCATTCCGAGATGCCGTCCCAAGGTGAGAATGGAGTTCATGCTGCAGGGATCCAGCTCTGGATCAATCTGCCGCAGCGACTCAAAGGTGTTGATCCGGAGTATCAGCAGGAGGAGAGCGATGGGATTCCTGAAACTGTTATCGAGGGTGGAACCATTCGAACGATTGTCGGTCAGGGCGGGCCGATCCTTCTGAAAACGGATGTCGAGTATCTTGATATCTCGCTTGATGCCGGGGCAACACTCCGGCGAACTGTTGCTGCCGGGATGCGCGGCCTGGTCTATGTTGTCGAGGGCTCCATCAATGTGGGCGGTAACCCTGTTGATGAAGGTTCCGCTGCTTTTGTTGATAAGGAGTCGATACTCATCATGGAAGCCATAGAAACGAGCCGCTGCATGTGGTGTGTCGGCAGGCCGTATGGTGAACCGATTTACCAGCACGGACCTTTTGTCGATTAAGTTGTGGATTGTCCTTCAGCGACTATGCTCAACGGTGTGACGGGTTGTTGAGGAGGTAGCGGATGCGATCCAAAAAGGTTTTTTTTAACAATGCCGATGGCCTGAAGCTGGCCGCCTATCTCGACCTCCCCATTGATGGCAAGCCGCGCGCCTATGCGCTCTTTGCACATGGCTTTACGCTGACCAAGCACCTGAAAGCCACGACTCATATCAACCGGGCACTGGCAGCCAAGGGTATTGCCGTTCTCCGTTTCGATTTTACCGGCCTGGCCGAGAGCGAAGGCGATTTCGCCGACACCAACTTCTCATCCAATGTCAGCGATATCGTTTCGGCAGCGCGTTTTCTGGAGGAGGTGTACGAAGCGCCACAGATACTGATCGGTCACTCACTTGGTGGTGCGGCGATGTTTGTCGCAGCCCGCGATATCCCCTCAGCCAAAGCGATTGCCACCATAGGTGCGCCATGCGATCCCTCCCATATCGCCCACATCTTCAAGGGGAGGGAGGATGAGTTGAACAAAAAGGGCGAACTTGAGATCTCCATTGCCGGTCGTCCGTTCAAGATCAAGAAACAGTTTCTCCACGATGTGCAGGAGGCGCAGACCTGTGCCGCCATTCACGATCTGAAGCGGGCACTGCTGATCTTCCATTCACCTCTTGATGAGATCGTCGATATCAAACATGCCCAGCGCATCTATGAGTCGGCCCGCCATCCGAAAAGCTTTGTCACGCTCGATAAAGCCGATCATCTATTAAGTCAGGAGTCAGATGCACGCTATGTCGGTTCAGTGATTGCCACATGGGCCGACAAGTATGTGCCGGTGCGTGAAATCGAGTGGGATTCAGGGCCGCATGCAGTTCGGGTGCGCACCGGTTCAACCTATTACACCGAGATTAAATCTGGTGGCCACGGCCTTTTGGCTGATGAGCCCATCAGGGTAGGCGGCACCGATCGCGGCCCGACTCCATACGGTCTGCTTCTCTCTTCCCTCGGCGCCTGCACCGGCATGACACTGCGCATGTACGCAGATCGAAAGGGTTGGCCGGTTGAGGAGATCAATGTCTATCTCAACCACGATAAAATCCACGCAGCAGATTGTGAGGATTGTGCAGAAGGAACGACCGGAAAAATTGATCGCATTGAACGTCTTATTGATGTCGTGGGTGATCTCGATGACACCCAGCGCAAGCGGCTCCTAGAGATCGCAGACCGCTGTCCTGTGCATCGCACCCTTGAGGAGACGGCGCATATCACCACCG
>JBNKZS010000056.1:0-7900 GCA_050301755.1 Mariprofundaceae bacterium
TGGGATTACACTGCGATGGAAGTGCTTGTGACCGAGCGCGTCTACGGCATCGAGATCGATGAGCGGGAGAGGCTGGCGGCGGCCGGGCACGACCTGATGCGGTTGTGCGAACGCACGGCGACGCTCTTCTTCCATATGGTTTTTGTGGACGGCTATTTCCATGCCGACCTGCATCCGGGCAATATCTTTGTGGCTGAAAACGGCGATATCCTGCTGGTTGATTTCGGAATTGTCGGGCGCCTGGATCTGCGCAGCCGCTGTTATATTGCCGATATGCTGCTGGCCTTCCTGAAGCAGGACTACAGGCGTGCCGCCGAGGTGCATGTGGAGGCGGGCTATGTGCCGGCCGACACCGATGTCTCCGCCTTTGAAGATGCGATGCGCGAGATTGCCGAGCCGATCTTCAATCGCCCGCTGAAAGATATCTCGCTGGCGGAGCTGCTCTTCTACCTGTTTGCCGTGACCGAGCGTTTCAAGATGGAGACGCAGCCCGAACTGCTGCTGCTGCAGAAGACGATGGTGGTGATCGAAGGGGTGGCGCGTGAGCTGGAACCCGAAGTCAATGTCTGGGCGCTGGCCAAACCGCTGGTAGGCAAGTGGGTCGGCGAACATCTCGGGCCCAAGGCGCGTATAGAGCAGGCGGCCAAGGATATGAAGGCCGGACTTGAAGCGTGGCTTCAGTTGCCCGGTGAGATTAAAAAGATAGCTGCCGAGCGCCATGAAGAGCGCGTGGCACGCGAAATGGAGCCGTCGCCCGCCCTGCAGTTTGTCGGGGTGTTGCTGCTTTCCGGTGGTGGTGCCCTGGCCGGAATCGGCTGGGGTGAAGCGGCCGTCAATGCGACGTGGGTAGCGGCGGTGTCCGCACTGGTGGCAGGCGCATGGCTGCTGTTGCGCCGTCCATGAGTTTACAGGGGATTTTTGTATCTGTTTGATTTTGATGCTGCAGGGATTAGTCTGCCGCACGTTTTTCATTCGCGCATCGGTTTTGCGCATCCAGGGAGAATTTGAATGAGTCGTAATTTTGTATTTACCAGTGAGTCCGTTTCCGAGGGGCATCCCGATAAGGTGGCCGACCGCATTTCGGACGGCGTATTGGATGCAATCCTGGAGCAGGACAAGTATGCGCGCGTAGCGTGTGAGACACTGGTGACGACAGGGCTTGCCCTGATTGCCGGAGAGATCACCACCTCCGCCGTGATTGATTATCAGGACATCGTGCGCGGGGCGATCAAGGAGATCGGTTACAACTCTTCAGCGATGGGTTTTGACTGGGAGTCCTGTTCCGTTCTTGTCTCCCTCGATAAGCAGTCCCCCGACATCGCCATGGGTGTGAATGAGGGTGAGGGTCTGGATCTGGATCAAGGTGCCGGCGACCAGGGTTTGATGTTCGGCTATGCCTCCAATGAGACCGACGTGCTGATGCCGACTCCGATCCACCTGTCCCACCAGTTGGTGGCCAAGCAGGCCGAAGTGCGCAAGAACGGTTCTCTGAATTTCCTGCGTCCGGATGCAAAATCACAGGTCACCGTTCGTTATGAAAACTTTAAGCCGGTCGCAATCGATGCGGTGGTGCTCTCCACGCAGCACAATCCGGATATTGAACATAAAGAGCTTTCAGAAGCGATCATGGATGAGGTGATCAATCCAGTGCTGGGCGGGACAGGCCTGCTGCATGCCGGCACTGAGTACCACATCAACCCGACCGGGCGTTTCGTGATCGGAGGCCCTGTGGGTGACTGCGGCGTAACCGGTCGTAAGATCATTGTTGATACATACGGCGGCTTCGGCCATCACGGCGGCGGCGCCTTCTCCGGTAAGGATCCGACGAAGGTGGACCGTTCCGCCTGCTACATGATGCGTTATGTGGCCAAGAACATTGTCGCTGCGGGCCTTGCCGATCGCTGCGAAGTGCAGGTGGCCTACGCCATCGGTGTGGCGCATCCGCTCTCCGTTATGGTTAACACATTCGGTACCGGTAAGATCGATGAAGGCAAGCTGGCCGGGATTGTGCGTGAAATTTTTGACCTGCGTCCGAAGGGTATTGTGCAGGAGCTTGATCTGTTGCGTCCGATCTATGCCAAGACAGCCGCTTATGGTCACTTTGGCCGCGAACTTCCTGAGTTTACCTGGGAGCGGACTGATAAGGCCGCAGCCCTTAAGGCGGCGGCAGGGATCTAGGGCGACTGCCTATCGATTGCTGGCTGCGTTGTTGTAGTGCTCGAGTCCTCACATATCTCCGATATGCTCCGGTTCTGCGCGCTTCACGCCTTGCCAGAAATCAATATCCAGCCGGCGGAATGGCTGCCGAGCCCATGGATGGGCGAGCAAAATCGGCAATGCCGATTTTGTGAGAAAAACAAAAACGCGGTTTTGTTTTTCGTAAGTTGAAAGGGTCAGGATGGCCTTCTTCAGCATCAAAAAGACTGAGGAGCACTGCAGTGTCTGTTATGGCACCAGGCTCAGTCAAAAATACATATTTAACTGTGCTCATATTTTTATAAGGCGACACAATATAGGAGTATGAGAATGTCCGATTTTACCGATTACAAAGTGGCGGATATGTCCCCGGCAACCATCGCATGGGGCCGTAAAGAGCTGAAGATTGCTGAAACCGAAATGCCGGGCCTGATGGCAACACGTGAAAAATATGCGGCGTCACAGCCTTTGAAGGGTGCCCGCATTGCAGGTTCTCTGCATATGACCATCCAGACAGGTGTGCTGATTGAAACACTGACGGCTCTGGGTGCCGAGGTGCGCTGGGCGTCGTGCAACATCTACTCAACACAGGATCACGCGGCGGCCGCCATTGCTGCTGAAGGTATTCCGGTCTTTGCTCACAAGGGTGAAACGCTGGAGGAGTACTGGGAGTTCTGCCATAACATCATGGAGTGGCATGACGGTGGTACACCGAACATGATTCTGGATGATGGTGGTGATGCGACATTGCTGCTGATTCTCGGTGCCAAGGCAGAAAAAGATCCGTCCGTGCTGGATAACCCTGGCTCTGAAGAGGAGGAGTATCTCTACGCATCCATCAAGAAGCGTCTGGCATCTCAGCCAGGATACTACACCAAGCGTCGCGACGCGATTCAGGGTGTGACTGAAGAGACCACCACGGGTGTGCATCGTCTCTATCAGATGCAGGAAGCTGGTGATCTGCCGTTCCCTGCCATCAACGTTAATGACTCTGTGACCAAGTCCAAGTTTGATAATCTCTATGGTTGCCGTGAGTCACTTCTTGACGGTATCAAGCGTGCGACCGACGTGATGATCGCGGGCAAGATCTGTGTGGTTCTAGGTTACGGCGATGTGGGTAAAGGCTGTGCGCAGGCGTTCCGCGGTATGGGCGCGACCACATGGGTGACTGAAATCGATCCGATCTGTGCGCTGCAAGCGGCCATGGAAGGCTACCGTGTGGTTAATATGGATGAGGCATGCGCTCTGGGCGATATCTTCGTCACCACTACCGGCAACTACCACGTCATCACCCATGACCACATGGCTGCCATGAAGGATCAGTCCATCGTCTGCAACATCGGGCACTTCGATAATGAGATCGATGTCGCTAGCCTGAAGAAATATGAGTGGGACAATGTGAAGCCACAGGTGGATCAGATTATCTTCCCGGATGGCAAGCGCATCACGCTGCTGGCTGAAGGTCGTTTGGTGAATCTGGGTTGTGGTACAGGCCATCCGAGTTTCGTCATGTCCAACTCCTTCACCAACCAGACGCTGGCTCAGATCGAGCTGTTCACGCAGACCGGCGAGTATAAGAATGAAGTCTATACGCTGCCTAAGAAGCTGGACGAAGAGGTGGCACGTCTGCATCTGGCCAAGGTTGGTGTTAACCTGACACCGCTGACCAAAGAGCAGGCTGACTATATCGGCGTACCGGTAGAAGGCCCTTACAAGCCGAATCACTATCGTTACTGATTTGAATCGGTTGCGAAGCGGTTTGTGTTTCGGGTTGCTGGTGGCGGTATGTATGCTGCCGCTGGCAGCCTTTGCAGATGACGGCGTTGCTGTCGATGCGCGTTTTGATAAGACCGGCGACGGGATAGTTGATGCGGCTGACTGGTCGGAAATGAAGTTGGAAGAGCAGCTGGCCTATGCCAGGGCATCTGTTGAAGCGCTGGGAGAGAATCCCGATGTTCAGCTGCCGGGTGGCAAGAGTCGGGCGGAGATTTATCTTGATGGGCTGAGAGAGGTCTATGAATAATCGGCTTTATGTCCTTCCATTAAGATTTGTTCATGATTGATGCTTGCTTTCTGGTGGCTAAATTGGTAGAAATCGCCACCGCAAAAGAAGAGGGTTGTGTCATTGTTGAAGCGGGGAGCCGAAGGGTTGTCTGACACTCAACAGCAACAGTCTGATACGGTGTGGCAGAGGCAGCTTGCCGGGGTGGCCCGGACTCAGTTTTTGGCCGCGTTGATCGTATCTGTTTTTGTGTGGCCCTGGCAGGGCGGGATGATTGTGTTCTCGGTTTTGTCAGGTGGCGCTCTGGTAGGGCTGAATAGTATTCTACTTGCCCGGAGCGTGGTGGGCTCATCTCAGGTGGAGGGAGCTGATGGCCGTGGCGTATTATACCGCTCGGCAGTCGTTCGTTTTATTCTGTTAATTGTTGCGCTGATCGGTGCAAATGTGATGGGGCTTAATCTTCTCGCTATTGCTGCGGGAATGTTTACGGCTTACGTCGGAGGTTATGTCCATATCGTGAAGGTGACTTCACGGGCCTCGGACGAGAGTCAGGCTGACGAAAGTTAAGTTGAATTTGAGATTACACTAGGGGTGACGGAATTGGCTGAGCATAGCGGTGGCGACGGAATTGCATCCCATCTACAGTACTGGACGTACGTTGTAGATGAAAGCAATCCATTCATGCAGATTCATGTAGATACAATGATCCTTACCGTAACCATCGCAACATTGCTGGTTGGTTTTGGTATGTGGCTGAAAGGCAAGGTTACGGAAGGGGCGCCGACAGGTGCGCAGAACTTCATGGAAACCGTTGTCGGATTTATCAACGATACTGTTAACGACAACTTCCCGGTTCACAATCCAATGGTGGCCCCGTTGGCGTTCACGATTTTTGTCTTTATTCTTCTCTGTAATACACTTGATATCCTTCCCGCCTACCTGATCGGCAATGTCGCCCATCTGTTCGGCGTCCATCATTTCCGTCCGGTTCCGACCAACGACCTGAATCTGCCGGCTGCCATGGGTGTAAGTGTGTTTCTTCTGGTTCTCTACTATGAGTTCAAGCTTAAGCCAGTTCATTTCTGCAAAGAGCTTGTTATGGAGCCGTTCACCAGTCTCGTGCCAATGGTGCTGAAGCCTGTCGTGATGCCTATTAATCTGATTCTGAAATTGGTTGAAGAGGTGGCTAAGCCCCTTTCACTCTCTTTCCGATTGTTCGGTAATATGTTTGCAGGTGAAGTGATCTTCCTGCTTATCGCATCCCTCCTTCTCGGTGGTGGCGCGGTGGCAATGACGGCCGGTTTCTTCGTGGGTCTGGGATGGTCTTTCTTCCATCTCTTCATCGGCCTGCTGCAAGCGTTTATTTTTATGATTCTAACGGTGGTGTACCTGTCAATTGCACATCAGCCGGTAGATCATCATTAAGTTTTATTTTTTAGTACTGCATAGGAGTTAAAAAAATGGATGCAACAACTATCATCACCGCTGCTTCGGCAATTTCTGTAGGTGTAATTCTGGCCGCTGCCGGCCTGGGTTCAGCTATCGGATGGGGCCTGATCTGCTCAAAGACCCTTGAGGGTATCGCACGTCAGCCTGAAATGCGCCCGCAGTTGATGTTCAACATGTTCATTTTTGCCGGTCTGATGGAATCTTTCCCTTTCATCATCATGGCATTTGCACTGTGGTTCCTGTTCGCCAACCCATTCTTGGGCTAAACCGAACTTGAAACAAATTACAACAGGAAGTGAGGCTTACTCATGAGTATTGACCTAACATTTATCGGCCAGATCGTGGTCTTCCTGACCATGGTTTATCTGCTGAAGAAGAATCTCTACGGTCCTTTGAACGACGCGATGGAAGCTCGCACAAAGAAGATCGCAGAGGGGCTTGCTGCAGCAGATGCTGGCAAAGAGGCAAAAGCCAAGGCTGAAGCTGAGATTGATGCTCAGTTGAAAGAGGCTCGCTCTAAAGCTCAGGAGATCGTGTCAGCGGCTGAAAAGCGCGCAGCCGAAGTGAGTGAAGAGGCTGTGACCAAGGCGCGCACCGATGCTCAGCAGATCGTTGAGTCGGCTCGTGGTGAAGTTGAGGCTGAAGCGAACCGTGCCCGTCAGGCACTGCGTAAAGAGGTGGCTGCGATTGCCATGCTGGCTGCAGAGCGTGTGATTGATGAAGAGCTTGATGCGAAGCGTCATGCCAAGTTGATCGACAACGTGGTTAGTGAAGGGTTCGGTCGCGCATGAGCTCCCTAGCCGTTTCACGCCGTTACGCCAGGGCGCTGTTCGACCTCTCCAGTGAGGGAGTCGATATCGCATCAGGTCTTTCGACGCTGGCTGAAGCTGCTGCTGTTAAGGATGTGCAGGATTTCCTCGATCTGCCAAACCTGCCTGCTGAGCAGAAGGTAAAGGCGCTCAAGAAAATCGCCGGCACCTCCTCAAAGGAGCTGGATCGTCTGGTTTCGCTGCTTTGCGAGCGTGGAAAAGCTTCATTGCTTCCTGAGATTAATGATATTTTTGTAGAGATGGTTCGTGAGTCCGAAGCGAGTGTTGTGGCAACTGTCGTTGTTGCTGCCAAGCCGGACGCCGAAACCAAGAAGAAAATTGAAGCTGCTGTTTCCGGTCTGGCCGGAAAGAAGAAGGTGCAGCTTGAGATTGTTGAAGATAAGCAGATTCTGGGTGGTATGGTCGTCAATATTGGTGACCGCCAGATCGACGGCTCCCTGCGTGGCAAGCTTGAAGGTCTACGCAAGGCAATCGCCGCGTAACCAGCCTGCATATATTTATTTAGATTATTGATTGGTCATTAGAGGTTAAAAGATATGAAACTCGATACCGCTGAAATCAGTTCCATTATTAAGGAGCAGATCAAGGGCTTTGAAGCAGGTGCTGCTGATGCCAACGTTGGACGTTTGATCTCTGTAGGTGATGGCGTTGCCCTGATCCACGGTCTGTCCGCTGCGATGGCTGGCGAAATGCTGGAGTTCCCTGGCGACACATTCGGCATGGTGCTGAACCTTGAAGAGGGCTCCGTAGGTGCTGTGATCTTCGGTGAGTTCACCCATCTGCGCGAAGGCGATCAGGTTAAATGTACGGGACGTATCTTCGAGGTCCCAACCGGACCGGGTCTGAAAGGCCGCGTGGTTAACGCTCTTGGTCAGCCGATCGATGGCAAGGGTCCGCTTGATGTTGCTGAGAACAGCGCTGTAGAGAAGATTGCGCCGGGTGTTATTGAGCGTAAGTCGGTGGATCAGCCACTTCAGACAGGTATCAAGGCGATTGACTCCATGGTTCCTGTCGGTCGTGGTCAGCGTGAGTTGATCATTGGTGACCGTCAGACTGGCAAGACAGCGATCGCAATCGACACCATTATCAACCAGAAAGACACCGGTGTGACCTGTGTTTATGTGGCGGTCGGCCAGAAGGCATCAACCGTTGCTAACGTGGTTCGTACGCTGAAAGAGCATGGTGCTCTGGATAATACGATTATCGTTTCCGCATCTGCATCCGAATCGGCTGCACTTCAGTATATTGCACCTTATACCGGTTGCACCATGGGCGAATATTTCCGTGACCGTGGCGACCGTGGATCTCGGATTTTTACTGACGGCCTTTTGCTCAATGGCTATTGCCGGGCTAAGGCCCCCAATATAGTCAACCTTGGGTTTTTCCGTCTGATCAATAAACTGACGGGCATACGAAGATAGAG
>JBNKZS010000057.1:0-7296 GCA_050301755.1 Mariprofundaceae bacterium
AACGGCAGCAGCGTTTCTACAGCATGGCGATTATGGGCGGCATCAAGCCAGATGGTGGCCTCACCGAATTGCACCATCTGAAGCCGGCCCGGAACCACGATCGATTCAATCGCCAGTATTGCCCGCTTTACTGACCCGTTAACCAGCCCCTCTTCGATAAGGTGTTTCACCGCATGCAAAGCGAGAGCGGCATTCTGAAACTGGTGCTTTCCATGCATGCGTAATGATAGCGATTCATCAGGCTCGATAATCTCCAGCCCGGATGCTCGCCGCTTTAGAATCGGAATCACGATATCCGGTTGAACGGCACTCAGAACCACTGAACACCCATCCGCCACGTATGATTTCTCATCGGCAACAGAGTTGATGGTGTCACCCAGCCACGCCTGGTGATCCAGCCCGATCGGGGTGATCAGTGCCATGTCGGCATCGACGGCCGTGGTGGCATCAAGGCGTGCACCGACGCCGGCTTCCAGAATTTCGACATCGACCTCTGCATCGCTGAAATGTTTGAGAGCGAGTGCTGTAGCCACTTCAAAGTAGGATGCGCCGATCTCAAGAGCAGTCGGCATGACCGCCTGCATCAGTGCGATCAATTCATGATCCTCAATTTCTTCACCGTTCACACGAATGCGCTCATTGAAGCGGTGGATGTGCGGCGAAGTGTAGAGGCCGACCTTCAGTCCGCATGCCTGAAGGGCAGTCGCGAGCATGAAGGCGGTCGAGCCTTTGCCATTGGTTCCGGCAATGCGTATGCGCAGTTTTGGTCTTATGAGTTTCAGCGGTGCCAGCAGGTCATGCATGCGGGCATGTCCCGGTTTGTAGTCGCGATCAGCCGATGGCTGGCCTAACTGCTCCAGCCAGGATTCAATGTTGTCAGGTTTATGCGTCTGTTGCTGCATCGTGTCTGGTGGCTCTCAAGCCACCCGTATCTGGTTAGCTTGCCTGACGATAGGCGCGGTGCATGAGGTGTTCGAAGATCATCTTCAGATGCTCGGGCAACTCCCTGCGGTCAACAATGCCGTCGATCAGGCCATGCTCAAGCAGGAACTCTGAGCGCTGGAAACCCTCCGGCAGTTTTTCGCCAACGGTCTCCTGAATCACGCGGGGACCGGCAAAGCCGATCAAGGCACCGGGCTCGGCAAGGATAATGTCGCCCAGCCATGCCACCGATGCGGAGACGCCGCCCATGGTTGGATCGGTCAACAGACAGATGAATGGCAGTTTTGCCTCATTCAGACGGTTGGCCACCGATGAGGTTTTGGCCATCTGCATCAGCGAGAGAATTCCCTCCTGCATGCGGGCACCGCCGGAAGCGGTGATCAGCAGATAAGGGCACTGAAGCTCAAGAGCACGCTCCATGCCGCGAACAATCTTCTCACCTACAACAGAGCCCATGCTTCCACCCATGTAGTGGAAATCAAAAATGGAAACGGAGGTGACTTGTCCTTCGATATCACCCAGATAGTTACGCACGGCATCGGTAGGGCCGGCCTTTTTATTGGCTTCCTTGATGCGGTCTTTATAGCGCTTCTTGTCTTTGAAATTCAGTGAATCCTGGGACCTCAGGTCAATGTCATGCTCTTCATACGTGTCAGTATCGAAGAGAAATGAAGCCCGCTTTTCGGCTTCCACACGCAGGTGCTGATTGCATTTCGGGCAGACCATTTTGGAGCGAATCAGCTCCTTGTTGTAAAGCGTCTCCGAACATCCGGGGCACTTCAGCCACAGTCCCTCAGGTGTGGTCGTGTCGGAAGAGGATAGAATGCTTTTCGGACTTTCAATTAATCGTGTCAGCCAGCTCATAGTGTTTTGTCTCTCAAATCAGTAGTTCATCAACCTGGGTCATCATGCGCAGATGGGGAATATCCTCTGCGACAACCTCAGCCTGAATGATATTCAATGTTTCGGGTTTCATATGATACAGGTAGATCGGAATTTGCCCAAATTTATCCAGCTTCCGCAATTCCGCAGCCATGCCCTTTGGCGTCAGATGGCCGCTGATATCTGCAATTCTCTGGTGGGCATTGGTAAAGGAGCAGTCAATAATTATGCCTTTCAGGTTTGGCTGCTGGTTGGCGACCTCCCATATTCGGTCTGTTGTGCCGGTATCCGCCGAATAGAGGAACTGGGTGCCGTCCTGGTCGAGCAGGAAACCCGTACAGGGAACCGGATGATTGACTTCAATCGGGGTGATTTTTATGCCATCGGCCTCGACGGTCTGTTCCGGTTTGAGCGCTTGGAGACAGAGGGTCGGATCGCTTCTGGTCGGAATCTTGGTGAAATCGGGCCAGATTTTATCGTTGAGAAAGTGGTCTTTGAGGGCATCAAGGTTCTCCTGCAATGAGTGGATGGTGATGCAGTTGCCCTTATTGCTGTTGCTCATTCTCTTCAGAGAGCGGTTGTCTGCCAGAAAGGCGATATCCTTGATGTGATCAAGGTGTGTGTGCGACAGGAAGATATGATTGATCTTCCCCTGTTGTTCCAGCGTCAGTGCCTCTGTTGGAGAGCCTGCATCAAGCAGAATCGAATCGTTGACCAGAAACGAAGTCAGGTGAAAACCCAGAAGCTGGCCTCCATAGCAGCCGAGCACCTTGATCTTCAAACCGCGCTCTTCTCCATGGCCCCGCGCATGCTGTCTGCTGCCTTGTGAAGGGATGAAATCATCGCTGCTTCATGAAGGATGTTGGTGGCGATTTGAGAGACAAAATGACTTCCCACGACAACCCCATCGGAAAATTCGGCAACAGCTTTGGCCTGTTCGGCACTCTTCACGCCGAAACCGACGCAGATCGGAAGATCGGTAAATTGACGAATATTCTCAACCTGTTTTGCCACAGCGGTCGTCTCCCCCATTTCGGCACCAGTGATACCGGTTAGCGATACATAGTAAATAAAGCCGCTTGCGGCCTCAGATGCAAGCTTTATTCGTGTGTCGGAGGAGGTGGGAGAGAGCAGAAGGATGCGATGCAAGCTATGCTTTTTCAGGGCCTCTTCGCAGATATAGCTCTCCTCTGCCGGAATATCGACAATCAGTACGCCATCCACACCGGCTCTCGATGCGCGCTCGGCAAAACTCTCAAAGCCGATGGTGAAAGGGACATTGGCATAACCCATAAGAATGATACCGATCTCCGGGTAGGCAGAGCGCACTTTGTTGGCGATGGCAAAGACATCATTGATATGCGTGCCGGCAGCAAGAGCCCGCTCACTGGCGGCCTGTATGACCGGGCCATCGGCCATGGGGTCGGAAAATGGCATGCCGATCTCAAGCACATCTACCTGCCCGGCCAGATCCATGATGAGCTTTTCAGATGTTGCCACATTGGGGTCGCCGGCGGTCAGGTAACCAACCAGTGCGGCCCGGGACTCCTCCTTGCAGCGAGCAAACAGACGATTCAGGCGATCGTTCATGATGCGTCTCCATTTTCTGGCATGCCAAGCATCTCCATGACGGTACCGAGATCCTTGTCGCCTCGCCCGGAGAGGTTGATCAGCAGAATCTGCTCAGGTTTCATGGTTGTCGCTATGCGCATGCCTGCCGCCAACGCATGGCTTGATTCGAGGGCTGGGATAATTCCTTCGGTTTTGGTTAGAACCTGGAATGCTTCAAGCGCTTCACTATCAGTAGCGCTGTCAAGTTCCAGACGCCCGTCTTCAAACAGGGCGGCCAATTCCGGACCGACACCGGGATAATCAAGGCCGGCAGAGATACTATGGGTTCCCTGTACCTGACCTTCACTGTCATCGAGAAGGTAGCTGAGGCTGCCGTGAATAATGCCGGCCTGACCTTTGGCCAGAGAGGCTGCATGTTCGCCCGACTCCAAACCATGGCCTGCTGCCTCAACGGCAACGAGTCGAATCTCAGTATCATCCTGTAGCGGTTGCAGCAGGCCGATAGCATTGGAGCCGCCGCCGACACAGGCAACTGCGACATCCGGTAGGCGGCCTGTCTGCTCCAGACACTGAGCACGGGCTTCTTGTCCGATGACAGTATGAAACTGGCGTACCATCAGCGGGAAAGGGTGTGGGCCGGCGGCAGTTCCGAAGATATAGTAGGTGTCTTCGCAGGATGCCACCCAGACGCGAAGCGCTTCATTGACGGCATCTTTCAGTGTCGATGTGCCCGAATCGACAGGGACCACATTGGCTCCGAGCAGTCGCATGCGGAAGACATTGGGAGCCTGACGACGAATATCTTCCCGGCCCATATAGATGTCGCACTGCATGTTGAACATGGCGGCTACAGTGGCGGTGGCAACGCCGTGCTGGCCGGCACCGGTTTCGGCTATCACCTTCTTTTTACCCATGCGTCTTGCAAGCAGGGCCTGCCCGATGGTGTTGTTGATCTTGTGAGCGCCGGTGTGATTCAGGTCCTCACGCTTCAGATAAATTTGCGCTCCGCCAACCGCCTCGGAGAGGTGCCTGGCATGGTAGAGCGGTGTGGCGCGGCCGACGTAGTGCTTGAGAAGATCCATGCGCTCGGCCTGGAACTCAGGATCCGCCCATGCTTCAAAAAAAGCATCCTCGATCTCTTTGAGCGGGCCCATCAGGGTCTCTGCGGCAAAACGACCACCGAAACGTCCGAAGTGACCATTCGCATCCGGCCTGTGGGTGATGTCCAGATTATAGATGGGATTGATATGTGAGCTATCCATGTTGCCTAGGCATTCCTTGTGACAGATTTCAGAAGGAGTTCACGCGGCCAACAAAATCACACAGCTTTGTGTCGTCCTTGATTCCGGGCGAAGCTTCAACGCCGGAGGATACATCCACGGCAAACCATTGGCGAACAGAAAGTGCCGCATCAATGTTGGAGGAATTGAGTCCTCCAGCCAGAATCAGCGGGTGGGCATGGCCGAACCCTTCCAGCAGAGACCAGTCGAATGAGGTGCCGGTACCGCCGTAAACACCCTGCGGAGCTTTGGCATCGAGAAGAAGCGGGCAGTTGTACTTGCTGGCCTTTTTCAAATCCTCTTTGCTGCTTATCGCCACGGCCTTGATAACTCTCCGGCGCTGGGCCTGACAGAACTCCGGCGACTCATCTCCATGCAGCTGAATGACACCAAGCGGAACCTTTTGCAGTACTTCGGCGATGAGATCCTGTGTTGGGTTCACAAACAGGCCGACGGCTGAGACAAACGGCGGCAGCTGGCGAATGATCGTGGCTGCCTTGTCCGGTGATATGTAACGGGGGCTTTTGGGATAGAAGACAAAGCCGACAGCATCAACACCCAGTCGGGATGCAGTAAGCGCATCCTCCAGCCGGGTAATGCCGCAAACCTTGATGCGAGTATGATGTTTAACGTCCATCAGCCAAGTTTAGGGGAGTTTGATCAGACCGGCAACGACATGGAAAAAGGCAGGCATATAAAAAGATGCGTTAATGAATTCATGCATTTAGTGTTCGCTGATGAATAGTGTGATGCAGAACTATGCGCGGTACCCTTTAACCCTTGTTCGGGGTGAAGGCGCTTATGTCTTTGACGATCAGGGGAACAGCTATCTCGACTTTGTTGCGGGCATTGCTGTGAATACGCTGGGGCATGCCCATCCGGCGATGGTGAAAGCCATCAGTGAACAGGCGGCAACTATGCTGCACTGCTCCAATCTCTATCATATTCCCAAACAGGATGAACTGGCTGATAAACTGGTCTGGTTGTCAGGTCTGGACAGGGTCTTTTTCTGTAATTCCGGAGCAGAAGCCAATGAGGCGGCCATCAAGATTGCCAGGAAACATTTCTATGACCAGGGCTCTCCACGGCGCACCGTGATTACGGCAACCAACTCATTTCATGGCCGGTTGCTCTCCACGCTGACGGCAACAGGCCAGGATAAGGTGAAGGTGGGCTTTGATCCCTTGCCTCCCGGCTTTATCCATGTGCCACTCAATGATATTGAGGCCCTGAGATCTGCCATCAATGATCAGACGGCAGCTGTGCTCCTTGAGCCGTTGCAGGGCGAGGGGGGCGTTAATATCGCCGACCCGGCATATCTGCAGAGTGTGCGCAGGCTTTGTGATGAAGAGGGGATCCTTCTCATGCTTGACGAAGTGCAGACAGGCGTTGGCCGGACAGGAAAGATGTTTGCTTTTGAGCATGCGGGAATTACTCCGGATGTACTGACGCTGGCTAAAGGGCTGGGCGGTGGTGTGCCGATCGGCGCGATGCTGGCGTCCGATCGGGTGGCGACGGCTTTTGCTGCTGGAAGCCATGGCTCCACGTTTGGTGGCAATCCGCTCTCATGCGCTGCCGCTCTTGCAGTACTGGATACGATTGAGCGCGAGAGCCTGTTGCAAAATGTGAACGAGCAGAGCATTCGCCTTAAGGTTGGGTTGCAACAGATTGTAGAGAAGTATCCGATGGCTGAGTCGGTACGCGGAAGCGGTCTGCTTCTTGGTCTTGCCTGCTCCTCCGCGGTTGCGCCGGTGATTGAAAGCTGTAAATTGAAAGGATTGCTGGTACTTCCTGCCGGACCGAATGTGATCAGAATGCTTCCCGCCCTGAATGTAAAAACAGCTGAAGTAGAGAGGGCATTGGAAATTCTTGAGGCCGCATTCAGTGCGGTTGAGGTAGAGAAAGGGGTTGAGCCATGAGGCATTTTTTAACACTGCTGGATATTACGGCCGATGAAGCACGGGGGTTGTTGAGACGGGCTGCCGAGCTTAAAGCCATGCAGAAAAGAGGTGAGGTTCACCATACACTGGCCGGAAAAACGCTTGGCATGATTTTCGACAAGGCCAGCACTCGAACACGCATCTCTTTCGAGGTGGGTATGTATCAGCTGGGCGGCCATGCGCTGTTTTTGCATTCCGGCACGACACAGTTGGGTCGTGGAGAACCGATTGCCGATTCGGCGCGGGTGCTCTCCCGGATGGTTGACGGTGTAATGATCAGAACCTTCGGGCATGAGATGATTCAGGAGTTTGCAGCGCACTCGTCGGTGCCGGTGATCAATGCACTGACCGACCTGACTCATCCGTGCCAGATTCTGGCCGATATTTTCACCTATGAAGAGCATCGCGGTGATATCCGGGATAAGACCGTGGCGTGGATCGGCGATGGCAATAACATGACCCACTCCTGGATCAATGGTGCCGTGGCCTTTGGCTACAAACTGAAATTCGCCTGCCCGGAAGCCTATGCCCCGGACGCAGGATTGCTGCAGGCTGCCAGGGATCTGGGTGCGGATATCACTATCAGTCCCGATCCGTTTGAGGCTGCCCATGAAGCCGACCTTGTCACCACCGATGTCTGGGCATCGATGGGACAGGAGGATGAACAGGCCGAGCGTGAA
>JBNKZS010000058.1:0-6873 GCA_050301755.1 Mariprofundaceae bacterium
TTTTTCAAGAGCATCTTGAATGATCGTTAAAGCCCGGTCGCGATCGGTATCAAACACCGCCTCGTTATATGCACTGACAATCTTATCTTTCATACCGATCTCCTGAACTGCCGCATATGCTCAGACCTCTATTCGATTATAGACTCTGTATGGCATGGCTGCATGATGGTTGCCGATTCAAAGCGGATCGGTTTTAAATAAAGATTTTCAACAAAAAGCATTTCAAATTCAGGGGCCATGGAGAGGTTGATGATCCGGCTGTTAACCGAGACCTGTTTGAGCAACCTGTTGCGCTCGGGAATCACCATCAACTGCTCACATCCCATCAGGGCCGTATCGCCACAAAGTTCAACGTTTCCAGACTCCATAACGGGAATGAGACCCACATCCATGGCATGTTGCCTGTTCAGGTACTCACCGAAGGCGCCGCCAACTGAAAGGCGCTCAATGTAATCGACACTCAAGCCAGCCTGCTGAAGCAGGTATCCGATTCCGGCGGCTGTTGCCGCCTTGGCACGTTGAAAAAGATCGATGTCGCGATGGTTAACGGTAATCTCCCCGGTCTCGTCCAGCAGACATGGCTTCGACTTCGAGTCAGCCGTAAAACGCCCCAGTGCATTGACCTCTCCGCGCTTGAGAAGCAGTGCAATTGCATCGACCAGTGCTGAACCGCAAATTCCCTTTGGAATTCCGCCCCCGATAACATCGGCCTTAAACCGTCCCTCTCCATTCAGGTCAAAATTGCTGATTGCCCCTTCCAGAGCGGGCATCCCGTGGCTAAGTCCACTCCCCTCGAATGCCGGGCCACCGGGAACCGATGTAACCCAAAGCTGCTCTCCATCCCATAAAGCTATTTCTGAATTGGTGCCGAAATCGATCAACAGGGAGATTCTACTGCTATCGCACAACCCTGTAGCGATCACGCCTGCCAGCAGGTCAGAGCCGACAAAACCGGCTAGCGGCTCAACCGGCTTGATAATCGCCTTTTGACCCAACCCCATACCCTGTTTCCATCGTTGGATGTCCGCCAACTCAACATCGATGAATGCGTGCCACTGTTCAGGTTGAAGAAGACGCTCATAATGACTGCCGGAGATGAGTGTCAGCATGGCGGTATTGCCGACAATATTGATGCCACTGATCTGTTGGGATATCAGGCCGAACCGTTGAGAAAAGTACTTTATGCCTTGCTCAACCGTATATCGTGCCAGATGCTTTAACACCTCGGCATTGTGATCCGATTCGACAGCTGCAGAGAGACGGGTCAGAACATCAGCACCGAAACGCCGCTGAGGATTCAAGGTCACCACACCATCCACCCGTTCGCCACGATCAAGGTTCCACAGACTCATCCTGATCTGCGTCGTTCCCAGGTCGACAGCAATCCCGTAGCCGCTTTTACTCTCACCTAAACGCCCGCTGGATGCAAAACGGTTCGTTTCAAGGGCTCTCCAGATCAAATCCGGCGTGTCGGAAAGCGGTTTTACAGACAGGTCGCCAAGTGCTCTTGCCTGGCATCCCAACCTGATTCCATGCATCAACTCGCTTTTAGAGAGCAACTCCTGCTCAATCCGGGTAGGTTCGGAAACATGGCCATGTTCAACTTGAATAAGACAGAGGCCGCACTTTCCAGCTCCTCCGCACTCCCCCGGCAATCCGATGCCTGCGCTTTCCAAGAGGCTTTTAATCGGCGGCATATCGCCATCCAGGGAAAAAACAATCCGCTCCCTTTCATCTGTCAGGGAGATAGTGAGTTCAGGCATCGATTTTCTTCTTGATCACCTTGTAGCCGCGGACGGGAGCATTTCTGTTCTTCAGAATGATCTCACCGGTCTCTTCCATCTGCACAATCTCTTTGCAGATCTCGTAGGTCGCTTCGCCGACAATGATCTCCTGGCAACCTGCAATCTGCTCCAGTCTTGCTGCCACATTCACGGTATCACCAATGGCGGTGTAGTCCTTGCGGTTTTCAGAACCCACATTGCCGATCACGACCTTGCCGGTATTGATGCCGATTCCCACATCAATATCTGAATAGTCACTATCCAGTGTGTTCTTGATCTTTTCCAGCTCCTCGATCATATCAATGGCTGCCTTGATCGCCCGCAGGGGTGCCCTGTCACCATATGGATGATCTCTAAAAACGGCCATCAGTTCATCGCCGACAAATTTATCTAGAACGCCATTATATTTAAAAATAACAGGCACCATGGCTCCGAAATAGTTATTGAGAATCGTAATGATCTGTTCAGGCTCCATACTCTCGGAAAGCGTGGTGAAGCGTCGGATGTCGGCAAATAATATGGTGGCTGTGCACTCGACATTTTCAAATGCCGGCTTATCACTGCGAACCAGTTCGTCAACCACATCCTTGCCGACATACCGGCTTAGGTTGGCACGCATGAGGGACTCATCCCTGAACTTTTTCTCATACTCTTCCAGGTCATTCACATAGGCGAGCATCCTCGCGGTAATCACCTTCGAGTGTTTTTTATGTTTATCCAGTTCCCCGACAATGGCATTGAAATCCCGAGTCAGCACATAGACCTCTTCAAGGTCATTTTCCTTCTCTTCAAGCTTTTCAGTTGCACCTGTCTGAACAGTTAGTGAAACCTTTCTGGCCAGATTCCTCAATCGCCTCGAAAAGGCATCAATCACCAACCCTCCCAGAAGAATCAGTATCAGGGTCAATGCAAGAATATTGAATATGGTGTAGTTAAGATTGATCTTAAGCTCAAGAATGAGGTAGACACCGACCAGATACGGAAACAGGCAGGCAATCCCATAAAACAGCCAGGCTGTTTTTTTAAAGCTTTGATGGCTAGAAGTGGTCATCATCATTTGTTTATTAACCCAAAAATCCAGCTCTTCACGAATCGCCGACCAGATGTTCAAAAGCCAGCAGATCGTCGAGGCAGAGGCCGATTGAAGCGCACTTGGAGTGATCTTCCGGGTTTTCATCTTCACCAACCCAGACCACCATCCCATGCCCTTTCATATTGGTTCCAAGCTCATCACCGTGAGGCAGGTGTATCTTCAAATCCACCTTCTGTCCGATATAGAACTTTCCCGGTTCGCCGGCAAGAAGGTTGGCTCCTCCTCCCGAAATATTCTGCAGAAGTCCGGTTGCAGTAAACTGCTCACCCGTTGAGTCGAGCGCATAAACGTGGACCTTCAGTGTTGCCGGATATCGCTCATATTCTCTTTTATCTCTACCCTTATCCACCATGGCATTCTCCTTCTATATAAGAGAGTAGCAGCTCTGTTTGAGCTCTGCTTGAACTCATAATTTCCATAAGCAAGAAACACGCCTTACTCGCTCTTATAGCATCTCAGATTATCAGAAATAAGGGCTTGTAACAGGAGGCCGCAATTTACAAGCAGATGGCTCTGTGCGATTCTTTTTGCTGTATGAAACACCATTATCAGCGCAAGGACGCTTCTGACTCTCCACTGAAAGCATGGCTTAACACCTCCCTGTTTGATCTGCGTAGCCCTTTGGGCAGGACTACCAACCTTCTGATTATGTTTGTGATTGCCGCAAGCGTGTTCATTTCGATGTTCGGTACACTTGAATCCATCTCCAGCGACTTGAGAGATAGCATCCTGCTGTTTGAAAAAGTCACTACCCTCTTCTTTGCTGCCGAGTACTTCCTGAGAATCTATGCCGCCCATGATCGGCGTGGCTACGCTCTGAGCAGCTATGGCCTGATTGACCTCCTCACATGGCTTCCACTGCTGCTCTTCGGCCAGGTCACCATCGCCGTGCGGCTGCTGCGGGTATTAAGGCTGCTGAAACTGATCCGTTACCTCAGGGCCATGCGCCTCTTCTTTGCTTCGATGGCCGACATTATCGACATCGTCTTTGTTGTTCTGGCCACTATCTGCATCATCGTTCTTGTTTCCGGAAACCTGATCCACTACATCGAGCCTGAAACCTTCCACGATGCCTTTATCGGCTGCTGGTGGAGTCTGGTCACCATGACCACTGTCGGCTACGGCGATCTCATTCCGCAAACGGTGGGCGGAAAAATCGAGGCGGGCGTTCTGATGCTGACCGGTATCACCATGTTCGCCATTCTGACAGGCACGGTATCCATCAAGCTTTCAGAGCATTTGCAGAACAAGAGCATCTGTCACCATTGCCAGCAGAACACCCCTGCCGGGGCCAAGTTCTGTCACCACTGCGGCACCAAACAGAAGCTGCGCAAACGCTCCGGTCACGATCCGCGGGATGAGTCCCTGTAAAAATTGTTACCGGTACATCCGCACCATCCGAATAAACTGCAACGAACACGACAGACGGGAGAGATTATATGATCAACAACAAAATCATCGGCATCGCATTGATTATCATTGGAGCAGGCCTGCTCTTCTGGGGCTATGACATCTTCGACTCGGCTGGCTCGAAGATCAGTCGGGCTGTTGGCGGTGAAGCTCCGATGAAGGCCTATGCACTGATGGGTGGCGGCATCATCGCCATTGTTCTCGGTGCACTGAAAGTTAAATAACCGGATCGCCACGGATGGCCGAAAGAAATTCATTCCGGCTGATCTCTCTGGCACCAAGCGACTCGAGATGACCTGTGTGGAACTGGCAATCAATCAGTCGCCACCCCTCCGTTTCTGCCCGCTCACTGAGCTTGGCCAGAGCCATCTTGGAGGCATCGCGCTGTCGGCTGAACATCGACTCGGCAAAGAATATATGGTTCAGCAGTACGCCATAGAGGCCGCCGATCAACACATCCCCCTCCCACACCTCGACAGAGTGGGCATGACCCAGTTCATGCAGCTTCAGATAGGCATCCATCATCTCCGGCAGAATCCAGGTGCCGCGCTCCCCTTTTCGCGGAATTCCGGCACAGGTTCGGATCACCGCATCGAAAGCCTCATCCCATGAGAAGCGGTATTGTGGCTGCCGGAGTCGTCTGGCCAGGCGGCGGTTGCAATAAAAGGCATCGGGATAGAGCACCATGCGCGGATCCGGCGACCACCAGAGAATCGGACCATCTTCACTGAACCATGGAAAAATGCCCTTGCTGTAGGCTGCCAGAAGTGTCCCGGGCTCAAGATTGCCGCCGATGGCCAGCAGACCATCCTCATTAGCCTCATTCGGATCGGGAAATTCAATCATGGCGTGATATAGTGCCCTGCGTGATGAACATGAACAAACTTGAAACACTCGGCTGGGGGCCGTGGTTTGAGGAACACCTTGAACCTTATGGCGATGACAGCTTTATCGCCCGCGTGGTTGCCATGGATCGCGGCCTGCTGACCATGATTTCCGATTCGGGATATCTGCAGGCCCGCCTGACCGGAAAACTGGCACACGCCCCGGGAAGCACACCGGTGGATCGCCCCTGCATCGGCGACTGGGTCATCGTTGAGAAAGCCGAACGCGACGAGATCGGGACCATTCACACCCTCCTTCCCAGGCGCACCTTTCTGCGCCGCAAGGCGATCGGCGAATCGGTCGAATTTCAAATGATTGCAGCCAATATCGATGAGGTGATGGTTGTTCAATCATGCCATTTCGATTTCAACGTCAGGCGCCTGGAACGTTATCTGGTGATGGTCCGGGATGGCGGTGCCGGTGCGATGATACTTCTCTCCAAAACCGACCTTGTATCGGAATCCGACCTGCAAGAGCAGATTGATGCGATTCGCAGTGCCGGCATCCATGAGACCATCATAACCCTCAGCAACGTCACCCGCGAAGGTGTCGATGCGGTGAAAGCCATGATGAAACCGGGACATACCTACTGCTTTGTAGGCTCGTCCGGCATCGGCAAAAGCACGCTGATCAACAACCTGATCGGTGAGGAGGTTCAGAAAACCAGGCAGGTCAGTGACAGTGGCGAAGGGCGACACACCACCGTGCGCAGAGAGTTGATTGTGCTCGATAACGGAGCGCTGGTCATAGACAACCCCGGCATGCGGGAGTTCGGTGTTCATGTCACCGAATCGGATATTGGCGCCACCTTCTCCGACATTGAGGCGTTGGCGTGCAACTGCCGGTTCAGAGACTGCACCCATACCAAGGAGCCGGGCTGTGCCATTCTCGATGCCATTGAGCGCGATGAGCTGGACCCCGCCCACTATGACAACTACGTCAAACTGACACAGGAGTCCGACTTCAACCAACTCAGCTATGCCAACAAGCGTCAAAAAGATCGTAATTTCGGAAAGATGATCAAAACAGCAAAGAAAAGCTTCAGGAAAAAATAATCCTTTCAACTGCTTGCTTGAGCAGTTTTTCAGCCTGCTGAAGCGCCTGATCGACCCCCATAGCGTCAGGTTTCGCACTGATCACGAGGTCAAACTCACCCTCCAGCTCCGATCGAACTCCTTGATCGACCGATCCGGAAACAAGTGACACCTTCACACCTGCGCCTCTTGCCGCCTGAGCCACCTTCAAAGGCAGCTTGCCGTGCAGCGTCTGGCCATCGGAACACCCCTCCCCTGTGACCACCCAGTCAGCACCCTTCAACTTCTCGTAAAAGCCTGTCCGTTCCATCACATATTCGGCACCGGAAATAATCTCAGCGCCGAGCAGCATCAGGGCGAAGCCGATCCCGCCCGCTGCACCGGCGCCCGCCTGATCACGATGATCGGAACCGGATGCTTCGGCACAGCGGTCGGCAAAATCGCTGAAAGCCCGCTCAACGCACACAACATCATCCGGTTGAAGCCCTTTCTGCGGCCCGTAAACGGCCGTAGCGCCGTTTTTACCGCACAAGACACTCACCACATCACTCAGAATCGTGAAACGGCTCTCAGAAAGCCTTGTATCAAGTTCCGACATATCGACAGTTCGAACCGAAAGAAGTCCCGAAAGGTTCGGCGCAACCGGATTGCCGCCCGCATCAAACGC
>JBNKZS010000059.1:0-6577 GCA_050301755.1 Mariprofundaceae bacterium
AGCTCGATTTCAGTATTCCGGCAACATCGATCCAGGGGGTCAAGGCAGGAACGCCGATTATTGCCGAAGTTGATACCGACACCTCCCTCCGTTTCAAAGGCACCATCTCCGCACTGGATTCGAGAATCGACCCGGTTACCCGATCGGTTCTGGCGCGGGCCATCATCCCCAATCCTGATGGAAAACTGATTCCCGGCATGCTGATGCGTATCACCATCCTTCAGAATGAGCGCAAAGCCCTGATCGTGCCCGAGGAGAGCATCACTCAGAAGCAGAAGAAACACTTCGTAACTGTGATCAACGGTGAGTCCAAAGCCACGATCAAGGCCGTTGCCATCGGCTCACGCCATGACGGCATCGTGGAGATCAGGGAGGGTCTCTCGGAGGGTGACCTCGTTGTCGTTCGGGGCATGGGTTTCATTAAACCGGACCAGAAGGTGACGATCTCTGAAACATGGGACACCATCCGAAACAGTCAGTTTCTCCTGGGCAGCGAATAGCCCGGCACGCATATGTGGATCTCTGATACGAGTGTAAGAAGGCCGGTTCTGGCACTGGTGCTGAACCTGCTTCTGATTGTCTTCGGCATACTCTCATTCTCCGGCCTGCCGCTGCGGGAGTATCCCGATATCGATCCGCCGGTCGTTTCGGTAACGACCGACTATCGAGGTGCATCTGCCGCAGTCATCGAAACCCGTATCACCGAGGTGATTGAAGATCGCATCTCCGGCGTCGAAGGCATCCGCTCCATCACTTCGCAGAGTTCCGATGGCCGTTCGAGAATCACCATCCGCTTCAACATCAACCGCGACATCGATGCGGCAGCCAATGATATACGTGATCGTGTCTCCCGCATCATGGATGACCTGCCCGATGGTGCCGATCCGCCGGACATCGGCAAAAGCGATGCCGATGAGAGGGTCATCATGTGGCTCAACCTGACCGGTGAAGGGATGAACACCATGGAGATCTCCGATTATGCCAAGCGCTATATCGAGGATCGCTTCTCGGCCCTTGATGGTGTGGCGCGTGTCCGTGTCGGCGGCGGCAAAGAGCAATCGATGCGCATCTGGCTGGATCGCAATCGGCTGGCCGCCCTTCACCTGACAGCCACCGATATCGAACAGGCACTGCGTCGTGAGAATCTTGAACTTCCGGCAGGCATTATCGAATCGAAAAAGCGGGACTTTACCGTTCGCATGCTGCGCAGCTACCGGACCCCAGATGACTTCAGGCAGCTGGTACTGAAACAGGGAGCCGAAGGCCAGCTGGTTCGGCTGGGTGATGTTGCCCGAATCGAGATTGCCGCAGCCGAAGAGCGCAGTACGCTGCGCGGCAACGGCATACCGATGGTGGGTATCGGCATCGTCAAGCAGTCCAAGGCGAACACCCTGGAGGTCGCCCGCCTGGCCAAAGAGGAGATGGCCCGAGTCAACGCCATTCTGCCCTCCAACATGAAGATCGAGCAGAGTTACGACTCCAGCGTCTTTATCGACAACGCCATCGATGAGGTGTTCAAGACACTGCTGATCGCTGTGGGACTGGTGGTGCTGGTGATCTATCTCTTCCTAGGCAACCTGAGGGCCATGCTGGTTCCGGCAGTCACTGTACCGGTCTCACTCATTGCCACTTTCGCCATCCTCGCCCTCTTCGGCTACACCATCAACCTGCTGACCCTGTTAGCCCTGGTTCTCGCCATCGGCCTTGTAGTCGATGATGCCATTGTCGTCATCGAGAATATTCATCGCCGCATTGAATTGGGAGAACCACCCATGGTGGCGGCATTCAGGGGCACCCGACAGGTTGGCTTTGCCGTGCTGGCAACCACCGCCGTTCTCGTCTCGGTTTTTGTACCGATCACCTTCATGGAGGGTGATATCGGCAGGCTGTTCAGCGAGTTTGCCGTTGCCATCTCTTCGGCTGTTATCTTCTCAAGCTTCACCGCCCTGACTCTGGCGCCGATGCTCGCCTCCAAGCTGCTTGATTCACAAGGCCACGCATCAGCGCTTACCCGTCGTCTCGATTACGGTTTCGAGAGACTGCGCAGCCGTTACCTCGCGCTGCTTGAACGGATTCTCGAGCATCCCCGTTACGCCTTCATGCTTCTTGCCCTGATGCTGATCGCCTCACTGCTTCTGGTTCAGAACATTCCCCAGGAGTACTCGCCGAGGGAAGATCGCGGAGTTTTCTACCTGATGATCAAAGGGCCTGAGGGAGCCTCCTACGAGTATATGCGCGAACATATGGACGAAGTGGAGCGCCGCCTCATGCCATTTGCCGAGAGTGGCGAGTTCCAGCGCCTGCTGATGCGGGCGCCGGGAAGCTTCGGCACCACATCCAACTTCAGCGATGCACGGGCCATTATTGTTCTCAGCCACTGGAACAGTGGTCGCAGGCCGATCTGGCACTACACACAGAAAGTGAAAGAGTTCACGGCTGATATTCCCGGCGTGGTGGTCTTCCCGCTGGTTCGTCAGGCCTTCGGCGGCGGTGAGGTCAAACCTGTCCAGTTCGTGCTTGGCGGCCCCTCCTATGAAGAACTGGCCAAATGGCGTGACATCATGATGAAGAAGGCTGGCACCAACCCCGGACTCACCGGACTTGATCACGATTATGACGAAACCAAACCGCAGATCGGCCTGACGGTCAATCGTACCCGTGCCGATGCACTGGGCATCTCTATCGATGAGATCAACCGCACACTGGAGACGATGATGGGCAGCCGCCGGGTCACCACCTTTATCGACCGCGGCAAAGAGTACGATGTCATTCTGGAGAGCGAGAAAGCACTGAAACAGAATCCTTCCGACATCGGCAACACATGGGTTCGTTCGGCACGCAGTGGCCAGTTGATCCCTCTCTCCAACGTAATCGAACTGCATGAGTTTGCCGACAGCAAAGCGCTGAACCGGTATAACAAGCAGCGGGCCATCACACTGGAAGCCAACCTGGTCGGAGACTATTCACTCGGTGAAGCGCTCGACTATCTTGAGGAGCTGGTTCGCTCCGAACTGCCGCCGGGAGCATCGATTGACTACAAGGGGCCGTCTCAGGACTTCATCGACTCCGGCTCATCGATCTACCTGATCTTCATCCTGGCACTCATCGTCGTCTTTCTGGTTCTGGCCGGCCAGTTTGAAAGCTTCGTTCACCCGCTGATTATCATTCTCACGGTACCTCTGGCCATCACCGGCGCGCTCTTCGCACTCTGGATGTTCGGCATGAGCCTCAATATTTACAGCCAGATCGGACTGATCATCCTGATCGGTATCGCTGCCAAGAACGGCATTCTTATCGTTGAGTTCATCAATCAGCTGCGTGATGAGGGATACCATTTCAATGATGCAATTCTGAATGCGACAGGCAAACGTCTTCGCCCCATCGTGATGACAGCCATCACCACGGCTATCGGGGCGGTACCGCTGATTCTCTCATCCGGCGCTGGAGCCGAGACACGACTGGTCATCGGCACCGTGATCTTCGCAGGTGTCATTGTTGCCACCTTCTTCACCCTCTTTATGGTACCGACCATCTACAGGCTCTGGGCACACCACACCTCATCGCCGAAAGCGACCGGTAAAAAGTTGGAGTCAGAATTGGAAAAGTTCGAGGAGAAGGTATGAAACGATCATCACTATCGCCTCTCCTCCTCTCTGCCGTACTCCTCTCCGGCTGCATGATGGGACCGGATTACCAGCGACCGGGCTTCACCTATCAGGAGAGCTGGCAGAGTGAACCCGCGCGCCTGGATGAGATGCGTGAACCGGCTGGTACGGCCTGGTGGAAGCAGTTCGATGATCCGGCCCTGAACGAACTGATTGAGCAAGCCTCCCGTAACAATCTCGACCTGGCAGTAGCGCTGGCCAATGTTCAGCAGGCAAAAGCCCTGCGTCGCTCCATTTCGGCCGACTACTTCCCTCGGATCGATGCTTCCGGAAGTGCAGATCACTCCCGCTACAGCCGCCAGACCGGGTTCGGCAGCAACATCGGTACCCGTAACAATTTCAACACCTCACTCGATGCCAGCTGGGAGCTTGATCTCTTTGGCCGGGTGCGCCGCTCCGTTGAAGCAGCCGATGCGCGCATCAAAGCCGAGGAGGCCCTGCTTCACGGTGTGCAACTCACTGTGCTTGCCGAGACCGCAACCGCCTACTTCGAACTGCGCAGCCTGCAGGCACAGCAGGCCAACATCCATGACACCATCGAACTGATGCAGGAGATCGAGAAGATTGCGCAGGCTCAATTCGATGCCGGCATCATCAGCGAACTTGATCTCTACCGTGCCCGCGGTGAAAGAGAGAACATGGAGGCACGCTTGCCCAGCCTTCAGGCCGATATCACCGCGCGGGCCTTCCGTCTCTCCGTATTGACCGGCAAGGAGCCGGAGTACCACCTGGCACTGCTTGATTCGAGCTCCCTGCTACCGGAACCGAAAGACAGAGTACCGCTGGGCCTTCGTTCGGAACTGCTGCAGCGTAGACCCGACATACAACAGGCAGAGCGCCTGCTGGCAGCGACTACGGCTGATATCGGTGTTGCCAAAGCCGACCTGCTTCCAAGCTTCTCGCTGACCGGTGCCATCGGCAGCAGTGCAAGGGCATTCGGCGACCTGTTCACGACAGGCACCATCACCAGCTCGGTGGGCGGCGCATTGGACTGGCCGATCTTCTCCGGCGGCAAAACGCTGGCCGAAGTCGAAGGGGCCAGGGCATCACAGCGAGCCGCCCTTGCCAACTACAGGCAGCAGGTGCTGCTGGCGCTGGAAGATACGGAAAACGCACTGCTCCGTTACGGACAGGAGTGGAAAACACTCAGCCAGCTACAGAAAGTGCTGGATAGCCGTGAACAGGCATTTGAAATTGCCAGCCTGCGTTATGAGGCGGGAGAGGATAGCTTCCTCAATGCGTTGGATGCCCAACGCAGTCTGAATACCACACGGAACGACCTGATCCTCAGTCAAACAAGAGTCCTAACCAATCTCGCCACGCTCTACAAAGCCCTTGGCGGCGAATGGAATATTTCAGAGTAAGTTAAACGTCTGCTTTCGGCATTCATTTCAATCGGTCGATGCAACACATGCGTTAAATCTCTCTGCCGGGGTTTCAAAGTTCAACGTCTTTCTTGGACGTTCGTTGAGCTGGCGTGCAACGGCATCCAGATGCTTCTGTGAGTGAACGGAGAGATCCGTTCCTTTCGGGAAGTATTGGCGAAGTAGTCCGTTGGTATTTTCGTTGGAACCACGTTGCCATGGGCTGCTGGGATCACAGAAGTAGACCTTAACGTCAGTCGCCAGAGTGAATCGTTTGTGATCCGTTAACTCTTTACCACGATCCCAAGTCAGTGATTGATACAGTTCATCAGGAAGCCTTTTTGAGTGTTTGATCAGCGCTTTGATGACGGTCTCGGTCTTTCTGTCTTCTACCTTCATCAGCATGACATAACGGGTGTGCCGCTCGACCAGTGTAGCAATGTAACTGTTCTTCGAACCTGCAATCAGATCACCTTCCCAGTGACCTGGAAGCGCTCGATCCTCAACCGATGCCGGGCGCTCACGGATCGATAACATGTCAGGAATCTGTCCGCGTTTGTCTCGTCCTTTTTCCGAATGAACCGATCTGCGGATGGCACGTTTGGAACGCAGATGTTGCTGTAACTCCTTTCTCAGAGCGCCTCTAGCCTGTATGAACAGGGTTTGGTAGATCGTCTCGTGTGACACCTGTCTGCTCTCATCTCCCGGATGCTCCCGCTTCAACCAACCAGCGATCTGCACCGGTGACCAGTTTTGCATGAGCTTATCTGCAACCGAATCTCTCAATTCAGGATGGCTTGCCAGCTTACACACTTTAGGTCGCCTTGCGCTATCCCATGCGCTCTTATCCGCACCGCTGGCACGGTAACGATCAAGGCCGCCGTTACGCTTAACCTCACGGCTGATGGTCGAGGGTGCGCGATCCAGACTTGCTGCAATCCGCCGCATTGATTGACCCACGACAAGCCCTCTGGATATCTCTTCACGCTCGGAAAGGGTAAGTGCCATGCCTGACCGCTTCCTCGGTGCAGGACGTATCCCTCCTGTCGGCGCAAGCTGCACGAAGATCGAGGATGAAGGTCGGTCAAAGACTCGACCAATCGCTTTAAGCGACTCGCCACGTTTCCAGCGATCCCATATCTCAGACTTCTGTTCTTCTGTGTATTTGATTCTCTTTCTGTATCTCATATCCAACACTCCATCTACTCATTCTAGATAAAGTGTTGCATCCACCGTCTGAGACCACCGCCAAAAGCGGACATTCGTTTAATTTAGCTATTCGCCAAACTTGTCAAAAATTAGGTGAAGCTCTACCTTGTCGCTATGCGCACTTTGGCTCTCATGGCTTTCTTTGCTTTGCAGCTCTCCGTTTTCACATGTGGATTCGACATTCATGTGCACGCAATGGATGCTGATATGGGTCATGTGTCAGGGCATCTTCATGATGCCGATAGCAATCACGAACAAGATTCAGAAGATCATGGATGTCATGTGCATGCATCACATTCATTTACTACATTTGATGCCGAATATGTTGAGCATGTGCCC
>JBNKZS010000060.1:0-6398 GCA_050301755.1 Mariprofundaceae bacterium
TTCCGATCTGACAGCACTTTCGTTCCCACGCCCGCCCTGACCAATATCCTTATCGGACGCGTGGTGACATCGGAGGGCGGCGCCACCGAGCTGGCCTCGACCCGCGCCGCCTGGGCGGCGATGCCGAGCTGCTGCTGCGAACTGGTGGCATTCTCGAACAGGATGCCGGTGGAGTGAGCCAGGGCCTGATAGACGGAACCCAGGGCCATGGCGGGCGCATCGCCCAGTACCTTGACGTTGGACTGAGTGACGGCGTCGGTAATCTGTCCATTTACGGGAGTGGGAATTGCCATGGTTTTGCTCTCCTTTGTATAGCTGAGTCGGTTGTTCGGCTTGTGGAGTTGTTGCAAGAGTCCGTTTTGTTCTCACCCATTTCGAAAGTGAAAACCGGATTTCTTTTTTTCTCCACGGTTCAAACAGTCAGGTGCGTAAACGTGGTGGTATATCCTTGCTCATTGCGAGGCGCAGAAAACCTTAAAGGTTCCTCGCTTGCATATCATCCAGCCCTCAACCGAGTGATGCATCGGCAAGTCACTGGTGAGGTTTGGGTATTACCACCCGGTTTTGAACCTCTCGTCACCGATGGGCGATCACCTGATATCAGGTGGACTTGCTCTATAGACGTTCCGCTGTAGCGGTTTGTGAATCCTCTATCCCAGGAATTTTCAATTCCATCCCACATCTACATATAGATTAAAAATATGCGCGGCGGGCCAACTGTTTCTGTTTGCTTTCAATTGCGATCAAGCACCTTTCGTATCTGCTTGATGGCTTTCCGCGGCCACTTCACACAATCCATGCCAGAAGCGTTTATATATTTGTAGAGTTTCACCGGCGATTCCTGACCAGTAGAGCGCCACAAGGCATAACAACCTCTGATCAATTCATGAAACGGTGTGTGGCGGCTGAAATGCGCCGTTACGCGCGCTATTCGCCTTGTTCCGGTTCATTCATCTAGCCACACACACTCGATCCGGAATTAATCGGAGGTTCCTTAAATTGACCATGATTCAGGAGAGATATCATGCATGAAAACAGTGTCGGACATGTTGAGCGGGTGGGTATGAACTCCGAGGCCCTATTCATTATCCGTGAGGCTGAGGATCTCGAGGAGATTACCCTCGCCGGTTATGGCATCAATATCGGTGACCTTGATGATGTTGATGATGTTGATGAGGTCGAGGTGGGTTCTGTCCCTGAGCCGTCCGATGAGACTGAGGATAGCGACATAGAAGATGCATGGGGTAAGGATTTCTGCGTGGCGCAGGTGCGTAAAGCAGCTTGGGCGGTCGTGGAAGAGGCGCGTAGATTACAGTTCGAAGTTGAACGCTACGCAGAGCAGCTCCTTAGCGGCGCTAGCGGGAGTAGGGACGAATCTGAGCCAGTGCTCGAGGAGAGAGCCCCCGCAGGTAATGGTGATGACATGGTGCGGGAGGCGGGGGCAATCGTAAGGGAGGTTGTGCGTCTGCAGGAGATGGTATTGGGTCTGTTGGCCCGTGTAGAGGAGAGTGCCGAAGAGGATAATAGCGACAATGACTGATGCATCTTCTGATAGCGCAAAGGTTATCGTTGACCGAATTACCGCCTCCCAGAAAGGCTTGCAAGAGGTCGAACAATCCATCCTGAAGTCTCTTCAGAGCTATTCCGAAACAGTAACCCGGAAAATGGATGAGCTGGTGCAGTTGAACCTGCCTAGCGAAAGCGAACGCAAGGCCGCAGAGCAGGTTCGAGAGGCGGTTTTGACCCTGACAACGGATATCATTCGTATGCTCAAGGATTCCATGCCAAAGCCGAAAGGAGGCGCGGAGTGAATCCGGTTATGCAGAACGATGATGTATTGCATGGTCCGGCGTCAGCACTCGTAAACAACGCCATATCGATAAATATGGAAATGCCCCGTTGTCACTTCTCACCATAACTTCCATGAGCCAAGTCCATGAACAGTAAGCTACCTGAAAAGACCAATCCGGCAGAAGTCTCAGAGATCAATGGCGTCGATGCGGCAGTAAGCGCCATGGGGGCTGCGATGGCCAATAGGGAGGCCATCCTGAAGTCGTTTGCCGAGAGGCGCGACCAGGTGTTCAAGCTTCTCGATGCACAGAGAGAGGAGGCGCTCAAGCCCATGTTGCATGCCAAGGAACTATTGCAGCAGGCGCATGCGACGGCGGGGGTTGCGGGTCACCCCGGGCAGGCGGCTATCCAGCATGATGTAAACAACAGTTGTGAAGGAAAGACCGCTGACTCGCGTCAGCATTTATGCCGTACATTCAGCAACGGGTTTATGGTGCTTTTGGCTTTGCAGGGAGCGGGAGGGGGTGCCGCCGACGCAGCCAGGGATCAGGCCGTCTCAGCAATCGTTGATGCACTGGTTGAATTGGTCGAGGCAGAAGTCGACAAGCTCCTGGATTGCTGATGATAATGATCCGGTGACAGAACCTAGCCTATTCAGTCGCCGGGTTAATATGAGTGTATTAATTCAGATTTGATGTGGCAGGCAGTGTGGGTTTTTGGTCTGCCATGCGACCGAAGCGGACGTTAATTAAGTAAACTGTCCCAGAATTCGATTGGTTCTGATAGCACCATCCGCCAGTGTATGTCGGGATAATTTACACTCTGTATGATTTGACATCCGTAATCACCTGATGAAGAAGACAAAATATATCTTGGTATCATTATTGCTTAACCCAATCGGGGTTGCTTTATGTGTCAACTAGACTAAAGCTTCTCTAGCCCCACGTCGTACGGATCCAGTCATCGCTGGAAAAGCAAAGACACGCGGGGTGATGTTTGTTGTACGTAAAATACACTGACTTCATCTGCATGTTCGTATTTTTAGATGGTTTAAGAGAGAAATCGTGAAGGAGTATTTGTTTTGAAGAAGTATGTTTTTTTGTTGTTACTGTCGATAGTGTCTGTGGATGCACTTGCTACAGTCATCGAGTTCGATTCACCACCGTTGGGAGTTCATGGTGGTAGACTGGAACACTCTTATACAGAAGATGGCGTAAGTTTTACTACTCCGTTTTCTTCGACGTTTACACACCTTGGTGCCCAGGTTAGCGGAATGGCGTCAAATGATTCGCTGGGTCTCATTACAGCCAGTTCTTTACGTATTGAAATGGTCGACCACAGTTTGTTTTCATTAGGGTCTATATCATTGGCGGAATACAGTACGCTTTACCCCGAACCTCACATTGCACTTTTTACAGGCCATTTTCTCGATGGATCGACCGTTTCGCAAACATTCGCAACCGACGGATTGATTGACAGCATCGGTGGAATAGACGATTTCCAGACCTTCTCATTCCTGAGTTCGTTTTCTGACTTGTCATATGTCACGATGAGAGGGGACTGGAGCGCGTCCTTCGGTATTCTGGCCATAGATGATCTCGTGGTTAACCCAGAGACAGTGCCCGAACCATCCAGCGCGGTACTGTTACTGATTGGTATGATGCTCATCTACATAGCAAGTGCCAATAGGGCCCATATCTTTGGTAGGAGTGCGTGATACCTCAACCTTTCAAAGTCTGGTTAACCGACAAGGAAACCGGGGTCAGAACAGAATGCCACTTACTTAAGTGGCAACTAGAATCAAACAAGGTCAGTGTAGAATGGCACTTACTTAAGCGAAATGTGCCGCGTTGATTAAAGAATTGCGGTGTGGCTTGCAACACCGAATACTTGCTTAAGCTAAGTGCCATTTGGGTCAGTGTAAACTTACGCTGACCCCGTCTAGGTCCGTGTTAATATCCTTATCCTTTGTTTCGGCATTCCCAGATCAAGTCTGAACTACTGCAATTTAATGAATAGTAGTTGTATTGTTTTCAGCTCCTTTGTGGTGGGATGATGCTCCACCATAAAGGTGCGTAACTAGGTCCATTCTGCCGAGGAGGCGTATCGGGTTCTGAACGCGTTCTTGAATCCCGTGATGATTTCCTTCTGGAAACGATCGGCAGGGCCGTCATAGTTAGCTATATGCTGGATGAGTTCCAAAGCGGAAGCTGCTTGTTCTTCATTGAACTTGTCCATGCATGGTTCAAGCAGCTTGTTGATGTTCCTGACATCATCCGTTCCATCCTTCAGTAGGAATGAGGACGATGTCAGAAGAGCGGAAGCCTTCTCTTCTGTAAGATGGAACACATCTTTGAACTTCGTTTTAATTTCACGCTTCTGATCGCTGGTCATCTCTCCTTCGCTCTTGGCAAGGGCAACCATGATCACTGCCGTTACCTCCATGGGGTGCGTCAAGGAGTAAATTGGGTTTGCATGATATTTTTTTGCCCACTCCCGGCGTCGCTTCCAAGCGAAGGGGTTCAGCCAGCCGATATCAATCCCGTTTTCGTTAAGCCGATTAATCAGAATCAGAATTGTGACAATGATGCCAAGTGCGCCTAGTAAGATATGCATTTGGGATTCTCCCTTTGCCCATGAGAAATAGCCGGGTCTCAAGTGAGGGCGCTGTATGTCCAACATGGCAATGTGTATGACATGGGGCCGTACTTGGCAGGAGAAGTTAAGGAAAATCAGCGTCCTGCCAGAGAGACTTTGTTCAGAAACGAGAAGATTAGCAAGAAAAGGAAAAAACCTGCAGCAATAAGTCGTTTTTCAGTTGATCTTCATCACTAACTGAGAATTATGGGAAGTAAATTCAACAAACACCGTGTTGTTTGTCGATTGGTTCATGCTCCAAAATCCCCCCACAACGTCTGAATCGCCGCGATCGCCGCCAAGGGCGCGGTTTCAGTTCGCATGATGCGCGGGCCGAGACGGATACCGGTGAAGCCCTGTGCCTTGGCCAGTTTGCGCTCGTCGCTGCTGAGGCCTCCTTCGGGGCCGACCAGGATGGTGATATTGGATTTCGGCTTTTTCAGCGTTTGCAGTGTTTTGCTGCTGCGGTGATCGAGCAGCAGGGGAGTGCCGCTGTTGTGGGTCGATACGGCGCTGCTCACCTCAAGCGGCGTATCGAGCCGGGGCAGTCGGCAGCGGCCCGACTGCTCGCAGGCGTTGATGATGATCTTGTTCCAATGCTGCATGCGGCTGGCCTGTTTCTTTTCGTTGAGCTTGACCACACAGCGTTTGGTGAATACCGGGGTGATGCGGGTGACACCCAGTTCGGTGGCTTTCTGTAGGGCGAAGTCCATGCGCTCGCCCCGCGAGATACCGATCAGGAGGTGGATGGCGAGTTCGGGTTCCGGCTCCTCAAAGACCTGTTTGCGCAGGGTGGCGGTGGCGCCCGCTTTGCCGATCTGGCCGAGTGTGGCGGTGTACTCGCAACCCGCGTTGAAGAGGTTGATGCTGTCGCCCGCCTGCAGGCGCAGGACGTGGTAGAGATGGTGTGAAGAGGCCTCTTCAAGGGTGATCTCGCCGCCGGGTTCGAGAGGCTGATCGGTGTAGACGCGCTGAATTCTCATGGTCAGGTGGCGACGCCTGGTGCTCCTTCGGTGGTTTTGGTTTTCGCTGTCGCTTGTGCGGCAACGCGCTTGTCGATGAGGTTTTTTACCATGATCAGCAGACCGAGGCCAATAAATGCGCCAGGTGGCAGGATGGCGATCAGCATGCCGGGGAAATCCTCGATTTTCAGGGTCAAGCCCTGCGCTGCCTCGCCAAACATCAGGTGGGCCTGGTCAAATAGGGTGCCCTGGCCGATCAGTTCCCGCATGCCGCCCAGGGTGACCAGCACCAGGGTGAAGCCGATGCCGATGCTGAGACCGTCAAGCAGCGAGCGTTGCAGACTGTTTTTCGAAGCAAAGGCCTCGGCGCGGCCGATGATGGCGCAGTTGGTAACGATCAGCGGGATGAAGATACCGAGAATCTTGTGCAGTTCATGGAAATAAGCGTTCATGCCCAGTTCAATGGCGGTGACGAAGGAGGCGATGACCATGACAAAGACGGGCAGGCGTACCTCGGAGCGGACCAAATTGCGGATCAGGGAGACGGTGCCGTTGGAAGCGGTGAGTACCAGGGTGGTGGCCAGACCCAGGCCAAGGCCGTTGATGGCGGTGTTGGTGACCGCCAGCAGGGGGCAGAGACCGAGCAGGGCGACCAGCGCCTGGTTGTTGCTCCAGAGTCCGTCGGTGATGATGCTGCGGAAGCTGTTGTCGGCCATGGAAGTTAGCTCCGGTGTCGGACGCTAGGCCCCTGGGAGGGAGCCTGTATAAAGGGAGATGGACGTTTGTCTGAGCGGTCTGTCCCATGCATGGCGAATGCCTGCCGTACGTAAGCGGTTACTACCGCAATATTGCCTTTCTGATTGGGAGTTGTCACTCATCCATTCCTCTGCACGCTATCGCTGGCCGCCTGTTTGTCATACAGGGCATCCTTGTTATCTTTGACGTAGATCAAGGTCTTTCTCACCGCGGTGACGATGGAGCAGGGGTAATGGTAACACCAGTGAACTG
>JBNKZS010000061.1:0-6049 GCA_050301755.1 Mariprofundaceae bacterium
TCAGTTGGAGAGGAGCCGGAACTCCGGGTGGCAATGAGTGCTCTGGTTCCTGTTGAAGCAGCTCTTGGACTCTTCAGTGAGATCAAGGAGTCTGCTCCGGCCACACGACTTGTTCTGCTGGTCGAAACACTGAACGGCACCCTGGAGCGACTGGAGGATGGTGATGCCGACATTGCCATCACAGAGAGCTTTGATTTCAAAGACCACTACAGCTATGCACCGCTTACCCGTATCGAGATGGTCAGCGTCATCTCTCCGAGACACAGGCTGGCAGAACTGGGCATACCATTAACCGAGAAGGATATGGCCGGCAGTACCCAGATCATTGTGCGTGATACCAGTCGCCACTCCGAGAAGCGAACAGCAGGCGTCGTGGAGGGAACCCATCACTGGGTGGTGAGTGACTTCACCACCAAGAAACAGATCATAGCTTCCGGCATCGGCTGGGGACGCATGCCGCTGCATCAGGTTACGGATGAGATCAGGCGTGGAGAACTGCTGCTACTCACCCACGACGATTTCCAATCGTTAAAAATCGATATCAAGGCTGTTCGAAAAAAGGACAAGCCGCTCGGGCCTGTCGCCACCCAGCTCTGGCAGCAACTTCAAAACATCCATTGGTAACTAACAGGAAACCGTACTTATTCGATAAGTTTCGTCTCTTTCATGAGCTGAAAAATGGCTTGGGCCAAGATGGCGTAACCTCTGGAATTGGGATGAATGGTATCAGATTTCAGTGAGCGATCGGCCAGGAGATCGGGTAATACCTCACTCTCGACGGGAATATTCATCTCGTCGGCGAGCTGCTCATACATCTCCGGAGGCGTGAGGAAAACACCCGGTCTGGGCACCGCAACCAACACCACAGAAATACCTTTATTTTGAGCCAACCTGATCATGCTGCGCAGATTATCAGCTGCCTGGCTCAATCCCTGCTGCCTGAGCATGTCGTTGCCTCCGTGGCAGAGAATCATCAAATGCGGCTGGAACTCATCAAGCAGCCCGGGAAGCCGGGCCAGACCTGCAGATGTCACTTCGCCCGGAACACCTGCATTAATCACCTCCAGACCTGTCAGCCGGGAGAGAACCTCAGGATAACTCCCCTCGGGGTTTGCACCGCTGCCGTAGGTGAGGCTATCGCCAAAAGCGAGGATCGTTGCATCCGGAGGCAACGCTGGCAGTTCGGGCTGCGATGAGCAGGCAGCCAGAAGAACAGCGATCAGAACGGCCGGAAACCAGAGTCGGCATCTTTTCATCATATTTCCATTTATGGCACAAATCCAGGCACAGTGCATCTGCGCACCTATGCTTGGTGGTTCAATTCACATGCAAATAGGGCTAAGCTTCGCGCCGACTTTTCACAGGGGCTGACTGTATGGAAATTGATGTAAACAAAGTGGCAATGCTTGCTCGCATTCGCCTGACTGAAGATGAGGCTGCAGAGCTCGGACCGCAGCTATCAGGAATCCTGGGCTATATTGAAACACTCTCGGAAGTGGACACGGATGGTGTTCCGGCTACCGCCCATCCTCACGATGCAGCCATGCCGTTACGTGCCAACATCGTCACCAACACCAACCGTCGTGATGAACTGCAGGCTCCAGCCCCAAAAACTGAATCAGGCCTCTATGTCGTACCAAAGGTGATCGAATAATGCCATTTAGCTCCCTATCCCAAATCAAAGAAAAACTCGATAGCGGTGCAACCACTGCTGTTGAGACCGCCCGGCTCTATCTGGATCGTATCGCAGCACACAACGATACGCTCAATGCCTTCGTTCACATTGATCCGAAACATGTGATGGATCAGGCCGAAGCTTCGGATAAGTACCGTGCCAAACACGAGCCGCGTCCGCTGGAAGGGCTGCCCATTGCCGTCAAAGACATCTTCTGTACCCAGGACGGGCCGACCCAGTGCTGCTCCAACATCCTGAAAGGTTTCCATGCCCCTTATGATGCACACGTCATCACCCTGCTGAAAGAGGCCGGTGCCGTACTCGTCGGCAAGACCAACATGGATGAGTTCGCCATGGGCTCCTCGACGGAAACTTCGGCCTTCGGCGTCTGCCGTAATCCGTGGGACACCGATGCGATTCCGGGTGGTTCATCCGGTGGTTCAGCCGCAGCCGTAGCTGCAGCCCTGACTCCTGCTGCACTGGGTACCGATACCGGTGGTTCGATCCGCCAGCCTGCATCCATCTGTGGTATTACAGGCCTTAAACCGACCTATGGCCGCGTTTCACGTCGTGGCATCATCGCCTTTGCCTCATCGCTTGATCAGGCAGGCCCGATGACTCGCACCGTCAAGGATAGCGCTATGATCACGGCAGCCATATCCGGCCACGACAGTCGCGACGCAACCTCTGTAGATGATGCGCCGGCCATTGACTGGCTGGGCGCATGCGATGCACGCGACATGAAGGGCATGAAGATCGGACGTCCGAAAGAGTATTTCGTCGATGGCATGGACCCTGAGGTGCGCGCATCGGTTGAAGCGGCTCTGAAACAGTGTGAAGCACTGGGTGCCGAGATTGTTGATATATCTCTTCCGCACACCGAGTACGCTGTGGCTGCTTACTACGTCATCGCACCATCGGAGGCATCGGCCAACCTGTCGCGTTACGACGGCGTGCGCTTCGGCCACCGATGCGATAACCCTGATGACCTGCTCGACATGTACACCCGTTCGCGTGACGAGGGCTTCGGCTCGGAGGTGAAACGCCGCATCCTGACCGGTGCCTTCGCTCTCTCATCCGGTTACTACGATGCCTATTACCTGAAAGCACAGAAGGTACGCACACTGATACAGCAGGATTTCATCAAGGCCTTCGAACAGGTTGATATTATCGCCACGCCGACCAGCCCGATTACAGCATTCAAGCTGGGCGAAAAGACCGATGACCCGCTGACCATGTACCTCTCGGACATCTTTACCATCGCCGTCAACCTGGCCGGACTGCCCGGCCTGTCACAGCCGTGCGGGTTTGCCAACAACATGCCGGTCGGCCTGCAATGGATTGCTCCGGCATGGCGTGAGGATACGCTGCTCAGTGCCGCCAGCGCCTATGAGGCCGCAACGGACTGGGCAACCAGGGTGCCTGCAGCATTTGGAGGTGAAGCATGAGCTGGGAAGTTGTCATCGGACTGGAAGTCCACTGCCAGATCAACACCAAAACCAAGGCCTTCTGCGGCTGCTCCACCGAGTTCGGTGCCGAGCCCAACAGCCAGACCTGCCCTGTATGCCTGGGCATGCCCGGTCAGCTGCCGGTACTCAACACCGTGGCCGTCGATAAATCGATCCTCACCGGTCTTGCCATCGATGCCAGGATCAATCTGGAATCGAAGTTCGATCGCAAAAACTATTTCTACCCCGACCTGCCGAAGGGGTACCAGATTTCACAGTTTGCCGTACCGATTGTTGAGGGTGGCTACATTGATATCCCGACAGAGAACGGAGAAAAACGTATCGGCATCACCCGCATCCACATGGAAGAGGATGCGGGAAAATCGATGCATGAAGGGCTTGAAGCCGTCTCCCATATCGACCTGAACCGTTCCGGTGTACCGCTGATGGAGATTGTTTCCGAGCCGGATATGCGCTCTGCCGATGAGGCCATTGCCTACCTCAAACAGCTGCACCAGCTGGTCCGTTTTCTTGAGGTCTCCGATGCAGACATGGAGAAGGGACAGTTCCGCTGTGATGCCAACGTCTCCGTGCGTCGTCCGGGTGAACCGTTCGGCACACGTACCGAACTGAAAAACATGAACTCCTTCCGCTTCATCAAGCAGGCCATCGAGTATGAAGTCCTGCGCCAGATCGAAGTCATCGAAGATGGCGGCGAAGTTGTACAGGAGTCACGTCTGTGGGATTCGGTGAAAAATGAGTCCCGCTCCATGCGCAGCAAGGAAGAGGCACATGACTATCGCTACTTCCCCGAGCCAGACCTGCCTCCGTTGCGTGTCTCTCAGGAAGAGGTGGATGCCATCAAGGCCGGCATGCCCGAACTTCCCGGTCAGCTGCGCAAACGTTTTGAACTTGAGTTCGGTCTCTCGGCTTACGATGCCGATGTACTGAGCCAGAGCCGTGAACTGGCCGGCTGGTACGAGTCACTGGTCGCGGCCCACCCGGCCGACCCGAAACGTTGTGCCAACTGGATGGCCAATGAACTGTTGGGCCGACTGAAGGAGTCCGGCAAAGATATTGGCTCTTCCCCGGTCTCTGCCGATATGCTGGCAGGCCTGCTGGATCGTATCGCTGATAACACCATCTCTGGAAAAATTGCCAAGGATGTGCTTGATGCCATGATGGAATCGGGCAACGATGCTGACACCATCATCGAAGAGAAGGGACTGAAGCAGGTATCCGATTCCGGCGCCATTGATGCCATCATCAAAACCGTCATGGATGCCAGCCCCGAACAGGTGGAGGGCTATCGTGGCGGCAAAGACAAACTCTTCGGTTTCTTTGTCGGCCAGGTGATGAAGGCTTCGAAAGGCCAGGCCAATCCGGCCATGGTCAATCAGCGTCTTAAAGAGCTGCTGAAGGGCTGATCTTCATCAGATAACGTTGAACCAGAGGGGCTTAGGCCCCTCTTTTTTTGAAAGAACATGGGCTGGTTGGTCAAAACCAGCTGCAATCGCTATACTTCGGTTACCTATCAAATCCACGGGAAGGTGGTATGGAGTTGAAAGCATGACAAAAGAGAACGAAAGCCGGACCCCCGATCTTGAACAAGCGGCACGCCGCCGTCTGCTGAAACTGGCCGCTTATACTCCGCCTGCCATTCTTGGCGTCATGATTGCAGGCAGCAAAGTGGCCGAAGCCGCCAGAGCAGTTCCCGGGGCAACCAAAAATTGCCGCAGCGGTCAGATTGTGGTCTCTGCTGGTGGTAGCGCCTGCTGTCCATGTATTCCGGGCGATCCGAAATACAACCCCACCAAATGCGCCTGGAAGCGCTGTTCGTTTGGCAGCTGTGGCGACTGCCCGCCGGGCCCCTACACCAGCCAGAAGGACTGCAACACCGTGGCAACAGCCTGCGGCTGCGCCTGCGTGAGAAGCCGAAACGGCGGTCAGGGCAGAGGCCAGGGGGGACAAAACGTTAGCTGGATTTACACCTGCAACTGATATCCAGCCGTTGATATAGAGGCATTAAAAAGGCTACGCGGAATTCACCTGCGTAGCCTTTTTGCTTTCAGACAGCCTTAAAAGAACGATCAGTCGCCCTTCAGGGTCTTCAGGTATTCGATGACATCCGCCCGGTTTTGACGATCCTGCATTTCGGGGAATGTCGGCATCTTCACGCCGTACTTGTTGGAACCAATAAGCGCTTTCGCAGTTTCATCTGTTTTGGCAAAAGCCTCAGGCGACTTTAACCACTGATCCAGCCATTTTGCATCGTGGCGTTCAAGCACGCCCTTCAATCCCGGAGCGCCGATCCTGCTCTCATCATAGGTGATTAGATGGCAGTGAGCACAAATCGATTCAAATGTCTTCGCTCCACGCGCCGCATCGGGTTTAAACCCTTCGCTCTCCTCAGCAACCAGAGGAGCTGAAAGAACCAGCGATAGTGTTAATAGTGCAACTGTACGCATCCATCCATTCATGCAACAACTCCCTCGCACATTTTATGTGCGGCCTGTTACCACTGCAAAATCCATGTAACGCCTACTGGTAATAGGTACAGCAAGCATCATTACCTCAGTTGCTTTAGAAATCAATCGAAACTGTGTAGATTCCGCCACCTTTCATTTTTGATTGATCATCCTGTTCGCAGAACATTTGGAGTTTACATGCAGGTTTCACCCCTTACCGCCCTTTCACCGCTTGATGGCCGTTATGCCGGAAAAGTTGCCGACCTACGTCCGATTTTCAGTGAATATGGCCTGATCAAGGCGCGCATCACGGTTGAAGTGCGCTGGTTGCAGATGCTGGCAGCTCACCCCGAGATTTCCGAGGTGGCCAATCTTTCCGACTCCGCCAACGCATTTCTCGATGGCATTGTCGACAATTTCTCCGTTGAAGATGCCGAGCGTGTCAAAGAGATTGAAAA
>JBNKZS010000062.1:0-5409 GCA_050301755.1 Mariprofundaceae bacterium
AAGACCATCGATAACGATTTGAGAGTGACCGATCACTGCCCTGGCTTTGCCTCTGCAGCCAAATTTGTAGCGCTCGCCTTTATGGGTGATGACCGTGACAACCGCGCACTTGCCGGTGTGAAGATCAACGTTGTAATGGGGCGTCATGCCGGTTTCCTTACCGCAGCTTCTGCGCTGGCACGTCAGGAGGAGGGTAGCGCACCGCACCTGATCTATCTTCCCGAACGCGTATTCGACAAGGAACAGTTCAAAAAGGATGTTCAGGATACCATGGCTAAATACGGCCGTTGTGTGGTGGCAGCATCTGAAGGTATTGAAGATAAGGATGGCAATCCAATTGCTTCATCCGGAGAACGCGATTCCCACGGCAACATCCAGCTCTCTGGAACCGGTGCACTTGGTGATGCGCTGGCTGCAATTGCCAAGGAAGCACTGGGCAAAGGTGCCCGTGTTCGTGCTGATACCTTCGGTTATCTTCAGCGTTCGTTCCCGACCATCATCTCCGAAGTGGATGCGCGTGAAGCGCGTGAAGTGGGTGCTTTCGCTGTAAACCATGCCACATCGGCCGGTGAACCCGGTTCTGTGGCGATTCGCCGTCTCTCAAGCGTGCCTTATGCGAGCGAGTGCTTTATTACTCCGCTCTCTACCGTGGCGCGTGAAGCGACCGAGATGAAGAATGAGTATATCAACTCGGCCGGTAACGATGTCACGCAGGCGTGGATCGATTATGTGGCACCACTGGTGGGAGAACTGCCGAAGATGGGAAGTCTCTAAATATATTCCGGATGACTTGGCGGGCTGTGTGTATGCACGGCCCGTTTTTTATTTCACCGTTGCATGGAAAAGACTCAAAAGGTGATGGAACTCACCGCTCTGTTATGAACGAAAGCTACGGTCTCGAACTAATCAGCATGTCCTGAAATGTGACTGGTTTGAAATCCTGGGAGATGAACATTTTGCCTGATTTGCTATTTACACCATGGGGAGCGGTTGCGATTGCATCGCTGTTGCTGCTGCTTCTTGTTGTTCCTGTGTCGGTTTACCTGCGTCGAGAAGCTGCAGCCAAGCGTGTTCAATGGCTCCTTGAAAAACATGTCTCTGATATGATCATGGAAGCAGTGATCCCAGATGGTATTGATGGCTATGTCTTTGCCGACTATCTGCTGCGCATCGGCAACAGTATTGTTGTTCTGAATGTTGAACCCAGAAAAGGTTATGTATTCGGTGCTCCAAATATCGATGAGTGGACCTGTGTCGAAAATAACCGGACATCGAAATTCAGCAACCCATTGAAGCGGGCGAAACTATTTGCCCAGCAGTGCAGTCATGTCAGCGGATTTGATGATGTTCGAGGCTATGTCCTGTTCGGCAGAGAGAGCGAGTTTCCCAAGGGGCTGCCGGAGGGTGTGGTGGAGATGGTCAGGTTTGAGGAGTTGCTCGAATCGTTTTCGGGCAGTGATCATTGCTCTGAAGCAGTCAATCAGGCTTGGTCGAAGCTTCAAGCAATGAGTCAAGAATCGGGCCGTCAAATCAATTCCATCAGCCAGGGTAACAGCAGGTGGAGATAACTTCCGGTCAGATTGACTTGCAGCGGCTGTTTGGACAGGGTGCCGACTTTTAAAAAATAAGCATCTAAACAAGTGATGGGTCGTTTGGATCTTTTCTATCAATCATAGGAATTATTATGACAGAACAAACAACAGCACACCGCAGTATCATGGATGCACCACCACTGAGCACCACATCAGATGGTTTGGTTAACGGCATCCAACGCCACTTTGTACGTACTCTGGGTGTGCACCACGCTGGCTTCTCCAATAACTATAAATATCAGGCGCTGGCCTACACGATTCGCGATCATCTGATGGAGAGCTGGCAGGCTACCAAAGAGGCGAACCATCATAAGGGCGGCAAGCGAGCCTACTATCTATCGCTGGAATTCCTGATGGGTAGAGCTCTGGGCAATGCGATACTAAACCTTGGCCTGGATAACCAGACGACTGAGGCACTCAATACATTGGGCCTCGATTTTGAGGAGATGATTGAGCAGGAGCACGATGCAGGACTTGGGAATGGCGGTCTTGGTCGCCTGGCAGCCTGTTTTGTCGATAGTTGCGCAACATTGAGGTTACCGGTTACCGGTTACGGTATTCGCTATGAGTATGGCATGTTCCGTCAAAAAATCGTGGATGGAAATCAGGCCGAAGAGCCCGATCACTGGCTTCGTGATGGCAATGTCTGGGAACTTGAGCGGCCTGAGTATACGGCGCGTATCCACTTTGGCGGACGTACCGAGAAGTATCGTGACGAGAATGGTGTGGCGCGTTGCCGCTGGGTTGAGTCCCAGGATGTTCTGGCTGTGCCATACGATACACCAATTCCGGGTTACAAGAACCGCAGTGTGAATACACTTCGCCTTTGGAAAGCTGCGGCGACCGACGAATTTGATCTGGGTGAATTTAATGCGGGAAGTTATCCCGAGTCTGTAGCAGCCAAGAATGAGGCTGAACATATCTCCATGGTGCTCTACCCGAATGATGCCAGCGAAAACGGTAAGGAGTTACGGCTGCGCCAGCAGTATTTCCTCGCTTCTGCCAGTATTCAGGATGTGCTTCGCCAGTGGGTCGAGCAGCATGGCCCTGACTTCTCCAACTTTGCCGAGAAAAACGTATTTCAGTTAAACGATACACACCCAACCGTCTCTGTTGCGGAATTGATGCGCCTGCTGATGGACGAGCACCGTCTTGAATGGGATGAAGCGTGGGATATTACCACTAAGACCATGGCCTACACCAATCATACGCTGCTGCCTGAGGCGCTTGAGCGATGGCCTGTCTATCTGTTCGGACGCCTGCTGCCACGTCTGCTTGAGATTATCTACGAGATCAACGCCAAGTTCCTCTCGGATGTTGCAAAGCACTGGCCGGGGGATACCGATCGACAGGCACGCATGTCGATCATCGAAGAGGGACCTGTACAGCAGGTTCGTATGGCCTACCTGGCGATTGTGGGCAGTTTTTCTGTTAACGGTGTGGCGCAACTTCACTCGGATCTTCTGGTTGAGGGGCTTTTCTCTGATTTTTATGCCATGTGGCCTGAGAAGTTCAACAACAAGACCAATGGCGTAACTCAGAGGCGTTGGATGGCCTGGTGCAACAAGCCGATGACCAAGCTTATCTCCGACACCATTGGTGACACTTGGATTACCCAGCTTGATGAACTGCGCAAGCTTGCCCCTTATGCAGACGATGCAGGTTTCCGTGAGCAGTGGGCTGCATGCAAGCGTCAGAACAAGGAGAGGCTGGCCAAAGTGGTTCAGAAGGAGTGTGGTGTCACATTTTCACCCGATGCGATGTTTGATATTCAGGTGAAACGCATTCATGAATACAAGCGCCAGTTGTTGAATGTGCTGCATGTCATTCACCTCTATGATCGTATTAAACGCGGAGAGACGGCCAACTGGACTAACCGATGCGTGCTGATCGGTGGTAAAGCTGCGCCCGGTTACTACATGGCCAAGCAGATCATCAAACTGGTGAATAATGTGGCAGAGGTGGTCAACAACGATCCTGATGTCGGTGATAAACTCAAGGTGGTATTCTTCCCGAACTACCGTGTCTCTGCCATGGAGATCATTGCTCCGGCAGCGGATCTCTCCGAGCAGATTTCAACTGCAGGTAAAGAGGCTTCGGGAACCGGTAATATGAAGTTTATGATGAACGGTGCTCTGACGATCGGAACACTGGATGGTGCCAATATCGAGATTCGCGAAGAGGTGGGTGATGAAAACTTCTTCCTCTTCGGGCTTACGGCTGAGGAGGTTGAGAATGCTCGTACTGCTTATGATCCGAATGGCATTATTGCTGCCGATGAAGATTTCAAACGGGTTATGGGGTTGATTGAGTGCGGCCATTTCAGTCAGTTTGAGCCGGGACTTTTCTCGTCTGTTGTGCAGGCAGTTCGTAGTAGCGATGACCCATGGCTGACAGCAGCGGATTTCCGCTCTTACATTGATGCTCAGAAGCAGGCTGCCGATGCTTATCAGGATCAAGAACAGTGGCAGCGTATGAGCATCTTCAATACGGCCTATAGCGGAAAGTTTTCCACAGATCGTACGATGCAGGACTACAACCGCGATATCTGGAAGTTGGAGCCTGTCGATCTATAGTTCCGGCTTCATCCGTGTCGTAATGCTGAAAGGCGGGTCTTTGACCCGCCTTTTTTATTGATCGGCATGGAAATAGGCAAAGATGACAACTATGATTGAGAAGGTTAACTTGATTGGATCTTGATATTGTATGATCAGATTGTTGGTGCCAAGTACGTCGCCGTATTCAGGAGGGTTACGTTGTGAAAGTTGGGTTGATGTCTCTCTATCTCGTTCTGTTTGCCATGTCGGCAGACCTGGCCTTCGCACAAACTGCAAGATGTGTGACTGGAGATTGCCTGAATAGATGGAGTGTCTACGAAGATGCGCATGGAAACCGCTATAAAGGAGAGTTTTCTGATGGAAAGATGACCGGAATAGGTAAGCTCATCTGGAAAAATGGAGACCAGTATGAAGGCGAGTTCGTTGATGGGCGTCAGACAGGAAACGGAGTTTTTATCTGGATTAACGGTGATCGATATGAAGGGGACTTCGTCGACGGGGCGAAAACCGGAAAGGGCATATTCACATGGGCAAATGGAGACCGCTACGAGGGAGACTTCATTGACGGGGCGATGACAGGTGCAGGTACTTTTTACTGGGTCAACGGAGATCAGTACGAGGGAGAATTTGTCGATGGGGTGAAAACCGGAAAAGGGATATTCACATGGGTCAATGGAGATCGGTGCGAAGGAGATTTCGTCAATGGCGTGATGACAGGCTTAGGGACCTTTTACTGGGCGAATGGAGATCGATATGAGGGAGACTTCATGGACGGGGCGATGACAGGCGTAGGGGTCTTTTACTGGGAAAACGGAGACCGATACGAGGGGGGCTTTATCAACGGGGCGAAAACCGGGAAGGGCATATTCACATGGGCAAATGGCAGTTATTATGAGGGCGATTTTGTTGATGGCGAACTGACCGGAAAAGGAAAAATCATCTGGGTTAACGGCGATGGTTATGAGGGCGACTTTATTAATGGGCGTTTTCAGAATGGCAGGTTTATTTACAATAATCATCCGGAAAAGGATTTGGAATGATTGTAGCCAGAGGTCTAGTCGTGATATTCAGGGTTAGGATCTGTTCTGCTTTTGGCTCCTGAACCCAACTGGACAAGACCACTCTTCTGTAGGAAACAGCTCCCTATGATCATTACAGTGACATCCATGTGCATGATCAGGTGAAAAGGCCTGGCACCTTATAAGGCTGTCGATCACTTTAATTATATGCTTTGGTATCAGGGGTTTGCCGAGGAACAT
>JBNKZS010000063.1:0-5235 GCA_050301755.1 Mariprofundaceae bacterium
GTTTTCCATGCATATGAAGAACATCAAAATCGGAGGTCATATGCGTCATGTGCATCAATTTGAAAGCAATGTGGTTTTGAACTTCGAATTGGTATTGGAGACCATCAGCGGCAGGTTGAGCTTGTCGGTCTGCTCCTGCGTCAGGGCAAGGCAGATCAGCCCCCGGCCATGCGTGGCCATGAAGTTGACCGCTTCCGGCGTAATCCACTCGGCGGCCATGACCAGATCACCCTCATTTTCGCGATCTTCGTCATCGGCCAGAATAATCATCCGTCCGGCGCGCAGCTCTTCAATCAGTTCTTCGCAACTGGCTAGGCTCATGCATTCTCCTGCAGGTTTGTGTTCAGAAAGTCGGTGTTCTCAAAGCTCATGATACGTTCGACATAGCGGCCAAGCATATCACTTTCAAAGTTGACCCGGTCGCCGACGGAGAGGGCGCCGAGATTGGTGTGGGACAATGTATGGGGAATCAGGTTGACGGTAAAGCTGCAGTTGTCGACCTCATTGACCGTCAGGCTGGTGCCGTTGATGGCCACCGATCCTTTTTTTACCACATACCTGGCAAGTTCGCGCGGCACCGAGAAGGTGAAACACTTGTGTTCGCCGACATCCGTGATCGACTCCACCGTAGCCAGGCCATCGACATGACCGGTGACGATATGGCCACCGAGCGGGTCTCCGACGCACAGGGCGGGCTCAAGATTGACCGCATCGCCCACCTGGATGCCGGCGTGGCGGGTGAGGTTCAGTGTCTCCTGTGACAACGTGGCGGAGAAGGTGCCCGGTGCCGGAAAAGCGGTGATGGTCAGGCAGCAGCCATCGACAGCGACAGAGTCGCCCAGTGCCCATTTGGATGTGTCGAGGTGGGTGGAAAACTGCATGTGTGTTTGCTGCGGTTCCCTGTCGATCGCCGCAACATGGCCCACATCCATGATAATGCCTGTAAACATGGGCGAACTATAACCAGTAAAGTTGCGCAATTCACTGAAAGCTTTCATCGTTACCCGATGTTTGAACTGCATCACCGCCTCAATGAAGACTGCATTACCATCGGCAGCTTTCCGCTTTGCCGCCTTTTGCTGATGAACGACGCCAGCTATCCGTGGTTTATTCTGGTGCCGCAGCGACCGGGAATCAGAGAGATTTTCGAACTTTCTGAGGTCGATCAACAACAGTTAATGATCGAATCCTCGCAACTTTCCAGGGTGATTGCAGGCCATTTCAGGGCGGACAAGATCAATGTGGCGGCACTTGGGAATATGGTACCGCAATTGCACATCCATCATATCGTCCGTTTCACATGCGACCAGGCATGGCCAGCACCTGTGTGGGGTCATGCTAAAGCCATATCCTATTCGAATGATGAGGCCGATAAGCTCGTTAAAACAGTGAGAGAACTGTTTCGGGATGATTTGAGCAGTGTTGCGTAACTGCAGCATTTTTCACCGAAAAGTTCGATTTTGTTCGATTAGGGTTCCGGCTCAAGATGTAGAGCCTTCTAGGAGATTATGATGACTGATAGCAAAACCGATGCTGAAGATGTTTTTGCAAGGCGCCAACGATGGGGAAAGAGAGTTCTCGGAGCTGCAGTTACTGTTGTTCTGATCCTCTCTATGATTCCTGTCGGCATACGCGTGGGAGCAACCTCCTGGCTTGAGGATCATGGTGTGCAGCATGCCGAGATCGACAATGTTGACCTGAACCTCTTTAACGGAACCTTTGCCATCGAAGGGTTGACGGCAGATGCAGGGCTTAAGATCGGCCGGTTGTCTGTCGATGTGGATTGGTGGCCTCTGTGGTCGCATCGGCTCTTTGTCCGCTCCGTGCAGATTAAGGGTGTCGAAGCGAGTCTCCACCAGAATGAGAAAGGCGAATGGCAGCTTTCGACTATTCGCCTGGATGATGCAGCAGCTGAACCGGACAAGCAGGATGAGGCAGGTCAGCCCTGGCAGGTGGTACTCAACCGGATTGATATTGCCGATGTGGTTCTGAAGGCGAAGGGGATGGCGGGCAGGGACTCTTTTGAGCTGTCGCTGCCGCTTGATGCCTTGCATATCACACTGCAGAAGGCTGAAGAGGGCGGTGCGCAATGGCTGAAGAACAGTGTCAAACTGGGCAGGGTCGACTTTAACGGATTCGGGTACAGGCTGGCCAATGCTGCCTTCGCGCTTGACCAGAATCTTTTTCTGCCGGCCATCGGAGAGGATATGGCTGCTGGCCTGAAGATCGAGCATTTGAATCTCAATCTCAACGGCCTCTCTCTTTCCGACAATGTTCATGGTGTGCAGCTGGCCGCCGTGGAGCGGGTCGAGTTGACAAAAGCCTCCGTTACAGGATCAAGCAGGGCAGGTTTCGATCTTCTTGCGATCCAGGGTATTGCACTGCCAAAGGCGGAAGATGAGTCGCTCGGGAGCATTGGAGCGGTCAACCTCAGGGGAGCCGATCTTGATTTGACCGGCAGCTACAGATTTGAAGAGCTCTCGGTTGATGCTCTACAGGCTGCCGTGAAGAAGCTCAAAAACGGTAAGGTGGCGGTGCTGGAGATGCTGCATGATGAACCGGCTGCAGCGCCGGAATCAAAAGACGGCACAGTCGGCAGTCCGGATGGGAGTGCACAGGTCGCCGGGGGCACCGAGCCTGTGGAAGAGGCGGGCCGATCCCCTGTGGTCTATATCGATCAACTCATTGTCGGCAAGGGAAGTTCACTGGCCTACCGGGATGAGTCGCTTTTTCCACCGTTTGATACAAAGATGGAGGTTGACCAGTTCAGCTTCTCGCCAGTCGATCCGGCCGGAAACAACAAGGGTAAACTCAAACTTCTCCTTAATCTGGACAAGAACGGATCGTTATCAGTGAATGGTGATCTGTTACTGAATCCGGACAATCTCGCCTCCGATCTGAAGGTGGTGCTGAAGAATTTCGACATGCCGGGACTGACCGGTTTCGTAGAGGGCGATTTCGGCCAGTCGATAAAAACCGGTCAGTTTGATCTGGACAGCACCATCAAGATTGCCGACAAGAAGATCGATGCCAAGAACAAACTGGTGATCCGCAGGCTTGCTCTGGAGAAGGCCAAGCAACCGGGCAAGGCAGAGCAGAGCCTCGGCATGCCGGTGGATATGGCGCTCGATATGCTGCGCGACGATCGTGGAGACATCACCCTGGAAGTGCCGATCAGCGGGCGTCTGGACGACCCGAACGTCAATGTCAGTGATGTGATCAACAAAGCCCTGTTATCATCCATGAGTGCCGGTGCGATGACCTATGCCAAGCTGCTGTTGCAGCCGTATGGAGCCATTCTGATGGCGGCCGAGTATGCCGTGGGTGCCGCTCAGGATGCATCGAAGCCAAAGCTTACACCGATCGGATTTGTTCCTCGTTCGACCAGGTTAAGTGCGGAGATGACTGATTACACAACGAAAATTGCTGCCCTGATGAAGAGTAAGGCGTTTCGTCTGGAAATCTGCGGCGTGGCAACACGTCTGGAAGGCGCCGTTCCAGAGCCAGATGGTGGACAGGCGCGGTTTAGGAAGGCCGAAGACCTCCAGCCCATGAGCGATGAGGCTCTGCTTAAGTTGGCCGAATCGCGTTCGGATGTAATCATGAAGGCTATGCAGGGGCAGGGAATTGCCGCAGACCGACTGTATAACTGCCGCCCGAATATTGATGAGGGAGCGAGGGATACGTTACCGCGGGTGGATTTGATTCTTGATTAGAGTCAGGCCGGTCAAATTGTGATCTGGATTCCAGATTGATGCCCCGGAGTCTGTATAGTCCAAGTGTTTTAATGACCTATTTCTCCAGGAGGAGACATGATTGCAAGACGCCTGGCAGAGTCAGTTCTATTCCTAGAAGCACGAAACCGGACCGATGCGGATCGGGAGTATACCGATGCAATCAGGCGGGTCATCGAGGAGCATGCGCTGCTGCGCGAAACGCTTGAGTCCATTCGCTATGAACGAAACATCAAAAATGTCGCGCACATGGCCTCATCGGCACTGCGTCAAACTGCCGGAAACAGAATGGATGATGATGTGGCGATGCGGGAAACCCTCGATAAGCTGGCCAGGCTGCTTCCCAGTGACGAAGAGCTGCATGATATGATGCTGGCCCGATCAATGATCCGAAAGATGCTCGATTAATGATGAAACATCCGAAAAACTGCATCCGTGCAGTTTTTCTCTGCGTAAAGAGAAAACGCGGTTTTACCTTTACTCACAAAATCAGGCGCTAACGCGCTCGATTTTGGTAGCCCATTCATGGGCTACACAGCTTCTCTGACTTTTTCAGATAGTTCTGAGTGTCCTCACATCATCGGCGCTGGAAAGCTGGCGCTGCATCGGTCACACTCCCGCCATGCTTCAAGTGCAGAATCTATCACTCACTGTTCCGATTCAGGGAGAACATCTCACCGCTGTCGAAGAGGTCTCTTTGGCACTTCAGCCGGGTCGCGTACTGGGTCTCGTCGGTGAGTCCGGTTGCGGCAAGTCAATTACGGCTCAGGCTATTCTCAGGCTCGGTGAACATCAGGCCGTCTACCGCAGCAGCGGTGACATCCTTCTCGATGACAGGAGTATTTTCTCCATGTCGCAGGCTGAGATTCGCAAAGTGCGAGGCGGACGTATTGCCATGGTTTTCCAGGAGCCGATGACGGCTCTGAACCCCGTGTTCTCCATCGGCAGCCAGATTATCGAAGTGATCAACCTCCATCTCGATCTCGACAGCGAGGCTGCTAGGCAACGGGCCATTCAGCTGCTTCTGGATGTCGGTATGCAGGATGCCGAGTCACTTCTCGATCAATACCCCGATGCCCTTTCCGGCGGCATGCGGCAGCGTGTGCTGATCGCCATGGCAATGGCGGGAGAGCCCGAATACATCATTGCTGATGAGCCGACCACTGCACTCGACGTGTCGGTGCAGAAACGCATCATCCAGCTGCTGCGAGCTCTGCAGCAGAAGAAGGGGCTCGGCATGCTTCTGGTGACCCATGACTTCGGTCTGGTTGCCGAACTGGCCGATGATGTGGCGGTCATGTATGCCGGCCAGATTGTCGAAAGCGGTGCGGTCACCGAAGTGTTCGACCACCCGGCACACCCTTATACCCGTGCCCTGATGGGATGCAGGCCGGAGATGAGCGGTCATGGCGCCAAGCTGCCGGTGATTCCGGGGCAGGTGCCGCCCCCGGGACGATGGCCTGCAGGCTGCCGCTTTGCGCCGCGCTGCTCTTTTGTCACC
>JBNKZS010000064.1:0-5214 GCA_050301755.1 Mariprofundaceae bacterium
GATACCCCAGAGAGAGACGCATGAAAAAGCGATCCAGCTGAGATTCAGGCAACGGGAAAGTTCCCAGGTGCTCCTGCGGATTCTGTGTGGCCAGAACAAAGAAGGGCTCCGGCAATCTGCGCGTCTCCCGCTCGATACTTACCTGTCCTTCAGCCATCGCCTCCAGCAGGGCCGACTGCGCCTTGGGCGTGGCTCGGTTGATCTCGTCAGCCAGAACGATGTGATGAAAGACAGGTCCGGGATGGAATTCGAATTTTCGCTCGGCAGGATTGAATGTCTCGACACCAACGATGTCTGCCGGCAGCAGATCAGCAGTAAACTGGATACGGCCGAAGTCGGTATCCAGACTTGCCGCCAGTGCCTGGGCCAGTGTCGTCTTGCCCATGCCGGGAAGATCTTCGATCAGCACATGCCCGCCGCAGAACATGGCGATCATCACCTGACGAATCGCCTCCGCTTTTCCAGCCACAACCTGGGAAAGTTGTGACTCTAGCGACCTGATCTTTTGCCTTACACTCTCTGACACGGGTTCTTCTCCTTCGGCCGCCTTTCGATTGCCTCCATCTCCTCATCACTGAAGCCGAAATAGTGCCCGATCTCATGAATCAATACATGACGAAGACAGTGCTCCGGCGATTCGCCACTCTCCGCACAGAAGCGGAGAATCGGCTTACGATACAGGTGGATCGTGTCGGGTAAGTGACCTGCATAACTGGCGCCCCGCTCGGGCAATGGCCAACCCTGATAAAGGCCGAGCAGTTCACTCGACGATTTAGCATCCATCTCACTCAACACGACTGGATCAGCCTCCTCTTCGATACAGATTACCACATTCTCCATGGCGTCACGAAACTGCGCCGGAAGCAGTGCCATAGCCCGTTCGGCCTCCTTTTCGAATTCATTCAGTTCCATCAACTCAGCGCCACATGAGCAGACGAATCACCACGATTCCCCTGAGATATCCCGCCCCTCTTCTTTCCATGCCATAAAACCGCCGGCCATCGATTTGACGGCAGTGAATCCCATCTGTTGCAGTGTCGATGCCGCCAGCAGGCTGCGCACACCACTGGCGCAGTAGACGATGATCGGTTGATGACGGTCTGCAAGTTTCGGTTCGCGGTGCGGATAGGCCAGATCGGCCTTCGCCTCCAGAAGTCCACGCGGAACATTCAATGCATTCGGCACATGTCCCTCCGCCACTTCGCCGGGCTCGCGCACATCAAGAATCAGAATGTCGGCAGATGCGGATATCATTTCAGCTGCCCGGGCCGTGGTAACCTCTTCGACATGCCCGCGTGCCTCTGCTGCAAAGTCCATTAGTGATTTTCCCATCTTATTCTCCTTCTTCTCTGATCAGGTCTTGAATGCCAACCCTGAAGTTAGGATAGATCAGACTTTCTAACAACTCCACATGGAGTAGACGGTTGGATACTTTTTTATTGTCTCGAAAAAAATCGAGCATAGCCGCGGGCAACACTCTCTCGCCCTCTTCCGGTGTCAAAACTTCAGGCACAGGAGCACCGAGCATCCTGGCCACCTCGATCACATAGTCGGTATGCGGCAACGGCTCATCATCCGCCAAGTTTACAATGCGGCCTGCTTTCGGCTTGTCCATCGCCGCCATCAGCGCCGCCACGATATCATCGACATGAATGCGACTGGAGTAGTGCGGCGGTTCCCACGCCACAGCCTGATAACCTCCGGCCCTGAGTCGCGAAATGATATTGCGCTCCGGCCCGTAGATACCGGCAATGCGGAACACCTCTGCCGGCAGGCCGACATCCAGCCACGCACGCTCAGCCTTCAACCGTTCACTGCCGCGGGGGCTGCCCGGGTTACACGGCCACGACTCATCCACCCACGCACCGCCGGCATCGCCATAGACTCCGGTCGTGGAGAGATATCCCGCCCACTTGAGCTTCGATAACTTTGGCACAATCAGGGGCAACCACTCCGGCTGTGAGGCATGCATACCGGACTCATCCCGCGTCAGCGGAATGGAATCAAGCAAGGCATCACATTGGCTTAACAGCCCATCGGACAGAGACGCTGGAGAATCACTAACCACGCCGTTGATCCCCATACGCTTCAACTCATCGGCTCGCGCTACGCTGCGTGTGGTGGCGGTTACCTTGATCCCTTCAGCCACGCAGCCGCGTGCCAGCCTTTCGCCAACATACCCGCAGCCCAGAATTAGCAGATGCGTCTTCTCCATATCGATAAACTAGCACCTTTTTCTCTCAACGTTACAATTGCCTATGCCATTTGATTTAGCCGTCATCGACCTCGATAATACCCTCTATGCCGCTGAGTCGGGGGTGTTCGCCCGCATGGATAAGCGCATGACCGCCTATGTTGCCCATGAGCTCGGCGTGGACAGCAAAACCGCCGATGAACTGCGCGTGAAATACTGGAAAGAGTACGGCACCACTCTCAGAGGCATGATGCTGCACCATGGCATGGAACCGGAAGGTTTCCTTCGCGATGTACACAACATCAATGCACACGAACTGCTGCAAAAAGATGCGGCGCTTGATGCAGCCCTCTCCAGACTTCCCGGACGCAAGGTGATCCACACCAACGGTATTCGCGAACACGCCGAGCGCATCCTTGAGGCACTGGGTGTGCTGCACCATTTCGAGCGTATCTACGACATCCGATTCAACGATTACATTCCCAAGCCGTGCCGCGAGACGCTGGCCATGCTGATCGAGACGGAGGGATCAACGCCGGAACGGACGATTGTCGTCGACGATATGGCCGACAACCTGGCCGTTGCCGCAGCACTCGGCTGCAAAACCGTCTGGATCACCCATCAGCATGACCCTCAAACGAATGAAGGCAGATGGGATTACCACCTGCCTTCATTCCATTCTCTACCCGATCACTTCTAATCCACCTTCCGCACATGGATGTGCCCCAGGGCACCCTCTCTTGCGCTAGCGCAATTCACCTTGTACGGCTTTAGTAAACGGAGCAATTCCGCGCAATTGCGTAGTGATTCAAGCGCAGGGCAGGATGCTCCTGCGCGTATGTATCAACTACTGGTTCATCTTATCGAAGAATTCAGCGTTGTTCTTGGTCGAGCTCAACTTGTCGATCAAGAACTCCATCGCATCCACCGAGTTCATCGGTGAGAGAATCTTGCGCAGTACCCAGACCTTCTGCAGATCATCGGCAGGCGTCAGCAACTCTTCCTTACGAGTGCCGGAAGGAGCGATGTCGATCGCCGGGAATACGCGCTTATCGACCAGCTTGCGTTCAAGCTTGATCTCCATATTACCGGTTCCCTTGAACTCTTCAAAGATCACCTCATCCATCTTCGAACCTGTATCCACCAGTGCGGTCGCAATGATGGTCAGAGAGCCGCCATCCTCGATATTACGGGCAGCACCGAAGAAACGTTTCGGACGGTGCAGGGCATTGGAGTCGACACCACCGGAAAGAATCTTGCCGGAAGATGGAACGACTGTGTTATAGGCACGTGCCAGACGTGTGATGGAGTCAAGAAGGATGATGACATCCTTACCGTGCTCAACCAGACGCTTGGCCTTCTCGATCACCATCTCGGCCACCTGCACGTGGCGTTGTGCCGGTTCGTCAAAGGTGGAAGAGACCACTTCGCCGCGTACAGAGCGCTTCATGTCGGTCACCTCTTCCGGACGCTCATCAATGAGCAGTACAATCAGTACCGCCTCGGGATGGTTGGCCTCAATTGAGTGGGCAATCGACTGCATCATCATGGTCTTACCGGTACGTGGTGGCGCCACCAAGAGGCCGCGCTGGCCCTTACCGATCGGAGAGACCAGGTCGATAATACGACCGGTCATATCCTTGCGGGTCGGATCCTCGATCTCCATGTGCAGACGGGCATCCGGATAAAGCGGTGTCAGGTTATCAAACAGTACCTTGGTACGAGCCTTTTCGGGGGCTTCGCCATTGGTGGAATCAACGGTTCTCAGTGCAAAGTAGCGTTCTCCACGCCGTGGAGGACGAATCTCACCGGTAACGGTATCACCCTTACGCAGGAAAAATTTTCGGATCTGATGGCTGGAGACGTACACATCGTCAGGGCCTGCCAGATAGTTGGCATCCGGTGAGCGCAGAAAGCCGAAACCATCTGGAAGAATTTCAAGCACGCCTTCAGAGTGAATGGTGCCACCGCGTAGTGCGTGAGCGCGTAGAATTGCAGAGACCTGCTCCTGCTTACGCATTCCGGCAGCATTATCAATACCCAGAGAGTCGGCCTTTTCCAGAAGCTGAGTCGGAGTCATGTCCGAAACGTCGCGCAGGTGCAAAGTTATGCCGGCGAACTCATCGGATTCGTTCTCATCCTCTTCCTGTTCAAACTTACGCTTTCGTCCGCGAGATTCACTATTACGTTCACCACCGTTACGTTCACGATCATTGTTACGTTTGTTACGACCTTTGCCACGCTTGTTGAAACGGCTCTCTTCACCTTCGGAAGCGACCTCATTTCCACCCTCTGCATTCGCAGCAACATCTGTCGTTTTCTCTGCCTCAGGTGCAGCAGCCTCTGCCTCAGGTGCAGCAGCTTCCACCTCTTCTGCAACCTTACGTTTTCTGGCTCTCGGACGACGTACAGGTTTCTCCTGTAACTTCTCTTCAACAGCCTCGGCAGAAGCGGGGACCTCTTTATTTGCAGGTTCTTCAGTAACAGTTTCAGTAGCAGACATGCGTACTCCAGATGATTTTAAGGGTTGCGACAGGAAGGTAACGGCAACACGGAATTATTCTGAGATCAGAAAAGAAATATCTTATTGACCAATGGAACAGCTGACAGAACTGTCAGCAACTGCATTGCTACCGACCCTGCTGTTGGGTGTCAACTGCCGAATCGTTTTATCAGTCGCGAGTGCAGTGACTCGACATCGGTCCGCAATGACTCAATATCGCTGTTGTTATCAAGAATATCATCTGCCAGGCGCAAACGGTCGGCATCATCGCACTGCCGGGCAATGATCGATTCAAACAGGGATTCATTCATGCCTCTGCGCTGCAGAACCCGGTCTCTTCTTATCGCCGAGTCCGCCATCACTACGATCAGGTGATCCATGCGATCATATCCCTTCGATTCAATCAGAACCGAGGCCTCGATCAACAGGTAAGGAGCAGTGTGCTGCCGGCTCTTCCAGTGCTCCTCTTCCTGCCAGATCAGCGGATGAATGATATGATTGAGTTGCGCAGTCTTTT
>JBNKZS010000065.1:0-4754 GCA_050301755.1 Mariprofundaceae bacterium
GAAAACCTTAATGTCCACTTTGTAGTCAGCGGAGAAAAATTATTTGTGCACGTTCTTTGGCCATATGATGGAACTCGCTATCCACCAGGCCCAATAAAGAACACTAGCCAGAAACAAGTGCAAATTTATCCAGATAACTGATGGAAGCCTTGTATTTCTTGTATCTTAGATGATTAACTTTACGAATGTCCGCTTTTGGCCGAAAGCGGTCATTCAGAATTCCCTGAAATCAGAATCTGATGGTCGCCATCTTCATTATTGATAGAGTCGCTGCATGACACAGATGATTGCCGGTATCCATGCCGTAAAACATGCCCTTGATGCAGGGGAAGCCATTGATGAACTGATGATTGAGAAGGGGAAGAAGCACCCGCGTCTTAACGAGTTGATTCATCTGGCCAAGAAGGTGGGAATCCGCGTCTCCTTCGTGCCGAAACAGGCGCTGGAGCGTCATGCCGAGGGTGTGCCGCATCAGGGTGTCGTGGCTCGCATCGCCTCCTCATCGACGGTGCAGAAACAGTCGTTCGATGCCTGGCTGAAGGGGCTGGATATGGGGGTGTCACCGTTGGTGCTGGTGCTCGATCAGGTGACCGACCCGCACAACCTCGGTGCCTGTGTGCGTACGGCCGAAGCAGCCGGGTGTGCCGGTGTGGTGATTCCGAAAGATAATGCCGCTGATCTCAACTCGCCGATTGTCGCCAAGAGTGCCTGCGGGGCGCTGGCAAGATTGCCGGTGCTGACAGTGACCAATCTGGCACGTGCTATCGAGCAGTTGCAGGAGGCGGGTTTCTGGGTCTGCGGATTGGCGGGCGAAGCTGAATCAAGTATCTACGATATTGATCTGAAGGGTTCGACGGCACTGGTGATGGGTGCCGAGGGCAAAGGGATGCGCAGGCTGGTGCGTGAGAAGTGCGACCAGCTGCTTAAAATTCCGATGCCTGGAAATGTAGAATCTCTGAATGTTTCAGTAGCGACGGGCGTGTCGTTGTTTGAAGTGGTGCGTCAGCGTAGCTGATGCGGGGTTGTCTGTTCAGAAAGTAATGGTTTAAGTGGTGGCTCAGGCGGCCTTGGGTTTGTCCTCGACCTTTTCAAAGATCTGGCCGCAGTATTGGCAGCTGCCCTTGCCCTGGCTGAGTTTGATGTAGACCAGTGGATGCTGTCCGTTGTCGGAGCAGGATACGATATCTTCGGTCACTTTGATTACGTCTGAAGTCATGAAACCTCCCAGAGTCCCTCTTCAAAAAGGCGCGAATTGTGTGTGGTTATCTCTTTGTGTCAAGCTTTGTAACGTTTTGCGGGTTTATATGTGCGTGTAAGGAGTCGGAATGAATCAGTGTGATTATGTGGTGATTGAAGGGTTGGAAGTGCGTACTGTCATTGGTATTTACGATTGGGAAAGGGAGATCCGGCAAACGGTTCGTCTTGATTTGAAGATGGCGTGGGATATCTCGAAAGCCGCGAAAACCGACGATATTGGCGACACGCTTGATTACAAATCCGTGTCAAAAAGACTGATCGCCTTTGTCGAGGCTTCCAGTTACGGCCTGATCGAGGCGCTGGCCGAAGAGTGCGCGAAGATTGTTCTGAATGAGTTCAATGTGCCGTGGTTACGGTTGAAGATGTCAAAGCCCGGAGCTGTTCGCGGTTCGGAGAATGTGGCGGTTATTATCGAACGCGGAAGTCGGCAGTAGTGGCGACCGCACTTATCGGTATGGGGTCGAATATCGATCCTGAACGTCATCTGGCCGATGCGGCCGCAGAGATCCGAGCCCGCTTCCCCTCTTGCGGGTTCTCCGCTGTCTATCGTTCCAGGGCTGTCGGTATGGAGGGGGATGATTTCCTCAACGCCTGTTGTCTGATTGAGGGGGTTCCGGCCCGGGAAGAGCTGGTGGGGTGGTTCAAGAAACTTGAAGACAGCCATGGGCGCGACCGATCCGAGGGTTCGTGGAAGCCGAGAACCCTCGATCTGGATCTGCTTCTCTATGATGGTGATCTGCTCGATGACGATCTCTTCCGGTATCCGCATGTCTATGTGCCGGCTTCCGAATTGGTCGACATGGATTTTCCAATCCCTGAAAACGGTGTGGTTTTAAAAACGGAACTTAACTTGTAAAAGCCGCCATGCGGCCTAAAATGCGCAACACTTTTCAGTCGCGGTCATAATCCAATCACTAGGCTGTAATCATCAAGGGGGATGAAATGCGTATCGCAGTTCCAGCTGAAACCTTTGCCAATGAAAACAGGGTTGCAGCCACGCCTGAGACAGTTAAGAAGTATGTTGCAGCCGGTTGTGATGTCTTTGTACAGCGTGGCGCAGGTCTCGCATCCAGCATCCCTGATGAAGCTTATGCCGAGGCTGAAGCCAGGCTGACCGACTCTTTTGCCGACACGTGCGGTTCGGCTGACCTGGTGTTGAAGGTCCGTGCCCCTTCCATGGATGAGATCGGTGACATCAAGAAGGGTGCTATTGTAGCTGGTGTGTTCGCGCCGTTTACCAATCCTCTGCTGAACGACTACAACGATGCCGGGCTCGGCTGCTTCTCCATGGAGATGATCCCCCGTATTTCCCGTGCCCAGAGCATGGATGTGCTCTCATCGCAGGCCAATATTGCCGGATACAAGGCGGTGTTGCTGGCTACCGAACACTACAAGCGCTTCATGCCGATGATGATGACGGCTGCCGGAACCGTACAGGCAGCCCGGGTGCTGGTCATGGGTGCCGGCGTAGCGGGGCTGCAGGCGATTGCCACGGCACGTCGCCTGGGGGCGGTGGTAGAGGCGTTCGATGTGCGCGCCGCCACCAAGGAGCAGGTGGAGAGCCTGGGAGCCAAGTTTGTCGAGGTTCCTGTCGAGGAAGATGCCGAAGATGCCGGCGGTTATGCCAAGGAGATGTCGGAGGAGTACAAGCAAAAGCAGGCAGAGCTGATTCATAAGCATGCCGCTGCAGCCGATATTATTATTACCACGGCACTCATTCCGGGAAGGCCGGCGCCGGTGCTGGTCACCGAAGAGACGGTTAAGGCGATGAAGCCGGGTTCAGTGATTGTAGATATGGCTGCGGAGATGGGCGGCAACTGCCCGCTGACAGAGCTTGATGCGGTCACCGGGAAATATGGCGTGACGCTGATCGGGATCAGCAATATTCCAGCCCTGATTGCAGCCGATGCAAGCAGCCTCTATGCACGCAACATGTTCAACTTTATCAGTCCGATGCTGGATGCCGAGAGCGGTGCTCTGAATCTGAATATGGAAGATGAGGTGGTGGAGTCTTCGCTGCTTTGTCGTAATGGCGAAATTTTGAAGGCGCAGTTTTTTGGAGGTGAGGCATGAGTCAGGGCATGATTGAAGGGGCACAGGCTACGCTTCAGGCAACGGCTCAGGCAGCGCAGGATACTGCTGATCCATTCATTCTCTCTTTTACCGTTTTCGTACTGGCTATCTTTGTCGGCTATCACGTGGTCTGGAATGTGACGCCGGCGCTGCATACACCGCTGATGAGCGTGACCAATGCGATCTCAAGCATTGTTATTGTCGGAGCAATTCTGGCGGCGGGACCGGTCGAGATGAATCTGGCCACCATACTGGGATTGGTGGCGGTAGGGCTGGCTTCGGTGAATATTTTTGGCGGCTTTATGGTGACGCATCGTATGCTGGCCATGTTCAAGAAGCGGAAGTAAGGGGTTAAGTCATGAGTGAAAACATGGTGGCCCTGGCCTATCTGATCGCGGCTGTTCTGATTATTCTGGCCCTGAAGGGGCTTTCATCTCCGGTCTCATCCCGTCGCGGCAACCTCTTCGGTATGATCGGTATGTTCATCGCTATTGTAGTGACGCTTCAGTTTTCCAGTGTGCAGAACTATGTATGGATCTTTGCCGCTCTCGGAGCCGGCGCACTGTTGGGCGGATCGGTAGCCCGAAAGATTCCGATGACACATATGCCGCAGCTGGTTGCTTTCATGCATTCGCTGGTCGGTCTTGCAGCGGTGTTGATCGCGGTTTCCGCTTTCTACAATCCGGCAGCCTACGGCATTGCTGCCGCTGATGGCGGTCTGCACCTGGCCAGTCGCATTGAACTTTTTCTCGGTGCGTTTATCGGTGCAATTACCTTCACCGCCTCGGTTGTGGCATTTGCCAAGTTGCAGGGGCTGGTATCCGGGCGTCCGGTAATCTTTTCCGGCCAGCACTTTGTTAATCTTCTGTTGGGTCTGGTGATGATCGGCTCCGGTATTGTCTTCTGTATGGACCAGAGCTGGCCTGCCTTCCTGCTGATGCTCTCTATCGCGCTGGTGCTTGGCGTGCTGCTGATTATTCCAATCGGTGGCGCTGATATGCCGGTAATCGTTTCGATGCTGAACTCCTATTCGGGCTGGGCGGCGGCCGGTATCGGTTTCACTCTAGGCAACAACATGCTGATCATTGCCGGTGCCCTCGTGGGTTCATCCGGTGCCATTCTCTCCTACATTATGTGTAAGGCGATGAACCGATCATTGTTCAACGTGCTGCTCGGCGGCTTTGGCGGTGACAGCGGTGCGGCAGGGGCTTCGGCAACCATCGGTGATCGTCCTGTGCATGCCGGGGCATCAGAGGATGCGGCGTTCCTGTTGCAGAATGCCGAGCGCGTTATCATCGTGCCTGGTTACGGTCTGGCCGTAGCCCGTGCACAGCACGCCCTGAAAGAGGTGGTGGATGTTTTGATCTCCGAAGGTGTGGATGTGAAATTTGCTATTCATCCTGTTGCCGGTCGTATGCCGGGGC
>JBNKZS010000066.1:0-4593 GCA_050301755.1 Mariprofundaceae bacterium
TATCCTGATGAGAAAAGGGGTACATGTAATCTTTGGTATTCATCCGGTTGCGGGTCGTATGCCGGGGCATATGAATGTACTGCTGGCCGAGGCCGATGTTCCGTATGATATCGTTTACGAGATGGATGAGATCAACCGGGAGTTCGGTGAGGCCGACGTTGCTTTGGTGATCGGTGCCAACGATGTGACCAATCCATCGGCCAAAACCGATCCGGCGAGCCCGATCTATGGCATGCCGATTCTGGACGTGAGCAAGGCCGAGCATGTGATTGTGGTGAAGCGCTCGCTTGCGGTAGGCTATGCGGGGCTGGATAATGATCTTTTCTATATGGACAGGACCATGATGCTCTTTGACGATGCCAAGAAGGCGTGCGAATCGATTCTTCAATCGATTGAGAAGTAGATTCGATACCATTCAGGGATTGAAAATCAGATGAAAAAAGTTTTGCTAGCGTGGCGAAACCTTAGTGACAGGAGTCACAGTAGCCCATACTGCTCAACGCAGAATGGCACGATTTCGAATGAGAGAGGCTGATATGTTGAATCATGTAACCAAGGCGATTCGTTGTTTGATGGTTGTTCCGATGTTGATGGCGGGTGCAGTGGCTGCACAGGCTGTAACCTTGGAAGAGGTGGAGAGCCGTATGGCTGAAGCCGAGCAACTCCGTGCTTTGGAGTTTTCTCCCAGGCATTATCAGGATGCGAAGCGTTCACTTGAAAATGCCAGAGCTTATCTGGCATCCGGAAATGCGGGCGATGCTGATCGGGAGCTGACGAATAGTGCAGACCATATCGGCATGGCGATGGAAGCAACCCAGAAGATGAATAGCTACTTCTCAGGCCTGCTTGAGTCCCGTGACCGTATGCAGATGGCGGATCCGCAGCACCTTCGGGCCGATCTGGTCGAACGGGCTGAGAGAGATTTCAATCGGGTGATTGCCGCTGTTGAAGATGGTGATATACGCAAGGCTGAAAATGAGGCGAAGCCAGCCAAGGATACCATTCATGCCGCGCAGGTGGTTGCCGCGCGCGAGCAGTTTGCACGACCAATTTCCAAAGGTGTGGCAGCGGCTCGAAAGGTGCATGCAAGAAGGCACTCTCCCAACGCTTTAAATGAAGCGCTTGAGGCTCATAAAAAAGTTGAGCAATTGATTAAAGAGGATCCTGATGCTCAGGTTCAGATGTATTCGGCTTCTAAGGTCGGCGAATACAAGGCTGAGCGTGCGATGAAGATTGCAGCTTTGGGCGACCGTATCAGTAAGAACCCTTCCGAGATTGAGAGGCTGGTGGATGCCGAAGAGGCGCGTTTGCGTCTGTTGGGTAAGCATCTGGGTATTGACCTGGTGAATGCCAAGGATGCCGAAGAGCAGGCGATGATGTTGCGCCAGGCCATCGAGGAGATGGAGAAGGGTTATCAACAGCAGCTTGCTGATTCGGACAAGACTATTGAGCAACTGAATGCCAAGCTTGGAACCTATGAGGGCGACCTTGCCAGTATGGAAGAGATGCGTCGCAAGCTTCAGATCAAGCGTGATGCAGAGGCAAAAATCAAGCGCCTTACCAAACTTTTTAATGCTGACGATGTGGAGATTCTTCTCACGCCCGATTCAGATGTGATTCTGCGTATGAAGAATCTTAACTTCCGTAGCGGCAGTGCTGTGATTCCGCCAAACACATATGAGATGCTCGATAACGCCGCCCAGTCGATGGTTATGTTCTCCGATCGAGCGGTTCGTGTTGAAGGCCATACCGACTCAATCGGTGCGAATGTCTATAATCAGAAGCTGTCAGAGCGTCGTGCCGGTGCAGTGAACACTTATCTTTCCGAGAAACTGGAGGGTCGACGTGTCATTGAGGCTGTTGGTTTCGGTGAAGAGAAGCCGATTGCCAACAATGAGACTGCGAAGGGTCGTGAAAAAAACCGTCGTATTGATATCGTACTGCTGGCACCGCGTTCATAAGGGAGTCTCTTGGACATATTCCCGTTCGTCTGCTTAACTAGTAGTGAGTGGTTGATTTGGTGCCGCTCGAAGGAGGCGAATGTATGTTTCTTCGGGATACGAATAGTGGAGACCTCGTTGAGGTGATGGATGTGACGCAATTGACGGATCCGAATCAGGAGAGTTTGAAGGTTGTTCACCATGCTGGTGAAGAGAGGGGGGATCCTGTGAGCCATAAGAAGAGCGCGCTGACCTTCCCTTCCGGCGAATCTCTCCCGACCTGCTGGCTTGACCCGCACTATCGGGTAAATTTCTAGATCATCCTGCTCGGATGATACAAAGGCGGTACGCTTCTACGTGCCGCCTTTTTTTTGTTTTTATAGTGTGATCTTATGGGGGTTGATCTGTTGCAGAAGCCAGTTTCTGAACGCCTCAAGGCGTGGAAGCAAAGTGCTTCTCTCAGGATATACAAAGTAGTAGGCGCTTTCGTTGGCCAGTGTCTGCGAAAAAGGCATGACCAGTTTTCCCTGTTTTAGCTCTCCAGAAACCAGTGACGGATCGACAATCGCCACGCCGATGCCATCTACGGCCGCCTGAATAGCGAAGTTGCGTGTCTGGAAGGTGTTCTCGTGCTCTGGAACAAGGCCGCCAACTCCGGCAGCGCCTAGCCAGACTGCCCAATCGTCAGGACGCAGGCGGGCGTGCAGAAGCGTTTGAGAAGCTAGGTCGCGAGGGTTCTTCAACAGCTTGGCAGTCTCAGGGTTGCATACCGGCGTGAATGACTCGGCAAAGAGATAGTCGGCATGCAGTCCCAGCCACTTTCCGCTTCCTGAGCGGATGGCGCAGTCCATGTCCTCCCGGTCAAAGTCGACTAGCGCTACGGAAGTTGAGATGCGTACCTCGATTTTGGGGTGAAGCTTCTGGAAGTCGGCCAGTCTCGGAATAAACCAGCGCATGGCGAAGGTGGAGAGCATGCTGATGTTCAACACCTCCTCGTCCTTCTGTTTCTCCAGTCTGGCCATTGTGGATCCAATCTTCTCGAACGCATCGGCAAGCTCGGCATGGATGAGTTTTCCGGCTTCAGTCAGAGCCAGTCCGTTTTTACTGCGTACAAAAAGCAACTCACCAAGCTGTTCTTCCAGGTTTCTGATTTGATGGCTCAGGGCGGATGCCGTGACGAAGAGTTCGTCGGCGGCAGCCTTGAAGCTGCCGAGGCGGCCTGCAACCACGAAGGCACGCAATGCATTGAGTGACGGAAGTGGCCTGTTCATAAAAACAACCATGAGAAAAATTCATCCATTGGCAGAGATTATTTCATTTTTCATCCCTTTCAACAATGAATATGATTGTCGTCCGAATATTTTTGGATGAGTTTATTTTAAGTGAGGTGATACCGTGGCAAAGACGCTTTTTGATAAGGTTTGGGATCAGCATATAGCGAAAGCCAATGATGATGGTTCCGTACTGCTCTACATCGACCGCCATTTGGTGCATGAAGTGACCAGTCCGCAGGCCTTTGAGGGTCTTCGTCTTGCGGGCCGAAAACCTTGGAAGGTAAGTGCTGCCGTGGCAACACCGGACCATAATGTGCCGACGCTGGATCGTGCCAGGGGAATCGAAGATCCGGTCTCCCGTACGCAGGTGGAGGCCCTTGATAGCAACTGCAGAGAGTTCGGCATCATGGAGTTCGGCATGGACGACGTGCGACAGGGTGTGGTGCATGTGGTAGGTCCCGAGCAGGGGTTGACACTTCCAGGCATGACCGTGGTCTGTGGCGATTCGCATACGGCAACACACGGTGCATTCGGCGCCATTGCCATGGGAATCGGAACATCCGAAGTTGAGCATGTGTTGGCAACGCAGTGTCTGATCCAGAAGAAGCCGAAGGTGATGCGAATCAATGTGAACGGCGATCTTCCTGAAGGTATTACCGGTAAGGACATCGTGCTCTACATTATCGGAAAAATTGGTACGGCAGGTGGTACGGGCTATGCCATCGAGTTTGCCGGTTCAGCGATTCGTTCGCTTTCCATGGAAGGGCGTATGAGTGTCTGCAACATGGCTATCGAAGCGGGTGCCCGTTGCGGCATGATCGCAGTGGATGATGCCACTATCGACTATGTGAAGGGACGTCCTTTTGCTCCGACGGGTGAAACATGGGTCAAGGCCGAGGCGATGTGGCGCGAACTCTACTCCGATGACGGGGCGAAGTTTGACGCCGAGTTTGACCTGGATGCTGCCGACATCGTGCCGCAGGTGAGCTGGGGAACCAGCCCTGAAATGGTGTTGCCGGTGACGGCATCTGTGCCATTGCCTGCTGATGCCAAGGATGCAACCCAGCAGCAGGGATGGGCTCGTGCGCTTGAGTATATGGGTCTTGAAGCCGGAGTGGCGATCGAGGATATCAATGTCGATGTTGTCTTTATCGGCTCCTGCACCAATGGCCGTATCGAGGATTTCCGTGCTGCCGCCAAGGTCGCGACTGGCTACAGGAAGGCCGATTCGGTGAGGTATGCATTGATCGTTCCGGGCTCGGGTCTGGTCAAGGCGCAGGCCGAGGCCGAAGGACTGGACAAAATCTTTATTGAAGCCGGCTTTGAATGGCGTGAGCCGGGCTGCTCGATGTGTCTGGCCATGAATGCCGACCGCCTGG
>JBNKZS010000067.1:0-4137 GCA_050301755.1 Mariprofundaceae bacterium
ACCGCTACCAGATGAGCGTCGTGCTGAAGAAGCTATACGACCGCTATGAACCGGTACCACACACGGCCTTCCCTCCAAACCCGTTTCCTGACGTGGGCGAGGAACACTGGGCAAGCTACCCCATCCGGATTGCTGCAGGCAGGGGCATCATGAAGGGGTATGAAGGAGGAGTGGAGTTTGGGGGAGATAAGCTTGTTACATGGGCTCAACTGGAAGCGATTGTGGCACGCATGGAGAGACCCCGCTCCATTGCTGCAGATCAGAAAAAGAGCACAAGCCCGTCAATAAAACGACAGCCCATCGCCTATCCCCATGGGCACAGAAACCATGTTTGCACCAAGTCCTGCGAGCACTACAACCATAACCCGAAACCCCGGTTCCGGTGGGATCCGGACAACGGCAAATGGGTGCGAGAGTAGCATTAAAGGCTTTCCCCCCTTATCGGACTCGAATTAACTATACTGTCCCCGGGATTTGCCGGCAAAATTCTATCCCCAGCATATTGGCCACTTAAGCAGACTCTCCTCTCCACAATCCGCAACGCCCTCCTCTACTCCCTCGGAAGGAATATCGACAGTCTGACCACCCAAAGCGCTATAGCACGTATCATCGCCTTCAATCTTGAAGCAAATAGGCTTTGCCTTGCCCGGGCCGGTCTTCTCTGCGTACATCCAGATAAAGTACTGCCTGCTCGCTCCAGCTGTTTCTTCGCTCATAATATCCTCCTGAAGAATAGAAATAAGTAATCCAACAGGGACAGACTCGGTTGATTATTGATAATTGAATCATTTCCCCGCCACAATCTGAGAGTAGAGGGAAAACAGGCATCGCGCAAACGCCATCACGAAAGAAAGTCCTCTTATAAATCAGGAGGTGTTCCGAATACAAAAGGGCTCTTTCCCCTTTATCGCTGGCCAGCTGAGGTGTACCCTCATCCTATGCATAAAATGGCTAGCCTTCCCCTCTTTACCCTGAATTCACCTGCATATGATGTGCAAACAGAGCGAAAGGAAAGCGATAGACTTTCATGACGAAGAGCAGAGAACAGCATAACCTCACATCGCAATACTCGATCCCTGAGTATATCGACCTGCTCGTCAACCATTCAGCGCATCTTCATCGAAGTTCCGCCTTGCTGGAAAAGGCCTGCGAATATGTCTGGAACTCACAGGATGTTGAGTCTGAAATGCCCAGCAGCCTGGATGTCGCGATATTGCTCAGCCAGTTAAGCGCCGATGAGACAACGATTATTGTATGCCTGCTCAGTGACAGCCGGCTACGCAGGGCTGAATTTCACGAGATCATTGCCCGTGAATTTTCCGATGAAGTCCTTCAGATGGTCCAGGGCCTTGAAAAGCTGCATGGATTCAGAGCCGGCACAGCGGATGGCCATGAACAGTCCGAGCGCTTGAGAAGAATGCTATTGGCCATGGTGGATGATGTGCGTGTCGTGCTCATCAAGCTGGCCTATCGGCTACAGCGGCTCAGGGAACTGGCAAAAGCCGATGCAGAGACACAAAAAGTGATCGCATCCGAATCCCTTGAAATCTTTTCGCCCATTGCCAACCGCTTGGGGATAGGACAACTGAAATGGGAACTCGAAGATCTCTCATTCCGCTATCTGCAGCCTGAAACCTATAAGCGCATCGCAACATTGCTTGAGGAAAAAAGAGCAGGACGCGAGTCCTATATTCGTCAGGTGATCACGGAGATCGATACGCTGCTGAAAGGCTCCGATATCGAAGCCAGGATCTATGGCAGGCCGAAACATATCTACAGTATCTGGTCAAAGATGACGCATAAGGACAAACAGTTTTCAGAGCTGTTTGATGTGCTGGCCTTCAGGATCACGGTGGAGACCATCGCAGAGTGTTATACCGCACTGGGGCTGATCCATGGCCGCTGGCACTATATCGCCAACGAGTTTGATGATTATATCGCCAACCCCAAAGCCAATGGCTATCAAAGCCTGCACACGGCCATTTACGGGCCGGAAGGCAAAGCGGTCGAAATTCAGATCAGAACCAAAGCCATGCACGAGTTTGCAGAGTTCGGTGTGGCATCACACTGGCGTTATAAAGAGCGCACCAAACAGGATGAGGTGCTGGAACGAACCATTCATTCGATCAGGAAACTGCTGGAAACACCTGAAAACAGTGATGAAGAGTTCCTGGCCAGTTTTAAAACAGAGCTCTTCTCCGACAGGGTCTTCGTGTTAAGCCCGGATGGCAAGGTCATCGACCTGCCGCAGGGTGCGACCCCTGTTGATTTTGCCTACGCGATTCACACCGAAGTCGGTCACAAGTGCCGGGGCGCAAAGGTGAACGGTCATATCGTACCGCTGACCACACAATTGCAGAATGGTGTGCAGGTCGAAATCCTGACCGCGAATCAGGCGAGCCCCAGCCGCGACTGGCTCAACCCCAACCTGGGCTACATCGCCAGCAGCCGGGCCCGCGCAAAGATCAAGGCCTGGTTCCGGCAACAGGATTACGAGCAGAATGTGATCGATGGCAAAGCCGCGATCGATCGCGAACTCAAACGCATGCACATTGCCAACCCGGAGACGCAAAAATCGATCGCTCATTTCAAAGTGAACAGCGAAAAGGAGTGGCATGCCAAGGTCGGACGTGGCGATATCACCCCCCGCCAGCTCTCTTCCGGGTTAAACCAGATCTATTTCGATGACGCGGTTCAACCACTACCTCAGAAACCGAGGCCGAAAAAGAGGGGTACTACCGATCAATCGATCAATGTCTGCGGCGTCGGTAACCTGTTAACCTATATGGCCAACTGCTGCCAACCCGTTCCCGGAGATGAGATCGTTGGCTTCATCACACGCGGCAAGGGTGTTGCGGTTCACCGGCAGGATTGCATCAACATCCTCAACCTTGAAGATGATAAGCAGAAGCGACGGGTTTCCGTTGAGTGGTCGGATCATGAAAACCAGACCTTTGAGATCACCCTTGCGATCCAGGCTGTGGATCGCACCGGCCTGTTAAAGGACATTACAAGCATACTTTCCGACCTGAAAGTCAACGTACTCAGTGTTCAGACCCAGTCCAACAGAGATACGCAAACGGCGGATATGCAGATCATGCTGGAAATTGAAGACCTTGAGCAACTGCAAAAAGTCTCCGACAAAATTCGGCAGTTACCGAATGTACTTAAGGTGTATCGCCAGAGGTCTTAGGCCTTCGGGATAATCAATCGAGCCTGACCTCATCTATTTGTAAAAGGGCTCTGACCCCTTTAATCGAATCACAAATCGGCAGGACAAAAAGGCACGATAGCCGTTTGGACGGCTGAAAGCCGCCCTTGGGCGAGGGCCACGGAAGGCCCGAGTCACAGCCTATTTCATGGCATGCGTCCGTGCATGCCACCATTGGCGCTTTGCGTGCACTTGAGCTGTCCTGCTCAAGTGTGGACGGTCTTCCCGCCCATAGGGTGAGGGTCATGGATGACCCGAATCAATCGAGTCTTACCCCATTGATTCTCTATCGAGTACCACGTTGATTTACAAGTATCTTTCCACATCTGGATACACAATCTATAAAATGCTACTTTGCCCAATGTTTGGAGGGGCTAAATGAATCATTATCGCTTAATTTGGATTCTCATGGTTTTTGGATGCTTAGCCATTCAATTTATTGGGATAAACACTTCTGCTAATGCTCAGCCGCATTCATATCACAATCTTAAAAAGGATCTCGCTGTTCAAAATTCAGAAATTAGTTCTTTAAAAGTTCACATTGCTGAAAACAATAGATGGCTAGAATCAAGCCAAAAAAATCTCGATTGGTGGTTCGCTTTCACAAGCATAGCATTCACGATAATTGGAATAATTATTGCAATATTTGGCATTGCATTTCCTTACTTTTTTGGACGGAGACAAAGAGAAGACAACGCAAAAGCATATGAAGAGATTTCTCATCTGAAGACGAGCGCGAATGAGACTTTAAACCTCATTATGGAAAGGCATGAGCAAGCTAAAGCCGCCACTCATGAAATCGAAGAATTAAGAGACCGAGTAGAGAACAGACCGCCAGATGACAAGTCCCCAAGTGAAAAAGATAAGTTCGCTGCAAAAGAAGTAGCCAAGGATAAAGACGCACCCGCCCATGAATTCCTTCGCGC
>JBNKZS010000068.1:0-4051 GCA_050301755.1 Mariprofundaceae bacterium
GCTTCAGGACATCATTGCGATCCTGGGTATGGATGAGCTTTCTGATGAAGACAAGCTGACCGTATCACGTGCTCGTAAGATTCAGCGCTTCCTATCTCAGCCGTTCCACGTAGCGGAAGTATTCACCGGCTCACCTGGTGTTTATGCTAAGAAAGATGAAACCATTAAGGGCTTCAAGGGCATTCTTGCCGGTGAATACGACCATCTGCCAGAGCAGGCTTTCTATATGGTCGGCGGCATCGAAGAAGCTGTAGCCAAGGCAGAAAAAATGGCGGCTAAAGGCTAATGGCTTCTACAGTTAAAGTACTGGTTGCTACTGCGGAACGTGAAGTTTACCGCGGTGAGGCTCAGATGCTTGTCGCACCGGGCGTGGCTGGTGAGTTGGGCATCCTGCCTAAGCATTCACCTTTGCTTTGCGCACTGACTGCTGGCGAACTGAGAATCACCGTCGGTGAGGAAGAGGTTGATGAGGTGTTTGTATCGGGTGGCTTCATGGAAGTTCAGCCTGATATGATCACTGTGCTGGCCGACTCCGCTGAGCGTGCAACTGACATTGATGAAGCAGCTGCTCAGGCGGCAGAGCGCAAGGCTCAGGAAGTGCTTGAAGGTAAGAAAGACGATATCGACTACGCGGTAGCCGAAGCGGAACTCTCCATGATGACAGCACGTCTGGCCTGGTTGCGTAAAAAGAAGAAGCATTAATTTTTTAACTGCTCTTTACTCTTTGCAAGGGTCGCACGTTGTGCGACCCTTTTGCGTATATAGGTTGGATCCATTACTGGCGGAGGAGCAATGACTCAGGAATTTCACTATCCCGATCTTCAGGTTTGTGTGCTGGCAGCAGGTCAGGGTAAACGTATGCGCTCGTCGAAACCGAAGGTCCTGCATCCTGTTCTTGGCCGGGCTATGATCGATTATCTGCTGCTGACAGTTGAGGCGCTTCGTCCAAAAGGTATCGCACTGGTAACAGGCCATGAATCCGCTCAAGTGCAGGAACATGTCGGGCAGCCGCAGAATCTCGAGTGGGTCATCCAGGATAAGCAGCTGGGAACAGGGCATGCTGTCCAGCAGTGTGAAACGGTGATTCGTGATGTTCGAGATGTACTTATTGTCTGTGGTGATACACCGCTGCTTCGCACTGAAACATTAAGTCTCCTTATTGATCAGCATAGAGCACATGATACAGCGGTTACGGTATTAACTGCCGAGTCTGAAAATCCGTTTGGTTACGGACGTATAGTTCGCGGTCATGACGGAAAGGTCACTGCCATTGTTGAAGAGAAGGATGCCTCAGAAGCAGAGCGACAGCTTCACGAAGTAAGTAGTGGCATCTACTGCGTGAAACATGATGTTCTGTTCGACCTACTTCACAAAATCGGTAATCGCAATGCGCAGGGAGAGTACTATCTTCCAGATATTGTTCCGTTGGCACTTGCAGATGGGAAGTCGGTTGAAACGGTAGTCATGGAAGATGCGAATGAAATGTTGGGTGTGAACAACCGTGTTCAGCTCTCAGAAGTCGAATCATTGATGCAGAGGCGTATTATCCATGATTGGCAAATGAATGGTGTAACCATAGAGAAGCCCGAAAGTGTCCGCATTGAAGCGGGGGTAAGTATAGGCATCGACAGCGTTATTCAGGCCGGCTGTTACCTGATCGGCTCGACCCGAATCGGAGATGAGTGTCGTGTCGGCCCCAATGCCGTTCTGGTGGACGCCTGGCTGGATGACAGGGTCAATGTGTTTGCTTTCAGCCATATCCATAGTGCCAGTGTTGCTTCCAGGGCGAAGATCGGTCCGTTTGCCCGTTTGCGGCCGGGTGCTCAACTTGATGAAGAGACACATATTGGCAATTTTGTTGAAATCAAAAATGCTGTTATCGGCCGGGGTAGCAAGGTCAACCATCTGAGCTATATCGGAGATTCGGAGATGGGCAGTGGCTGTAATATCGGTGCTGGAACGATTACCTGTAACTATGACGGAGCCAATAAACATCGAACGATCATCGGCGATGACGTCTTTATCGGATCCGATACAAAACTTATTGCTCCGGTTATGGTGGGAAGTGAAGCGACGATCGGTGCAGGTAGCATCATTACCAAGAAGGTGAAAGAGGGCGGCCTGACGCTCTCTGCCCGTCCTGAGCAGCGCCATGTTGCCGACTGGCAACGTCCCAAGAAGAAAATCTAATGTGCGGCATTGTCGGAGCGATCGCAGATAGAAATGTCCTGCCTATACTGCTGGAGGGCCTTCAGCGACTGGAGTATCGAGGCTACGACTCGGCCGGCGTGGCAGTTCGTGATGCCTCGGGAGAGCTGAAACGGTTTAGGTCACTCGGTAAGGTGGCTGCACTTAAAGCACTTGTAGAGAAATCTGATGTGACAGGCAATCTCGGTATCGCCCATACTCGTTGGGCGACACATGGCGTTCCGGCGGAACGGAATGCCCATCCGCACATGAGCGGTGTTCGTGTGGCCATAGTGCACAACGGTATCATTGAGAATCATGCCGAACTGCGTGAGCATTTGTTGGCCTTGGGATATGAATTCACCTCTGAAACCGATACCGAGGTGATTGCCCACCTGATGGCCAACAAACTTGAATCCGGCAAGTCGCTGTTTGATGCGGTGATTGATACTGCCAAGGAGTTAGATGGAGCCTATGCGCTGGCAGCTGCAAGTCCGGAGGATGCAGATCGCATCGTCGTGACGCGTGAAGGCAGTCCGCTGGTGATCGGACTGGGTGAAGGTGAGAACTTCATTGCTTCCGATGTGGCTGCTCTGTTACAGGTGACACGGAAATTCATCTTTCTGGAAGAGGGGGATATTGCCGAAGTGCGTCGCGATGGCGTCACCGTATTTGATTCAAGCGGAAACGAGGTTGTTCGCGAAGTCAAAGAGTCTGCGCAATCAAGTGCCAGTATCGACAAAGGGCCGTATGCACACTATATGCTCAAGGAGATCTTTGAACAATCAGGTGTGATTTCAGAGACGCTTGAGGGGCGCATTCACCGGGGTCGCCTGCTTGAAGACAGCTTTGGTCATGAGACCAAGGCGCTTCTTGATAAGACGAAACATGTACAGATCGTTGCCTGCGGTACCAGTTATCATGCAGGCCTTGTTGCCCGTTACTGGCTGGAGGAGATCGGCATTCCCTGCAGTGTCGAGGTGGCCAGTGAATATCGTTATCGAAAGGTGGTTGTGCCGGAAGGCTCCCTTTTGATCACCATCTCCCAGTCGGGTGAGACGGCTGATACACTGGCTGCGCTGAAGGGGAGCCGTGAGCAGGACTACATCGGCAGCCTTACCGTTTGTAATGTACCCGAGAGTTCGCTGGTTCGTGAGTCCGATGTCTGTTTTATGACTCGAGCCGGCACCGAGATCGGAGTAGCTTCGACCAAGGCGTTTACCACTCAGCTGGTTGCATTACGCCTGCTTACGGTTGCACTGGCTCGGCGCATGGGGTTGACCCGTGAACAGGAAGGGGTGATGGTCAACGAACTGCACGCTCTGCCAAGACAGGTTGAGGTGGTGTTGCAACTGGCTGACTCGATTAGGGAGATGGCTGAAGGCTTTGCCGACAAACAGAACGCGCTGTTTCTGGGGCGTGGCCCGTTTTATCCTGTAGCGATGGAGGGGGCGCTGAAGCTGAAAGAGATCAGCTATATCCATGCCGAGGCCTATCCGGCCGGCGAACTCAAGCATGGCCCATTGGCACTAGTGGATGAGACCATCCCCGTTGTCTGCGCACTTCCGGATGATCCTCTGCTCGAAAAAGTTCTCTCCAACCTGCAGGAGGTCCGGGCCCGTGGCGGCGAACTGTTCCTCTTCAGTGACCATAAAGTGCATATCGGCCTGGACCACTATCGGAACCTGACACTATCAGACATCTACCCCGGCACCGCTCCGATTGTCTACAGCATTCCTTTGCAGCTACTGGCTTACTACGTTGCCCTGCTAAAGGGCACCGATGTCGATCAGCCGCGAAATCTCGCCAAGTCTGTCACGGTCGAATAACGCTTTAACCCTGTATGGCCGCTTTCGGCCGAAAG
>JBNKZS010000069.1:0-3709 GCA_050301755.1 Mariprofundaceae bacterium
TGAACCCGGCGAATGTTGCCCACAGAACCTGAAAGAACAACAGTGTCAGTGGTCATGTAGCGACCAGCCTCATCGGTGCCGGTTTTAACATGGTGAACATAGGCGCCACTGGTCAGGCCAGTTGCAATGAACATCACGTCATCACTGGTGACCAATTCGTCACGGGTCAGGATACGGTTGGTATCGATTCCCTCTTTCTTGCATAGCTCAATCTCAAAATCTTTCTGCGGCGCCATGCGACCGAACATTTCAGCGCCCATCGCACGCGCAGCACATGCTGTTACGATGCCTTCCGGTGTTCCACCAATGCCGAAGAGGGCATCTGAACCCATATTTAGAACAGCCTGAATAGCACCGTTCACATCGCCATCGGTAGCCAAGCGTACTTTTGCACCGCATGCGTATACTTCCTGTATGACTTCCTTATGGCGAGGCTTGTCCAGAATAAATACACGTAGCTCTTTGATGTCTTTGCCAAGTGCTTTGGCCAGCTGGTGAAGGCGATCGGCAGTCGGCGCTTCAGCATCGATTTTTCCGCGCGCTGCTTTAGGGTAGACCTGCTTGTCCATATAGAAGCAAGAACCCGGACGGTACATGGTTCCTTCAGGGGCCGCTGCCAGTGTCACGATTGAACCGGGCATGTCCTTGGCGAAGAGGTTGGTGCCTTCGATCGGGTCAACTGCGATGTCAACACCGATACCTTCACCGGTGCCTACCTCTTCATCATCGTAAAGTGCAGGAGCTTCATCTTTGGCGCCTTCACCAATAACGATCGTTCCCCTCATTTTAACCTGATTAATTCGTTCACGCATGGCGTCTACAGCCAGACCATCACCCTCGTCCTTCTGGCCGGAACCGACAAATGGCGCGCAGGCTCGAGCGGCGGCTTCGCAGACTTCAACAAGATCAATCTTCAGATCAGCTACAGTAGACATGCATATCCCTCCCAGGATTATATTATAAGAGTAATGGCCAATGAATCACCTCTTTGGCCATTCGTGGGTGGCGCATGTTAGCTGATTCGTTGGTAAAAAGCGACCCCGTCAAAAAGTATGGTATTTCAAGATTCAGCCTTCAATCCCCTGTAACACGCTCAGTAATTCCTGATGAATATTTTCATCGCTGGCAGCAACAATGGAACTACTCAACTGACTGATCCGGAATGGGTGGTCGTTTTCAAAGTCACTGACAATAGCGCCTGCCTCTTCGGCAAGAAGTAAGCCTGCTGCGTAGTCCCAGACTTTTTCGCCACCGTGAATGATGAAATGAGCTCGACCGGCTGCCAGCCAGGCCCACTCAAGTGCACAGGTTCCTATGTTGCGCTGGCTGCGAAAGAGTCTCCTTGAAGCCAGAACGGTGGCTCGTGCCTCATCAAGGCGTTTAAAGTCGATAAAGCCGACACTGTTTGAAAGGCGGGACTCAGACGTAACCTGGATCGGAGTTCCGTTAAGTCGGGCACCACCACCTTTGCTGGCAGTGAAGGACTCACCAAGTAACGGATCGTGAATACAGGCCAGTGTGGGGGCACCGTCCTCAATCAGTGCAACCGAGGAGCCGAAGTGGGGCATCGGTATGGTAAAGTTGGTGGTGCCATCAAGCGGGTCGACACACCAGAAGCGACCGCCGCTGTTAAGTGCTGCCAGCTGCTCATCATGACTCATCTCTTCGCCAAGGAAACCGATGTCCGGATCAAAGCTGGAGAGTGTCGATTGCATGAACTGCTGGCATTGAAGATCGGTTTCGGTAACAACGGAGCCGTCGTTTTTGATGCTCTTCTTCGAGGTGTGTTCACGGTATGCGGGGACGAGAATCTTTTCACCAGCTTCTCTTAACAATGAAGAGAGATGGTCTAAAAGATGTTGATTCGATGGCAACTCAGACTCCTGTAATGGTCTCTTTCTGGAATGTCCGAATGGGTCTGCTATCATGCCCCTCCTCGGCCTGTCACAGGACCCAGTCTTATGACCAGATACGGCCGAAACTACATGGGCGGCCCCCATGAATAAAGGAGCGACACAGTTATGCTTAAAGGTAAAATGGTCATCGGACAATCAGGAGGGCCGACAGCTGTAATCAATCAGTCACTGGTTGGGGCTGTGCTGGCAGCACGTCAGCAGCAGGCAATTACCGGCATTCTTGGAGCCCGACATGGTATTCAGGGTATTATGGACGAGAACTTTATCGACCTGACCACCCAGAGTGACGCGCAACTTGAGCAGGTGGCAGCCACTCCTGCAGCAGCACTGGGCTCAGTCAGGTTGAAGCCCGGCAAAGCCGAGTGTGAAAAGGTGTTTGATGTCTTCCGTAAGAATGACGTCCGCTTCTTCTTCTATATTGGTGGTAATGATTCGGCAGAAACCGCACATATCATTGCCGAGATGGCCAAAGAGGCGAACTACGATTTCTGTACCGTGCATATCCCCAAGACCATCGATAACGATCTGAAGGTGACCGATCACTGCCCCGGCTTTGCCTCAGCTGCCCGTTTTGTGGCCCTCGCCTTTATGGGGGATGATCGTGATAACCGGGCACTGTCTGGAGTGAAGATCAACGTCGTGATGGGTCGCCATGCAGGTTTCCTGACCGCCGCCTCGGCATTGGCGAGACAGAACGAAGGTGACGGGCCGCATCTAGTCTATCTGCCAGAGCGTGTTTTTGACAAAGAGAAGTTTAAGCAGGATATCAAAGATACCATGGCCAGGTACGGACGCTGTGTGGTCGCAGCATCTGAGGGTGTTGCCGATGCTGATGGTAATCCGATTGCAACCAGTGGTGAGCGCGACTCTCACGGCAACATCCAGCTCTCCGGTACCGGCGCGCTGGGTGACGCGTTGGCAGCCATTGCCAAAGAGGCGCTGGGTAAGGGTGCGCGGGTTCGTGCCGATACCTTCGGTTACCTGCAGCGCTCGTTCCCGACCATCATCTCTGAGGTTGATGCCCGAGAAGCACGCGAGGTGGGCGGCTTTGCCGTGAACCACGCAACCTCGGCCGGTGAGCCGGGCTCGGTGGCGATTCGGCGTATCTCAAACACCCCGTATGCCAGCGAGTGTTTCGTTACGCCTCTCTCAACCGTGGCGCGTGAAGCGACCGAGATGAAGGATGAATATATCAATGCCGACGGTAACGATGTTACGCAGGCATGGATTGATTACGTGGCTCCGCTGGTGGGTGACCTGCCTAAGATGGGAAGCCTCTAAGCTTTAATCTCTATCCGAATGAAATGGGCTGTGCAAAAGCATGGCCTGTTTTTTATGTGGCCTGCTATACTTGGTCATTAAAGATTGGGCGGAGGGTAATGCTCATGAGATATGTATTGCTGCTGGTATTACTGCTGGCTGCTCCTGTATGGGCAGTTGAAGTTGAGGGTGTTGCTATCCCCAACTCGGCAGCGGTGGCTGGCAAAACGTTGCAACTCAACGGCGCTGGTGTGCGTACCAAGTTCTTCTTCGATATCTATGTGGGTGCGCTCTATCTCTCATCCAAGTCATCTACGACGAAACAGGTGATCTCATCTGCCAACCCGAAGCGGGTGACGATGACTTTCCTCTACGATGAGGTAGGGCGGGATAAGCTGGTGGACGGCTGGAACAGCGGCTTTAAGAAGAATCAGTCAAAAGAGGCGATGGAGAAGCTGAAAGGGCGATTGGAAAAGTTCAATGCGATGTTCGCCGATGCCCATAAGGGTGAACAATACACGTTCGATTTTCTC
>JBNKZS010000070.1:0-2979 GCA_050301755.1 Mariprofundaceae bacterium
GAGACGCCACTCAGGCCGCTCTGCTGGCAGAGCTGCAGAATGGTTTCAACAGCAGGTTTGCCATCGATGCTGTCCGATTCGGACAGGTAGATGCGCAGGCACAACCCTTCTTGCATAACGTTTCCCATATCGGGCCTCCCGCGGCTCTGTTATCACGGCTTACGGTAGACTTGAATGGATGAAAAATCCAGAGAGATGAGCATTGAAGCGAGGAGTAAAAAGATAATTGAAAGCACTCCATTTGTTAGCTGTTTTCAATCAAGGCTGACCCCATTGAGCCCTCAAAATTCACATTTCCAAGCAGGGTGCTTTCGTGGAAGGATGCAGGGCATGAGATTTACACGAGCTATCCAAAGTATTCACTTGGCCATTGTTTGCCTGGTCCTGTTTCAACTGTTCAGTGAACAGATGATGGAGATCCCCAAACCGGACAAATCAATTGATGATACCGAAGCGCTATTCTTACTGCTGCATGAATGGAATGGCTTTATTGTACTGGGGCTGGCAATTCTGTTCCTTATGCTTCGCGCAGATAAAAGCCAGGATAGGCATTCCCTGTTCCCATGGTTAAGTGCATCGGGGTGGAAAGGTTTATTCAAGGAAATCTGCAGTGATATTCCAGGCTGGTTCAAGGGGAGTCTTAAAAAACCGGAAGAATCATTCCATATTGCCAGCAGTGTGCACGGTCTAGGCATCCTTCTTCTGATTGGGCTCGGCACTACGGGCATCATGGTTTTCATGGGATTAGAGCCGAACGGATATATGGATAAGGACACCAGATTAATCAAAGACCTGCACTCTGATATGGGTGAACTCATATGGATTTTTGTATTGGGCCACTCAGCCATGGCACTGCTGCATCAGTTGGCCGGACACAGAGTGTTTCAGAGCATGTTTAGCTCTAAAGCCGGCGTTGATGAAGATATCGGCAATAGCGACGAGAAATAATCACCTTCACAAGTAATTCGATGTCGGATCAACGGGGTCGGACTCGATTGCCCCGAGAGTCATTGAGGGTTAACTGTTTCAGAAAAAATGGTACCGGGAGCGGGAGTCGAACCCGCACGAACAGTTAAGTTCTCGGGATTTTAAGTCCCGTGTGTCTACCAATTCCACCATCCCGGCCTGAAATCAATGGGAGCATGATGCCAACTCATGCGAGCAGGGCAAGCAGGAAATACCTGCCAGATTCAAATGCTTTGATTGTTTGAAGTGATTGTTGTGAGGTTGGAGGCAGGGGCGAGAATCGAACTCGCGAATAAAGGATTTGCAGTCCTCCGCCGTACCACTGAGCCACCCTGCCGTACCTTACCAACCTAGTAAAAAAGGGGCCCGAAGGCCCCTTTAATATGGAGCGGGTAACCGGGTTCGAACCGGTGGCCTCGACCTTGGCAAGGTCGCGCTCTACCAGCTGAGCTATACCCGCGAACGCGCCGAATCATGCCCATTGAAGTGTGCTTGTCAAGCATTTGTCCAAGGTGGATTCAACGATGGAATATCAGCTTGCATCCCGCCTGATTTGTGCCACGCTATCAATATAAACACTCCACAAAGGAGCCTGCCTTGATAGCACCACATGAACGTAAGATTTATGTCCTTGATACCAATGTTCTTATTCATGATCCCAACGCTTTAAGCCGATTTGACGAGCACGATGTCGTGCTTCCCATTGTTGTCCTCGAAGAGATGGACAAGGTCAAACGCGGTGTCGATGAGTTGGCCCGGAATGTCCGTGAGGTCTCCCGTTATCTGGATGAGATAAGTGATGTGGAAGACATGGCAAAGGGATGTCCGTTGCCCGGAGGTGGAAACCTCTTCTTCCAGATGAGTCATGACGTTTCGGCAGTCCTGCCCGAATCTTTTGCGACAAGTTACGGAGACAACCGGATTCTGGCAGTGACGATGTCTCTCCAGAAAGAGAATCCCGGCCGCGAAGTGATCCTTGTTTCCAAGGATATCAACCTGCGCATTAAAGCACGTGCGGTAGGTCTTGTTTCGGAAGACTACCGTTCTGATCGCATTGTCGATGATCTGGATGTGCTTTCCAGCGGCCAGATCAAGGTGGGGGATGAGCATTGGGCCAAGCTCTCGGAAGGGATGAAGGTGGAGGGTCTCGATCACGGCAACCGCTATACGGTTACGTGGCCCGAGGATCTGCCACTGCCGAATATAAATGGCTTTGTTCTGCCTCCGGGTGATCGAGAGCTTGCCTATCGTTGCCGGGAGGTGGGGGATGGCCGGGTTGTGCAGATGGATGACTCCTACTCCTATCGTAGTGAACGGCATGCCGTATGGGGTGTCCAGGCACGTAACCTTGAGCAGGACATGGCTATGAACCTGTTGATGGACCCGGAGATTGATCTGGTCAGCCTGCTGGGCCTTGCCGGTTCCGGTAAAACACTTCTGGCGCTTGCCTGTGGCTTGCAGCAGACACTCGATGTCGGCCTTTATGACCGCATCGTTATCACGCGTGCGACCGTACCGATGGGACAGGATATCGGCTTCCTTCCCGGTACCGAGCGTGAGAAGATGGAGCCATGGATGGGGGCGGTAAAAGACAACCTCTCGTTCCTGCTCGGTGAAGAGGCGCAGGATCTCTACAGTGTGCTTGGAGAGCACCGAATTGAAATTGCGGCGCTATCCTTTACTCGTGGCCGCACCTTCACCCGTACATGGTTGATTGTTGATGAGGCGCAGAATCTGACGCCGCATCAGATGAAAACCATCGTGACACGTATGGGTGAAGGGTCAAAGATCATTATCCTGGGCAACAACGCCCAGATTGATACGCCATACCTGACTGCCCGTACCAATGGCCTTTCCAAGGTTGCGGTGCAGTTCGCCGGCTGGCCCTATTCCGGCCATATCGTTCTTAAAGAGAGTGAGCGATCCCGCCTTGCCGCTTATGCAGCCGAAGTATTGTAGCTAACCGGTCACAGTCGGGCTCTTTACCGGTGGCCAGCTGTCGCTGCTGTCTAT
>JBNKZS010000071.1:0-2602 GCA_050301755.1 Mariprofundaceae bacterium
ATTTTTTCAAACAGAAGGTGAAGCATATTCACGTTGAGCTCAATGATGTGCCGCGCATGGATTCATCGGGCATTGCAACCCTGGTGGACGGGCTTCGCTGGAGCAGATCATCCGATAACCATTTTGTGATTTCGGGACTTTCAGAGGCTGTGCATGACCTTTTTATTATCGCCAAGCTGGATCGAGAGTTTGAAATTCTGACAGAGGTCTCAGGCCAATGAGTTTTGCTGATTTAAGGGCTTTTATTAAAGAGCTTGAAATTCAGGGGAAGCTTAAGCGCATTACAGCAGAGGTGTCGGCCGATCTTGAGGTGACGGAGATATCAGACCGGGTTTTGCGTCAGGGTGGTCCGGCACTGCTGTTTGAGAATGTGAAAGGCCATGATATGCCGATGCTGACCAACCTTTTCGGCACGGCAGATCGAATTGCCATGGGTATGGGACGTGACTCATCCGCTGAGCTTTCCGAGATCGGTGAGCTGTTGGCATATCTTAAGGAACCGGAGCCGCCAAAGGGGCTGAAGGATGCTTATAATAAGTTTCCGCTTCTAAAGCAGGTGCTCAATATGGCGCCGAAGGTTGTCAAGAAGGCTGCCTGGCAGGAGTTGGTGTTAAAGGGCGATGATGTTGATTTGACGCGATTGCCGATTCAGACCTGCTGGCCAGACGATGCCGCCCCCCTTCTGACCTGGGGGTTGGTGGTTACCAAGGGACCCAATAAAACGAGGCAGAATATCGGCATTTACAGGCAGCAGCTGCTTGGCAAAAACAAACTCATCATGCGCTGGCTTAAGCATCGGGGTGGTGCTCAGGATCATCAGGAAGCAAAAAGCGCCGGAGAACAGAAGTTTCCCTGCGCCGTTGTTATTGGAGCTGATCCGGCAACAATTCTTGCTGCAGTTACGCCTGTCCCGGATACACTTTCCGAGTATCAGTTTGCCGGTCTGTTGCGAGGAGAGAAGACGGCCCTGGTTGATTGTTTGTCCGTTCCGCTTCAGGTGCCAGCAAGCGCTGAGGTTGTATTGGAGGGGTATATTTCCTTTGATGAGTATGCTGATGAGGGGCCGTTCGGGGACCATACCGGCTATTATAATGAGATTGAACGGTTCCCGGTATTTACTGTGGAGAGCATGTCCATGCGCAGCGATGCCATCTATCACTCTACCCATACCGGCAAGCCCCCTGATGAGCCTGCAATATTAGGGTTAGCATTTAATGAGGTGTTCGTACCGATTCTTAAAAAACAATTCCCTGAAATTGTAGATTTTTACCTGCCTATGGAGGGGTGCTCCTACCGGGTGGCGGTGGTGTCAATGAAGAAAGGGTATGCAGGACATGCGAAGCGAATAATGTTTGGAATCTGGTCCTATTTAAGACAGTTTATGTATACGAAATTTATCATCGTGGTGGACGACGATATTGATTGTCGTTCATGGCCTGAAGTGATCTGGGCCATGTCGACCCGCTGCGATGCAGAACGCGACTTTACTGTTGTCGGGAATACGCCGATTGATTATCTTGATTTTGCTTCACCTGTTGCAGGGCTTGGTTCGAAGGTCGGTATCGATGCAACCAATAAGTGGCCAGGTGAGACTACGCGTGAGTGGGGGCGGACGATCAAGATGTCCGAAAGCATAATAGAGCGCGTAGATGAAATGTGGAGTGAGCTTGGTTTGGATGAATAATCGCGTTTTGATATGCGGTGATGATTTGTCTGCTACAATTAAAACAGCGTTTCGTTGGGTGGGTGGATATGAAGCTGGTTAAAATTGGCATTGCTGCTGGTCTGTTTGTTCTTTTAGGGGCTATCGCCGTCTATTTGGTGGTCTCCGATTCAGATTATAATATCATGAAAGATAACACGCTTGAGTTAGGTGTTTCTGCCTATGAGGACGGCAGATATGAAGATGCATTTCACTGGTTCGAGAATTCTGCACGGTCAGGTGATTCCGAGGGGCAATATCGTTATGCATTGATGTTTCAGCAAGGAAAGGGTACGGATCGAGACGATGTGCAGGCTGTGCGCTGGTTCAGGATGGCGGCAAAACAGCTTCATGCTCAAGCTCAGTATCAGCTTGCCGTGCATATGGAGCACGCACGTGGTGTACAGGCTGATGAAAAAGAGATGGCAGCCTGGTATCAGCTTTCGGCCAATAAAGGCGTTCCGAAAGCGATGTATCGAGTTGCTGTCCTTTATGCGCAAGGAAGGGGTTTTGAGCAGAGTGATGAGAATGCTCTGAAGTGGGCCCTTGCTGCAGAGGGTGCCGGTGTTGATGAGGCGGGTCCTTTTCGGAGCCAGTTGGTGGTGTCGATCAAGAACAAGGCAAGAGATGGTGACGGTAAAACACAATACATGCTATCGGCCATGTACAGGGACGGTCGAGGCGTCAATGCAGACCTCGGAGAGTCGCTCTCCTGGCTGGAGGCCTCGGCAAGATCCGGGTATATAGAAGGCCAGTACCAGCTTGCTAAGGTCTATCTTCTGGGAACAGGTGCAGCCCCTGATGATCAGAAGGCTTTTTATTGGTTATCTCTTGCAGCTAAGAATGGCCATGTGCCAGCGGCTTCAGCTCTTGGGGTTATGTACGCAGAGGGGAAGGGCG
>JBNKZS010000072.1:0-2347 GCA_050301755.1 Mariprofundaceae bacterium
GGCGATGCCCGCGTAAACCACGTAATCAGGCCGACACCGGTTGCAAAAGAGTTGATCTGGTACAAGGTTTTCGAAGATAAGGAGCAGGGCGTGGCCGGCTACTTCATGAAAGAGCAGGGCAATACCATCGACTAATCTTCCTGTTTTTCAGATGATAAAAAGGGCGCGTTTCATACGCGCCCTTTTTATTTACTCTGTGTCCCGTCCTGAAATAAGTTGACAGTACAAGGACTTATTATGGGCAAGGAAGAAAGAGTAAGGCGTAGGCGCAGTCAGCGTGATTATTCGTTGAACTTTAAATTGAGCGTAGTTGAGCAGGTTGAACAAGGGGATCTGACCTGTAAGCAAGCTCAGGATCGTTACGGAATCCAGGGCAAAAGCACCGTTTTGGTATGGCTGCGTAAACATGGTAAATTGGACTGGTCTGTAAGCAGGAGTCATCCGATGTCCAAGTTACAAGAAACCCCGGCGCAAACGATCAAGCGATTAGAGAAGGAGCTGGAGGAAGAGCGTCAGCGCAATCTTCTTCTCAATACCATGATAGATATTGCCGATGAGCAATATGGGACATCGCTGCGAAAAAAGTGTTTAGCCAGGCTGCCCGTAAACTCCAAAGGCAAGGGGAAGTGAGTCTGGCGAAATCGTGTTGTTTTATGGGGTTGTCGCGTCAATCGATCTATCAGGCGGAGCAGCGTCATCAGCAGCGAGAAGTTCGTCTGGAGCCTGTCAAAGCGATGGTGCAGGAGATTCGGCAACGTTTGCCTCGTCTGGGAACGCGTAAACTCTATCACCTGCTCAAGTCGGAATTGGTGAGGGAAGGCATAAAGCTTGGAAGGGATGGCCTGTTTGAGTATCTGCGCCAACAGCGGATGTTGATTACGCCAAAGCGCAGTTACACCAAGACCACCCATAGCAAGCATTGGATGAGAAAACATCCGAATTTACTGACAGGTTTGGATGTTCACCGTCCGGAACAGGTGTTTGTCAGTGATATGACCTACCTGGAAAGCGATGAAGGCGTACATTATCTCTCACTCGTTACCGATGCCTGTTCGCGTAAAATCATGGGGCATAAACTGAGCCATGATATGCGGGCGACTCATCCAAACGCAGCACTGAAACGAGCTGTGGCCCAACGTGTTACGGTCGCACCGCTGATTCATCATTCCGATAGAGGGTTGCAGTATTGCTCAGCTCTCTATCAGGAAACACTGGCCAAAAGTCATATCCAGCCGTCGATGACAGATGGATATGATTGCTATCAGAATGCTCTGGCTGAACGGGTGAATGGGATACTCAAACAGGAGTTCCTGTTATACCGATGCAGGACGTTTGCAGAACTCAAAAGGTTGGTGGATGAATCCATCGATGCATATAATCGACTAAGGCCGCATCTCAGCCTGGGTATGAAAACACCCGAACAGGTGCATGAAAAAGCCGACTGCCAATGGCAGCCGGCTTAAACAAAAAAGCGTCAACGTATTTTAGGACGAGACATATGGTGAATATGCTTTCGGTCAAAAGCGCTCATTCGGCGCGATCAGTTACGCTTTCCATCAAGCCAGTGGGCTATTGCTGCGAATAAAAAGTACATCGCAAGTGCCGACACAGCCAGAGAGATTTCACTCTCTCCAAAGGGAGGGCCGAACAGGTTGACCGCATTGATCAAAAGAAGAACTGCTACGAATATGACCATCCCGATTTTTCCGGTGGGCGAAGTCGCTGTCGAAGAACGAACATAGAGCCAGAGGCCCGCGATCAGCAGTGCCGCCTCAAACAGGTATGTTGCGATTGCACTATGCCATAGTCCGAACCCGAGTTTTGTCGATGCATCGCTCCACAGGGGCAGGTCGGGGGTATGCACGATCAGGTCGAGAAACCAGTGCGACAGCACGGCAATGCCCAGGATCATCGCAAGCGATCGGTTCTTCGAAATATAAAGCCGATAAAAGAGATAGATGAATCCGGCCCACAGGCATGCTGCGAGCAGGCTGTGGGTAAAGGGCATATACTCAAGTTCAAAGTGGGTCGATTGCGTGAAGTTCTCAATAATGTTGATCCGCTCGATCCCCATAAGAACGAACGGAAAGAAAAGAATGTCGATAAACTGGACTGCGAGAAACAGCAATCCCAGTGGAGCCTTCTTTTCAACGCTCTTCAGGGCGAGGCTTGCTGCATAATGGCCTACAAACATCTGAATCCTCCTTTAATATTGACCAACAATGTATGATCCGGCTTTGAATCCGAACGATTTAGCCAGCCGGTTCCATGAATTGATCTGAATGATGGCCAGCGTCAGATGGACCATTTCATCCATGCTGAAATGATCGTTCATGTCATCGAACGC
>JBNKZS010000073.1:0-2345 GCA_050301755.1 Mariprofundaceae bacterium
CTCAGTCGCCTGCTCTATGGCACACAGGCCTCGATGTTTGTCGCCTTGGCCGCTACTCCGTTCGTGGCCATCGTCGGCGCATCGGTCGGGCTGATCGCCGGCTATACGGGAGGGTACATCGACAACCTGGCGAAGAACTGGGGTGACCGCATCGAGGCGGAGCAACGTCTATCTCAGTGGCGCTTTTCTGGAATACCCAATCAGCAGGATTTCTTTCAGGGGCTGGTGAAACCGTTGTTTTCCAAGGCTACAAAGCGCCGGGTTGTGGTCATTATCAGTGATGCCTTCCGCTATGAGGCGGCAGTTGAGCTTCGCGATCGAATCAACAACAAGCGCTACTCTGAAGCTACCCTGTCTTCCCAACTTGGTGTCGTCCCAAGTTATACGACATTGGGAATGGCCTCCCTCTTGCCTCATAAAACCCTTGAGTACCGTGAAACGGCGTCAGATGACGTGTTTGTGGATGGACAATCCAGCAAGGGCACAGCGGCAAGAACCAAGATACTCGCAGCGCATGGCGGTCTGGCCGTGACAGCGGAAACCGTTAAAGCCTGGTCGAGGGATGAAGGCCGGGAAGCTCTCAAAGATCAGGAGCTGGTCTATGTCTACCACAATGTGGTGGATGCCCGAGGCGACAGCTCATCGACGGAATCAGAGACCTTCATGGCCGTTGAACACGCCATCGAGGAGTTAACTGAGTTGAGTCGCAAGATCCTGATGCACTTCAACACATCGACGGTGCTCATCACGGCAGATCACGGGTTCTTATTTCAGCAAAGTAAGCTGGAGGCTGCCGATCGCTCCTCTCTGGCTGAAAAGCCAACCAATGCCCTGAAGAACAAGAAGCGCTATGTGGTGGGCTTTGGTCTGCCAGACACCAAAGAAGCCTGGAAGGGTTCTACCAAGTCAACAGCCGGAACAGCGTCAGATACGGATTTCTGGGTACCGAAAGGGGCCAACCGTTTTCATTTCGTGGGCGGTTCACGTTTTGTCCACGGTGGGGTTATGCCACAAGAGATTGTCGTGCCGGTATTGACCGTCAAACAGCTTCGTGGCGAAAAGGCTGAGAAGCGTACCAAGCGAAAAGTAGGCGTTATTTCTACCAAGTCCACCCTGAAAATGGTGAACAACATCCAGAAGTTCGACCTGATGCAGACCGAAGTGGTCAGTGATTTGGTTACACCGGTCACGGTGTCAGTGGCCATCTACGACGGTGATAGCAAGATCTCCAGCGAAGAGACGGTGACCTTTGACTGCGCAACCGATTCGGTCGCGGAGCGGGTCAAGCAAGTGCGACTCTCACTGTCTGGGACGGACTTCGATCGGAAGAAGGATTACTTCCTGGTGCTCAAGGACAAGGACCTGAATACCGAGATGGAACGCTATAAGGTCACCATCGACCTGGCGTTTACCGATGACTTCTTTTAACCACGATTTGACGATAGAGCGTGCCGAGTATGGAATCCGCTAACGATAAAGAATTAGATCAACTGCTGAATGAGCACTTTGCGGGTCGTGTGGTTCGCAAGGATCTCACCAAGCTCATTAAGGAAGGGGCGAATGTCCCTGTCTATGTGCTCGAATACCTGCTTGGCATGTACTGCGCGTCAGATGATCCAGACATCATCGAGCAAGGGCTGAACAACGTCAAAACCGTGTTGGCTGAGAATTACGTTCGTCCTGATGAGGCCGAAAAGGTTAAGTCACTGGTCAAAGAGCGCGGCACCTTTAAAGTCATCGACCGGGTAACCGTGAAACTGAATGAGCGCAAGGATAAGTATGAGGCCTCTTTCAGCAATCTGGGTATTAAGGACGCTGAAATTTCGTCTGGGATCGTCAAAGAGTACGAGAAGCTGCTGGTGGGTGGTATCTGGGTCATTGCCACCTTGAGTTATTACCACGAGGAAGGGCAGACCGGTTCTCCATTCGGGGTAACGCTGCTCAAGCCAATCCAGATGCCCAACATGAATATGGACGAGCTCTTCCAGGGGAGAGCCGCATTAACGACAGATCAGTGGCGCGAGTGTTTGATACGGTCAGTCGGTATGGAGCCTGCGGCATTGGGTGTCGATGTGCAGTGGCACATTCTGGCTCGGATGATTCCTTTCGTTGAAAACAATTACAACGTCTGTGAACTGGGTCCACGCGGGACAGGTAAAAGCCATATTTATAAAGAATGCTCCCCCAACAGCATTTTGGTGTCTGGCGGCCAAACTACCGTGGCCAACCTGTTTTACAACATGAGTTCACGCCGAATTGGTCTGGTCGGGCTTTGGGACTTGGTTGCCTTCGATGAGGTGGCAGGGATCTCCTTCAAGGATAAAGATGGTGTCCAGATCATGAAG
>JBNKZS010000074.1:0-2324 GCA_050301755.1 Mariprofundaceae bacterium
ATCCCGATCATGTTCGGCGAGATATCGACGGCGCGGATATGTTTCACAAGCGGGGCGTGGATAATGGCGGTGGAACCGGTGCCGCAGCCGAACTCCAGCATCTCCATATCCGGCCGCAAGTACCCCTGCGTAACCTTAAGTTTCTTCAGATAGGCCGCTTCATCGGCAATGGGCTGCTTCGAATACTTCTCTGCAATCCTGTCCCAGAATTTGGCTGATTGATCCACTGCCACTCCCCCCGTTTTCACCCGTTCTTTCTAATATAGGTGGCATGTCGAGGGATGACAAACCGGGAGGGAAAAGAAAAAAGGCTGCACGAGGCAGCCTTCCGGTGTTTGTGCCGGACCAGGCAGATCTGTTATTCGTCTTTATCCTGCTTCGGCTTGTAATCAATCCCTGACATGCCGGATGAGAATTCCTGCTCTTTGGTATGGTTGACATCGCCTAGCAGTCTCAGCTCTCTGGCAGTATCGAAGATCAACGTGTTGATCGTCTCTATAGAGTCATCTTTGAGTTGCTTGTTTTCACGTGCTTCCATGAGGAAATACTGCATGTTATTGAGAAAGTTGTTGCTGATATCCTGGACCGTTGTCATGGTCGCTTTCAGCGCCTTGAGCCGTTGCTGATCAATCTCTTGCTGCTTGCGGTTTTTCTCATTGATCGCATCGATAATCAGTCCTGCCAGCAGTAGTGGGAAAATAACCACCAGTTCGTCTGCTTCATACGCCTCGTAGTGATGAATAAAGACGACGAACTGCTCAAAAATATCAATATCGAAGATGATGTGAAAGCCGATAATCAACAACCCGACCAGACTGAGATAGAGGGTGGCTTTGAAACGGAAATGGTTAAAAGGCATCTTCAGTCTGCTGCTTGAATCCGTTTACTTGCATTCCAGCGGACGAAGCTGTTTGGCCAGCTTGTCGAGTACGCCATTGATGAAACCGCGGGCCGACTCATCGGCATAGGCTCGGGTCAGCTCAAGTGCCTCATTAATAATGACACGATAGGGGATCTCCAGCCGGTTCTTCATCTCCCAGGCAGCCAGACGCAGTACATTGATCTCAACGCTGGCAACACTGGCCAAACTGCGACTGATCACAGGTTTAAGCAGTGCATCGAGTTCATCCTTCTGCTCGGTGACACCGTAAACCATTTCACGCAGGTAGTTCTCATCCTGAGTACCGCGCTCCTCTTCCTGAATGCGCCCGGCCAGCAGGTGGGGAAGGTCGGCATTGTCACCACCGCCGCTGTGCCATGCATAGAGGGTTTCGATGGCCGATTCACGCGCCTGATGGCGATTTGGACTTTTGGTTTTTTTGTTACTCAAAATCAGTTCCTCAGTTCCCTTAGTAGGGTAGCAATCTCAACTGCTGTCAGTGCTGCCTCAGCACCCTTGTGGCCGTGGGTGCCGCCAACTCGATCCAGTGCCTGCTCCAGTGTGTCGACGGTGAGAACACCATTGGCTATGGCGATCGTACCACGTTCGGCAATGGTACCGATACTGTCCATGGCGACACGACAGACATGGTCGAAGTGGGCCGTGCCACCCTTGATCACGCAACCGAGGCAAACCAGTGCATCATAATTGCCGGAGTCGGCCATGGCAGCGGCCATGGTGGGAATCTCCAGCGCGCCGGGGACATGGATGACGGTGATGTCGGTATCGCTGCTGCCATGCTCTTTCAGCGCTTCCACGGCACCGTCACGCAGGGCGGATGTGATATTTTCGTTGAAGCGGCTGACGATGATGCCGACCTTCATGCCGGTGGCATCAACGGTTCCACTCAGGTGTGGTGCGTCCAGGCTCATTCCGCCTCTCCTTTCAGATTGAGCATGTGACCCATCTTGTCCCGTTTCGTATTCAGATAGGTGATGTTCTCTTCATGCGGGTTGGTCTGAAGCTGAACGCGTTCAACCACCTCAAGACCATAGCCGTCCAGGGCGATGATCTTCTTCGGGTTGTTGGTCAACAGTTTCAGTTTTCTCAGGCCGATATCGCGAAGAATCTGGGCGCCGATACCGTAATCACGCAGGTCGGCCTTGAAACCGAGTTTCTGGTTGGCTTCCACCGTATCGTGACCAGCATCCTGCAGTTCGTAGGCACGCAGTTTGTTCAGAAGGCCGATACCACGGCCCTCCTGGCGCAAATAGAGTATGACGCCTTCACCGGCCTCTGAGACCTGACGCATGGCGGCATGCAGCTGCGAGCCGCAGTCGCAACGGCGTGAAGTGAAAACATCACCGGTCAGGCATTCGGAGTGTACGCGAATCAGGCAGGGGCGTTCGGGATCGGGTTTACCCAGCACCAGTGCAACGTGTTC
>JBNKZS010000075.1:0-2091 GCA_050301755.1 Mariprofundaceae bacterium
TGCAGCACCAATGGCCAAGCAAGCCATAGCTGCGGCTGCCTGCTCATAGTTGAACTGCAGCATAAATGCCCATGGCAGGAACAAGCATGTTCCGAAACCCACCATCAGTGGATACGGACTTGTGTGCCAGTGGCGAGTTTCATGTACGATTTGACTCATCTACAACACCCTCCTCTAGGATTTAATAACACTGTTTTTTAATAAATAATTATAGGCACTTTCATGAAAACCAAGGGAAGAGCGAGCCTGAAAAAGGAGCTTTAAACGGCGGTAACCCACTGAAATAAAACAACTTTATTTTAACCAATCTTCTCTCGGAGCGCACAATCACGCCATAATCGATGGGCAACGATACGCACCAGAACAAAAACTGCAAGCCCTTTTATTAACAAAAATTAATAAACGCTTCATGCGAAATAACCCACTGTTTACATAGGTCTTTTGCACCGCTCAAAGGCCGCTGGCCTTGTATCAACGCCCTGCTGCACTAGACTTGGTTTAAGGTGCGATATTCAATTCAAGCCTGCGATTGTATCAGGAGCGAATAAATGACATGACCCCTCCTCTTCATCCCTCTCCGGCCCGGGCTCATGAGGATCTTCCCGATCATCTGCTACCGTTTCTCGACCCCTTATCCTATCCGCACCCGGTAAATCAGGTCTCACTTATTCAGACACATATCTCCTGGGTCTTTCTGACAGGCCGCTATGCCTACAAGGTCAAAAAACCTGTCGATTTCGGTTTTCTCGATTTCACCACGCTCGACATGCGCAGGAATGCGTGCCATGACGAGTTGCGACTCAATCGCAGACTGGCACCCGATCTCTATCTTGATGTTCTCCCAATATATCGATGCAATGACCGCCACCTGATCGGAACGAACCCCGGGAATGAGGGACAGGTGGTCGACTATGTACTGCTGATGGTGCAATTTGATCAGCATGATCTTTTTTCCAGTCGCCTGTTAAATGGGGACTTCGATCCCCGGTGGATGGATCAACTCGGCGAATCAGTTGCCGACTTCCATTCAAGCACTGATAGCCAGCCCCGTGTCAACCACTACGGCAAACCTGAGTTTCTCCTTCGCCACATCCTGGAAAACATCAACACGGTAAAATGCAATCCTCCGGAAGGGTTACCTGTCAGTGAACTCCAGATACTGGAGACCAAAAGCATCAAGCGTGTTAAACAGATGGAGAAGAGACTGAATGAACGCCTGCGACTGGGGCATATTCGTGATTGCCACGGTGACCTCCACCTGAAAAACATCACACTCTATCAAGGCCGGCCGACACCCTTTGACTGCATAGAGTTCAGCGATGAGTTCCGCATCATCGACACCATGAATGATACCGCCTTTCTGGTGATGGATTGCGATTCAACGGAACGAAGCGACCTCGGTTACCGCTTTCTCTCCCGCTATCTGGAGAGAAGCGGTGACTATGATGGACTGGAACTTCTTCCCATTTACCTCTCATACCGGGCCGGCGTACGCGGCAAAGTATCCTCCCTTCTGGCCCGGGAGCTGATGAAGGACAACCCCTCCGATCCATCAGGGGTGGGGTCGGCGCACCGTCAAACCATTCAATACTTCTCGATGGCCAAACAGTATCTTGATGAAAAGCGGAACCCTGAGCTAATTGTCATTGCCGGGCTTTCAGGCAGCGGCAAAAGCCACCTGGCCCTGCTTGCACTTGAGCACAACAAGGCCGTCATCATCCGCTCCGATGCCACCCGCAAACGCATCATCAAAGATCACCCTGAACTCTCCGTATACGGCAACGAGATGCATCGACTTACCTACAGGGCCATGCTTGATGCCGCAGCGGCCACGTTAAGAGCAGGCTTCCCAGTCATCTTGGATGCCACATTCCTTCACCCTGCCAGCAGGGACAGCGCCGCAGCCCTGGCAGCAGAACACGATGTTCCCCTCACCTTCTACTGGCTGGAGATCAACAACGAGATACTCAGGGAGAGGGTGCAACAACGAAGCCGGAGAGGTTCCGACATCTCTGATGCCGACCTGCAGGTACTGGAACAGCAGATCAACCGGCATGAACGGCCCAGTGAGCCTTATATTATATATATAGA
>JBNKZS010000076.1:0-1942 GCA_050301755.1 Mariprofundaceae bacterium
CACACAAATACAAAGATTCACGCGAGCAGTTCGAGATCCGTACGCACAAGCGTCTTCTGGATATCGACAAGCCAACTCCACAGACTGTGGATGCACTGATGAAACTTGATCTTCCATCCGGCGTGGATGTTGAGATCAAGCTATAAGCGGGAGTAAGTCATGAGCGGATTGATCGCCCGTAAAGCGGGTATGACGCAAATTTTTGATGAACGTGGTGCCTCAATGGCAGTCACAGTTCTTAACATTGAGCCGTGCAAGGTAATTGCTCGCCGTACCGATGAGAAGGATGGCTACTCAGCTGTTCAGGTCGGTCACGGTAAGGCCAAGCGCGTTACTTCTCGTGCCATGCAGGGGCATTATGCCAAGCAGGGTCAGGAAGCGATGGGTGGCCTGCGTGAGTTTCGTGTGGCAGCTGATGCCGAGTTCGAACTTGGCCAGGAGTTGAACGCAACCATGTTTGAAGTGGGTCAGAAACTTGATGTTGCTGGCACTTCTAAGGGTCGCGGTTTCGCGGGTGTTATGAAGCGTTACAACTTCGGCGGTGGTCGTGCGACTCATGGTGCTGAAAAGGTTCATCGCCAGATGGGTTCAACCGGTCAGTGCCAGTGGCCTGGACGTGTTTTCCCGGGCAAGAAGATGCCGGGTCACTATGGTGCAGAGCGTGTAACCGTTCAGAACATCGAAGTGGTTCGTGTAGATGAAGAACAGAATCGTATCCTGGTCAAGGGTGCTGTTCCCGGGTCTAAGAATGGCCTGCTGGAACTTCGTCCGGCTGTGAAGGGAGCATAAAGATGGCAAAGATCGATGTAGTTGATCAGGCCAACAAGAAAGTTGGTACGCGTGAGTTGAATGCTGCGGTATTCGGTCTGGATTCAGACACAGGTTTTGTGCACCGTGTTTATACATCACTGGCAAGTTCTCAGCGTTTTGGTAACTCCAAGACCAAGACTCGTGGTGAGGTTTCCGGTGGCGGTAAGAAGCCATTCAAGCAGAAAGGAACCGGTCGTGCCCGTCAGGGTACTACTCGTGCTACCCAGATGCGTCATGGTGCAGTTCCGCACGGCCCTAAAGGTGAGAGTGTTTACACCAATCGCCTGAATAAGAAGGAGCGTCAGCGTGCGGTTCGCCTGGTTCTTTCCGACGCAGTTCGCGAAGGTCGTCTTGTTGTTGTTAACAAGCTTGAATTCACTGAGCCGAAGACCAAGAGTTTTGTAGCTGTTGCAGATGTGCTGGCCCCAAAATCAGGGCTTTATGTGCTGGCTGAGAACAACGCCGCTGTTGAGCTCTCTGGTCGCAATGTTCCGCATACCAAGATTGTCCTGAATGGTCAGATGAACCTTCACGACCTTCTCAAGTATGACCGCGTTGTCATGACTGAAGACGCAGTAACAAAAATTGAGGAGAGCCTGGCATGAGTGCGAACGAACAGCATTTCAACACATTGCGCCAGCCGGTAATTACTGAAAAGAGCTACACCGCAACAGGTGTGGGTAATCAGTACACTTTCCGCGTGGCACGTGATGCAACCAAGCAGCAGATCAAAGATGCTGTACAAGCAATTTTTGAAGTTGATGTCGAGAAGGTTCAGGTCATTAATGTTCCTGGTAAAGAGAAGCGTCGCGGCTATCAGTCGGGCCGTCGTCCGGGATACCGTAAGGCTATGATTCGTCTGGCTGAAGGACAGACCCTCGAAGTGGCAGAAGAGGCATAACGATGGCACTGAAAGTATTGAAACCAAACACCAACGGTACACGCGGGCATGTTGCTGTTGTAAATGAAGGCCTGCACAAGGGTGCGCCTGAGAAGAGTCTGACCAAGGGTCTGACAAAATCGGGTGGTCGTAACAGCAATGGTCGTGTGACTTCAGCCCATCGTGGCGGTGGTCACAAGCGTCTCTACCGCATGGTTGATTTTAAGCGTGACAATTTTGGCATCGAAGGTA
>JBNKZS010000077.1:0-1891 GCA_050301755.1 Mariprofundaceae bacterium
AATACTGAAATCGAGCTTGATCGGATCATCGGCATCAAGGGTGGTGATGATTTGACCGGACTGAACCAGTGATCCCGGACTGATGCGACGAATGCCCAGCGTGCCGTTAAAAGGGGCCCTCAGGGTGAGTTCGCTGATGCGCGATTCAATCTCTGTCACGGTTCCTGCGGCCATGGCTGCCAGAGTTTTTCTCTCGTCAAGATCACGTCTGGCTGCGGCCCTGTTCTGAAGCAGCAGTTCCAGTCGCTGGATTTCGCGCCGATGCTCGGCCAGTTGTGCCCTGGCGGAGGTGAGCTGGGCTTGCTCCTCGCTCTGGTCAAGTTTGACGATGACATCACCCTTGCGAACCTTCTGGCCATCATTGAAGAGTACCTCATCCAGCCTGCCGGAAACCTTGGCGGTAATGTCGATAGACTCATTGGCTCCGGCAGTGCCGAGCGCGTCCGTTCTGTCATGCAGTGTGGCGGTGAAGGCCTTCAGGACAACAACCGGTTTGGCCGGCCTCTGCTCTGCTTCATTACCACTACACCCCCAGAGGGCCAGGGGAAGGAGAAAAGCAAACAATAGAAACGGTTTAAGAAGATTGGACAACGCTCTCATCGGATCGATTTTCAACTTATTGGCCGGACATGCAAGTGACATAAGGTCGCATGGTTGCCACCTTGACCGAAATTGAAGCGGTGACTAGCTTCCGCGACCCTTTCCAAGGGTGGTTTTCCACCTCGAATCTTGAAGGCCCGGGGTACAAGCAGCATGAACATTCAATTGCCTGACGGCTCCTGTCGCGATATTGCGGATGGTTCAACTGCCTTCGACCTTGCCAATGACATCGGTCCCGGCCTGGCCCGCGCAGTTCTCGCTGCTGAGGTAAACGGAGAAAAGCGTGATCTTTCAGCCGTTCTTACCGATGGTGATGAGGTTTCGCTGATCACTGAAAAGTCCGATGAGGGGCTGGAAGTGATTCGTCACTCCACGGCCCATCTGATGGCGATGGCGGTGCAGGAGCTCTTTCCCGAGGCGCAGGTCACCATCGGCCCGGTCATCGAAGACGGCTTCTACTACGACTTTGCCTATGAGCGTCCTTTCACACCGGAGGATCTGCAGAAGATCGAAGGCAAGATGAAGGAGATCGCCAAGCGTGGCCTTGCTGTCGAGCGTCAGGAGTGGGAACGCGATGAGGCGATCGCGAAATTCGAAGCGATGGGCGAGAAGTACAAGGCACTGCTGATCGGGCGTATCCCTGAAGGCGAGACCGTCAGTCTCTACCAGCAGGGTGAGTGGTCCGATCTCTGTCGTGGCCCGCATGTCCCCAACACCAACAAGCTGAAATGGTTCAAACTGATGCGTGTATCCGGTGCCTACTGGGAGGGCAACTCCGACAACGAACAGCTGCAGCGTATCTACGGTACTGCCTGGGCTTCCAAGGATGACCTGAAGGCCTACCTGCACAGGCTCGAAGAGGCGGAGAAGCGTGACCATCGCAAGCTGGCCAAGTCGCTCGACCTTTTCCATCTGCAGGATGAAGCACCTGGCATGATCTTCTGGCATCCGAAAGGGTGGACCATCTGGCAGACGGTTGAAAATGAGATTCGCAGCGTCATGCGCGATAACGGTTACCTGGAGATCAAGACGCCGCAGGTGGTCGATCGCAAGTTGTGGGAGAAGTCAGGTCACTGGGACAAGTTCCGTGACGACATGTTCACCACCAACACCGAGAATCGCGACTACGCCATCAAGCCGATGAACTGCCCGTGTCATATCCAGATATTTAACCAGGGCCTGAAAAGCTACCGTGAATTGCCTTTACGGATGGCCGAGTTTGGTTCATGTCATCGTAATGAGCCATCAGGTACGTTGCATGGCCTGATGCGGGTACGTAATTTTACCCAGG
>JBNKZS010000078.1:0-1717 GCA_050301755.1 Mariprofundaceae bacterium
ATCCGCATATTCATCGATATTATTCAAATGTTTCAGGCTGATGCGGCGCTTGATACGGCGTAGCAGCGTACTCTCTTTATAGGGGAAAAGATTATAGTCCAGCTGCTTCTGGATGGTGGCGAGAATGCGGTTGTAGCCTTCGTCCGTCTCCACCGGCTCACTCTGCAAGGATGGCCAGTAACCCGTTGCAAGGGCCTGCTGAATATAACTTTCCAGTTCCGGTCCCATCTCGGTTGCGGGCAACACCCGATCCACGACACCGGTTGCCAATGCGCTTTTCGGCATACCGTCGAATTGCGCATCCTCGGGATGCTGGACCAGCACCAGACCACCCGCACCCTTGACGGCTCTGACACCTGCCGTGCCGTCACTGCCGGTACCGGAAAGGATAATGGCGCAGGCGTACTCGGCCTGACTTTCAGCCAGAGAGTTAAGAAAAATATCGACGGGCAGATGCAACCCCTTGGCCGGGGGGTGCAGAAGCAGCCTCCCGCAGCTGATAGAGATATCTTTATCCGGCGGGATCAGGTAGACATTGTTCGGCGAAATGCGCATCTTATCCGTCGCCTGCTGAACCGGCATATACGTATGCGCTTCCAGCAACTGTGCCATCACACTCTCATGCTTGGGATCAAGGTGCAGAATAACGACAAAGGCGGCACCCGTATCGACAGGCATGTGCTGAAACAGCGCCTTCAGGGCCACAATCCCGCCTGCCGAAGCCCCGACAGCGACAACAGGCGTCCCTGTTCCCTTGAAAGCTCCGACACGACTCGTCGATGACGAGGGGGAGTGCTCGGGATTGGCGGATTTCATCTCATAAGGTTAGCCGTCAGGCTCTGCATTTCCAATGGATAAATACCGGTCAGTCTCATTCCGGGAAGCAAACCAGGCCAAGATGGCGGCCTTCAGCATTGTGCTGGCAAACCAACATCGATAACAGCAATTCGTGATTGCCATACCCACACGGAATACGGTGGCGATTTACGCGTAACATCTGACCCTCTCCAAAACTTCCCCAGCCAACCGTAGCAATCGACACTTCTATTGACCACTGATTGTTTGGATCATCAAAGCATTGATTGCTTTTGCGGATCAAACGTAGCTCTGGCAGAATCTGCCCATGATTCAGCTATCCGAACGCATCCAGAAAGTTAAACCCTCCGCTACGCTCGCTATTACGGCCAAGGCCGCAGAGCTGAGAGCCGCAGGTAAAAACATTATCTCTCTCTCCGTCGGCGAACCCGATTTCGACACGCCGAAGGTGGCGTGCGAGGCCGGTATTGCAGCGATCAACGAAGGCTTCACCCGTTATACGGCTGTGCCGGGGATTCCTGAACTGCGTCAGGCAATTGCCGAGAAATTTAAAAAGGATAACGGTCTGGATTACGAAGCTGAGGACATCCTCGTTTCGACCGGCGGCAAACAGTGTATCTACAATCTGCTGCAGGCGATGATCAATCCCGGTGATGAGGTGATCATCCCCGCCCCCTACTGGGTCTCCTACCCCGACATGGTGCTGCTGGCCGAGGGTGTGCCGGTGACCGTGCCCTGCACTGCCGAAGCGGGCTTCAAACTGACTGCGGCACAGCTGGAAGCGGCCATCACGCCGAAAACAAAACTGCTGTTCATCAACTCGCCATCCAACCCGACCGGCATGGCTTATTCTCATGAGGACCTGGCAGCACTCGGTGAAGTGATCCGCAGACATCCACAT
>JBNKZS010000079.1:0-1613 GCA_050301755.1 Mariprofundaceae bacterium
AAGCCTGCGTTTTCATCAGCTGCTTCGGCAACAACATCCAGTGCTCGGGACGCATCTTATCCGTGTGATCCAGGTAACATCCGGGCAGCTCTAGACCTTTCCTTTGGTAAGTTCTGGGCAACCAGTGAGGATCCAGAGATCGATGAAGATGAAGAAGGAGAGATAACAACTCCAACGAAAGAAGAGATCATAGATGCGGCCGCGCGGGCTGGTTTCTCTGTTCAGGACTTGATCCAGGCGGAGAATGAGATAGAGAACATGGAGAAGGTCAGTTTTTCTTCTCCATCCAGTGCAGAATTTCGTTGTCCTCTCTCCTCTAAAATCGTTAAGGCGATAATACGAGATAAATCACTTAAGCATCAAGGGAGACCTTGGCAAGGATGAGGATCTCCCCACCAAAAACCCTTGGAGATGCAATGATAAAAAAATCGTTTATCAGACTTTGAGGGGGAAAGTTGATGCCGAAATCGTTTAAAATGGCCTTGCCATCAATGATGCACGGCTACAAAGAGGATATTATGTCAGTTTCAAAATACGACCAGAGGGAAGAATGGCCGCCATTGTTGAACCTCAGTGAACCAAATGCGAGGCGAGCGATTTCAGCTCCTGAAATGACCCCCGCAGTTCAAAATTCAAAAACCAAGTTAGACAGGTGCGATAGAGGTCGTGTCCTGAATGTAAACGGAAAACACAGAGCCTGGTTTCAGCCATCTAAGGGCCTAAATATCCTATTCAGTAGGGTCCGGCCCAAGCCACACGGTATAAAAACCTCAATTAAGGAAAAGCTAAACCCTAACCGATCACCCACGCTACAGCCATTGAGCCACCAGGGGCGTACGTACGCGGAAGCTTTGAAGATGGAGGGCGCGGGCAGCGGGAGAGGTTTTGGTAATGGTCGTCGTGAGGAGGATGACCGTGACAGGCAGCACGAACATGGGAACCAGAACGCAGGAGGCGGCAATGTCAATCCTGGCGACAGGCTCCCATTCAATCCTGGGCGCCACACATAGCTATGGTATAACCCTGGTCATGACAGGGGCCGGGCTTATGGTGGCTATGCATGGGGTTGGCAACGGCAACAACATCTGGGTACCGGTACTCCGGATCAAGAGTTAATACCGATCGGGCAAGACAGACGCAGCAACCTGAGTTCCCACAACGTAATGCAAGCAACCAGGCTTCAACTCAGCGCTCAATCAACGCCACAAATCAGGCAGGAGAGCAGTCACAACAAGCTAGTCAAGATGCACAGCATGAACCGTCTGTTCCAGAGGTTTTCAAGTCTCAAAAGGCGGGCAAAGATAAAGTCGACGAAGGATCATCGGGTGAAGGTAGTAAGCCTTTTTGCTTCAGATGCTATAAACCTGGACATGGAAAGCTTGAATGCAAAGCAAAGTTATTCTGTGATATTTGTGCAAGCACGGAACATTTGACAGGGTGTTGCCCGATCTTGAAGCAACCTCGGTTAATGGCGCATCCATGTGGCTATGATGTTAGTGGCCTGGGCTTTTACCATATACCACATGCACCAATCAACTTTGGGAGATATGATAATAGAACTGCCCTAGTAACGGTGCAAGGTGGTGAGTTATCCATCCCGCAGCTCGTTGTAG
>JBNKZS010000080.1:0-1497 GCA_050301755.1 Mariprofundaceae bacterium
CAGCCACCAGCGCTGAGTACTCACCCAAACTGTGCCCTGCCATCTGAGATGCTGCAGCGCCACCACGGGCACGCCACAGACGAAAAAGAGCTGTCGAGGCGGTCAGCAGTGCCGGTTGTGTATATTCTGTCTGATCCAGTTGCTCATTTGCATCATCAATCACCAGTGCCTTCATGTCATAACCGAGCAGATCAGAGGCTTGAGCAAATGTATCTGCCACGACTGCTTCAGAGCCGATCAGCTCAGCCAGCATACCCTTGGATTGTGATCCCTGTCCGGGAAAGAAAAAAGCAAGATTCGACAAACTCAACTCCCTAATACATCAAACTACGGAACAACGTCGTTCCAAACTCTTCGTATCCCGACCAGAGATGGTCGGCGAAAGCTTCAGCTTTCGTAAGCAAAAGAGAACCGCGCCTCTCTTTTGCGATGAAGATCAAGGGCATGATGCCCGTAGATCGTATCAATCAATCTTTGGACCAACGGATAAGATTGGCGCCCCAGGCAAAACCGCCGGCAAACGCCTCAAGCAACAGCAGTTGCCCTTTCTCCAACTTGCCCTGACGATAGATATGGTTCAATGCCAGAGGAACACTGGCTGCAGAGGTATTGGCATGCTGATCAACGGTCAGAGCCATACGCTCGGAACTCATCTTCAGTTTCTTGGCTGTCGCCTGAAGAATCCTGATATTGGCCTGATGCGGAACCAGCCAGTCGATCTCCGACTGCTTGATACCATGTTTTTCCAGCACTTCACCCACCACTTCGCCCAGCTTGGTGACGGCTACACGGAACACCTCGTTGCCCTTCATCTCAATGGCTGCAACACCTGCGGCATCGACACGCATATCCATCGGATCGGCGCCGGGAGCAGCGCCCGGAAGCGGATGTTCAGCCATCAGCAGATGGCGATAGGAGCCGTCGCAATGCAGTACAGAACCGAGCATGCCGTTGGCTTCCTTTTCGTCGCGAGCTTCCAGCACCACGGCTCCGGCACCGTCACCAAAGAGCACACAGGTGGAGCGATCCTGCCAGTCGAGAATCCGGCTCATCGACTCAGCACCGATCAGCAGCACGCGTTTGAACATGCCGCCACGGATCATGCCGTCCACCTGCGCCAGTCCGTAAACAAAGCCCGAGCAGACCGCCTGAATATCCCAGGCAGGAAAGTCCTTACCGCCAAGCTTGTACTGCACAATGCTGGCCGTGGATGGAAAAATGAGATCAGGGGTTGTGGTCGCAACCACAATGGCATCGATATCATCAACGGTCAGGCCTGCATCATCCAGTGCCTGCTTTGCTGCCGCAGTGGCCAGATCGGAGGTGTACTGATCTTTGGCGATGATGTGGCGCTGGCAGATACCGGTGCGCTCACGAATCCACTGGTCCGTGGTATCGACCATTTTTTCGAGGTCGTGATTGGTCATGACCTGTTGCGGTAAGTAGCCGCCAGTACCGATGATTCGGGCATAGGTCATGTTACGGCTTCCTCGATCT
>JBNKZS010000081.1:0-1396 GCA_050301755.1 Mariprofundaceae bacterium
GGGATGACAATATGAAACAAAAAAAAGCCCCCTGCCCTTATGAGGCAGGAGGCTTTCTTTTTAATGATCGACGTGTCGATTAGTCGAGGATTTTGGACACAACGCCCGCACCTACTGTACGACCACCTTCACGGATCGCGAAACGAAGACCTTCGTCCATTGCAATCGGTGTCAGCAATTCGATTTCGAACGCGATGTTGTCACCAGGCATAACCATCTCGGTGCCTTCAGGCAACGTGATAGAGCCAGTCACGTCAGTTGTACGGAAGTAGAACTGCGGACGGTAACCGTTGAAGAATGGTGTATGACGACCACCCTCTTCCTTGGTCAGGATGTAGGCCTCAGCCTTGAAGCCTGTGTGAGGGGTGATTGAACCCGGCTTGGCCAGAACCTGACCACGCTCAACATCTTCACGCTTGGTACCACGAAGCAGAACACCAACGTTGTCGCCTGCTTCACCGCGATCAAGCAGCTTGCGGAACATCTCAACACCGGTACAAGTGGTCTTGGCAGTATCTTTAACACCAACAATCTCAAGCTCGTCACCCACGTTAACAACGCCAGACTCAACACGGCCGGTTACCACGGTACCACGACCGGAGATCGAAAATACGTCTTCGATCGGCATCAGGAAGTCTTTGTCCACTGCACGCTCAGGTGTCGGAATGTACTCATCCACGGCCTTCATCAGCTCAAGAATCGCAGGTGCACCGATTGGAGACTTGTCGCCTTCCAGTGCCTTCAGGGCAGAACCCTTGATGATTGGCGTGTCATCGCCCGGGAAGTCGTATGAGTCCAGAAGTTCACGAACTTCCATCTCAACCAGCTCCAGCAGCTCTTCATCGTCAACCATGTCTGCCTTGTTCAGGAATACCACCAGGTGAGGTACGTTTACCTGACGTGCCAGCAGTACGTGCTCACGGGTCTGTGGCATCGGACCATCTGCTGCACTTACCACCAGAATCGCGCCGTCCATCTGTGCTGCACCGGTGATCATGTTCTTCACATAGTCAGCATGCCCAGGACAGTCAACGTGTGCGTAGTGACGATTCTCAGTCTCATACTCAACGTGAGCTGTGGCAATGGTAATACCACGCTCGCGCTCTTCAGGGGCGCCATCAATGTCGCCGTAATCCTTGAAAATCGCTCCACCTGTCTCTGACAGAACCTTCGTGATCGCTGCAGTCAATGTGGTCTTGCCGTGATCCACGTGACCAATTGTGCCAATGTTCACGTGCGGCTTATTACGCTCAAACTTTTCCTTGGACATATCTCATCTCCATTCCCATTTTTTATATCATCATATCTTTCGATGCTTTCATGTCTGCCAACGACACACACTTCACACCTAAACTCTGGAGCCCAGGGCGGGAATTGAACCCGCGACCTCATCCTT
>JBNKZS010000082.1:0-1346 GCA_050301755.1 Mariprofundaceae bacterium
GATGCGTTCGCGGATGACCGGAGCGGATTGGACCACACCCTCAAGAATGATGGCGAAACGTTCGCCGACATGGGCTTCAGTCAGTTTGTCGAACTTGCGGGCACCCTTGTTGTTGAACTTCAGTGTTACTGCATATTCATTGTAGCGGGAGTCGATGGAGACGCGTGCGTCGGAGACTTCAGAACCGGAGAGTTCGGTGCGTTTCTTCAGTAGATAGGGTTGACGTACCATCTGGCCGTTGCGGTTTTCCGCTTTGCCGTAAACGATAATGTCGCCCACTGGAATTCGGCCGGAGAGAGCCTTGTCCAGATCACCCTTCTCATCGACTAGTTTGAAATCAAGTTGCGCGGTACGGCCGATCAGGCTCTTGGCACGGGCGGAATCTTCATAACCCGGAATCTGAACCAGAATGCGTCGTTCACCCTGTTTGACGATGACCGGCTCGGTTGTGCCCAGTGCATCGATTCGGTTGCGTACCACTTCGATGGACTGATCCACAGCAAACTTCTTGATCTCTTTGGCTTCGGTTTCGGTCACGTTCAGTTCGAAGCTGTCCTGCTGGCCGGTGATGGTGTAACCAGTCAATGCCCCTTTCAGGAGTTTCTCAGCTGCAGCCCAGTCACTGCTACTCTTGATCTTAACAGAAAGGGTGGTGCCTGAAGCATTGATCTGGCGATAGAGAATCTTGTTTTCGCGCAGTATCCGGCGAACTGTATCGGTATCCTCTTCCACATTACGCTCGACAGCTTTGTCGACATCAACATCCAGTACCAGATGAATGCCTCCTTTAAGATCAAGGCCGAGATTCATTGGCTGGCTGACAGCCGATGGCCACCAGGATGGCGGTGTGGTCAGGTTGGGGAGGGTACCCATGGCCGAGACCACCAGTACAATCAGAATCAGCCAGAGTTTCCAGCGCGGATAAGCTTGCATGAGTTATTCCTTCAGGTTCTTACGTATTTTAATAGTTATTCAGCAGGGCCGACGATGGTGTCGCGTTTCACTTTGACCTTGACGCCATCAGCAATTTCAACGGTCAGGGTGTCGTCTTTCACATCTTTAACCGTGGCGATGATGCCGCCGGCCGTGATCACGGAGTCGCCCTTCTTGGTGGCTTCTACCATTGCCTTGTGCTCTTTGAGTTTCTTCTGCTGCGGGCGGATCAGCAGGAAGTAGAAGATTACCATGATCAGAAGCAGCGGAATCAGTGAGGCGAAGCCTTCGCCACCACCGCCGGCTGCTGCACCTTCGGCATGAGCATTTTTCATGGCGGCAAAGGCTAGCGCCATGGCGGCAACGATATGGTAAATGAATGGATTAAAATTGTTCATCGGTTTAAAGGTTCT
>JBNKZS010000083.1:0-1331 GCA_050301755.1 Mariprofundaceae bacterium
TCCAACGTTACATAGAAAAATAAGTGATGTGGTGACCAAGATCGATGAGGACTACAAGAGCAGCTCAGAGGCACCTCCGGAAGCGCCGGGATGGGGCAAGGCGATTGATGCCGTTGCCAACATTCAGGCCAACAAGGGTGATCCGATGGTGGGTCAGGTGCTGGAGAGTATTCATGGATCGATGCAGAAGAGTCATCAGCATGTGCTTGAGGAGTACCGTAAATCGAGCCGTACCCGTCATATGCTGCTGAAGAAGATGCGTCCGTTCTGGCGTCGCATGGATGGCGATCTGAAGCTGGTGGATGAGAAGGTCACCGGCCTTCTGGAACGCTCTGCCGTGATCGATCAGAAGATGGATGAGTATGAGAAGATTGTCGCCAAAACCGATGGTGCGGTTCGCACTCTCTCCTCTTCTTCACTGACCCAGTTTTTCATTGCCGGGTTTGTACTGGCCATTGCCGTGGGTGGCGCTGCCATCAACTTCAATCTGATTGCCCGTCCGATGCAGGAGATGGTCGGCGGTAGCGGGCTGCTAATGGGTTTCAAGACCGCCAATATCGCCGCACTGGTGATCATTCTGGTGGAAGTGGCGATGGGTCTCTTCCTGATGGAGAGCCTGCGGATTACGCGTCTCTTCCCGGTGATCGGTTCGATGCGTGATGAGATGCGTGTTCGCATGATCTGGATCACCTTCACCATTCTGCTGATTCTGGCCAGTGTGGAGGCGGGGCTTGCCTACATGCGTGAGATTCTCTCTCAGGATGATGCAGCTCTGCGTGCTTCGCTGATTGAGGGCGGTTCGGCTGTGGCGGCTAGCTCACAGCGCTGGATCACGACGGCTGCACAGATGGGCATGGGCTTTATCCTGCCGTTTGCACTCGTCTTCGTAGCCATTCCTCTGGAATCATTTATTCAGTCCTCACGCACTGTGCTCGGCATGGTGGGTGTCGGCCTACTGCGCGGTCTGGCATTCCTGATGTCAATGATTGCCAACGGTTCGCACTATGCAGGCGCTGCACTGATCAGTATCTACGATCTTATCATTTTCATGCCGCTTTGGATCGAGAGTCTTATCAAAGGCCGAATTGGCAGTGAAGCCAGGAAGGGGCTTAACCTCTTCGAATCGCACGCCACCAAGGAGGTGTAAGATGAAACATAAACTAACCATCCCGGCCATGCTGCTCATGGCCTTTCTGGCAGGCGGCTGTTCCAGTCAGCCGGAAGTACCGCCTACCCGAGGCGTTTACATGCTACTCGACACCTCGGGGACCTATACCGAGGAGTTGAAGAAGGCGCAGTTGATCATCAACTATACGCTGGCCAAGCTCAAT
>JBNKZS010000084.1:0-1132 GCA_050301755.1 Mariprofundaceae bacterium
ATTTCCAAAAGCAATGGAGAGATCCTTAGAGTTAGCTATGGGAAGTAACGAACGTCTGCTTTCGGCCAAAAGCGGTCATTCGATTTTTAGACTATAGTCCACTCTGAAGAGGGGTGGATATGAAAAAATTGTTGTTATTAATTATCTTTTCTTTGTTTATATCTTCATCAGTGTACGCAAATACAAGAAGTGATATTCAGAAGGCTTTCCCATCTAGTCATAGTTATTTGGACCGCGTTACAATCGATGTTTATGTGGTTACTGTGGAAGAAGAACTAGGAACTACTAAATCAGGATGGAAACCCTTTCTTGCAGAATATGCGCTTGATGAGGTTTTAAGAGGAAAAGATGTACCCTCGATGATTGCGTTGGAATGGAATCCGTCGACCTTGATACCTAAACGAGGTGAAAAGTATTTAGTTTTTGTGAATACATATCCGGCAGTTTCCGTTGTACTTGATGCGTACAAGTTTACGCCTGAAATTAGACAGCAAGTTGTTGAAAACTTAAGTATCGAAGATATTAATTCTGCCGTTCTATTAATTCTATTTTCTATGCCCTTGGTTTCCTTGCGTTTGTTTTTCATGGCTCCTTTTAAACCATCGTCAGATTTAGAAGTTATGAAAAGGCGTGTAGAACTAATTGTCGCAATAACTTTGTCAGTTTTAAGTTTCCCAGCTTATATGGTTTACAATGAAAGTGTCCCGATTGATTATAATATAAGGGTTGATCTTCTTATAATTTATCCATTATTGCTTTTGGCAACCGGCAACTTTGTTGTTGCACTATTGAGTAAGAAATGGAGCAGGCTCGATGGATAGTAACTTGCTCTTTACGAATGACTGCTTTCGGCCAAAAGCGGCCATTCACAATAAGTGAGATATTTTCTAGAGTCCATTTCAATAGAGGGGTAAGAAATGGAGACAATAAGACAGATTTTCGTATTAGGCATTCTTGCCATATTGGTTGTGCCCACTTCTTTTGCTGGAAGCTTGAACAGTGAAATAGAGACCAATCGTAAAGAGAGCTTTTCCAACGTTATGCAGGGATTATGGCAAGCAACTCAAAAGCCAAAGTCTCAAAGTGAATTGTACGGAGAAGAGTTTGATGAGGGGTTTCAGGCTTACTATAA
>JBNKZS010000085.1:0-858 GCA_050301755.1 Mariprofundaceae bacterium
TCTGTTTTTGGGCGACCCTGCTTGTCAGAGCTGCAGCAAAATCCAACGGTGCATAGTCAGCCGCCCGTTGGAGCAGCGTCTGTTCCGATACTTTCGATTTGCAGTCGGCAACCCACTGCCGTTTGTAGTTGGCGATTTCGTTGAGAATGGAACTCATCTTTTTTCACCGCAAACGACTGCATGGATGCAGGAGGTAGAGCAACGCATGGAGCGGTTGCCGAGGGCGCAAAGGTTCGCAAAGGAAGAATTAATAATCATTGGCTAACCTCTTTATTCCGTCTTTCAAATGCTGAACGTTGAAATTGATGAGCAGGCCCAGTCTCTTATTCGATAAGCGAAGATATGAAAGCAGCTGTGCTTCGTGGATAGACCGTAATCGGTCAACAGACTTCAACTCTACAATAAGCGAATCTTCCATTAACAGGTCAATGCGATAACCGGCATCAATACGGACATCGTTATAGACAATCGGTAACTCCACTTGCGAGGCAACGGCGATTTTCTGTTTGCCCAGTTCATATTTCAGACAGTGCTCGTAGGCGGATTCAAGCATTCCCGGCCCCAGAGTTGAATGCACCTGAAATGCGGCATCAAGGACAAGACGACTTAATTCGTTAGTCCTTTGCGAACCTTTGCGCCCTTCGCGGTTCAAATCATGCAGCCTGGGTAAATTGAACGAGCGCGTTCAGTGTCTCACTAGCCTTGCCGGAGTCGATCGCTTCGGCAGCGATGCCGATGCCTTCTCCGATGCTGCCCGCACGACGGGTCACCCAGAGGGCGGCACCGGCATTGAGCAGGACGATATCGCGTCCGGCACCCTGTTGCCCGGCGAAGATATGCTTGATGATCTCGGCATTG
>JBNKZS010000086.1:0-711 GCA_050301755.1 Mariprofundaceae bacterium
TGAGGTGGTGCACCGTGCGTGGTTGGGGCATTGGAGCGGGGGCCTTGCTGCATGCTCTGGCGAGATGGTTGCTGCCCATTGGGTTGAGGTGGTTGCTGTTGAGGCCTCTGCGTCTGGAAGCTCGGACGTTGGGCTTGAAAGTTCGGCCGCTGCATCGGAAACTGAGAGCGGGGCACTTGTACTGGCATCGGTGGCCGGTTCATCTGGAGTGGCTTGAAAAACTGGTTAGGCTGCGTGAAGCGAGGCCTAACATTACTCCCAGAGGATTGTCTAGAGAATGGCACTTTCCTCTTGCCATCCATCTCCATTTCTCGGATCTTGTTCTCAATGACAATGGCCTTGTCGACCATGTGCTGGAAGTCGGCGTAGTCGGTGTTGAGCAGTTGGAATTGAATGTCATCATTCAACCCGTTCAGGAACACGTCCTGCTTCTTTTCATCTGTGTTGATGTCGTCAGGGGCATACCTTGACAACTGAATGAATGAGTTGAGGTACTCATTCACTGTCATACCGCCTTGTTTTAGGTCGGCGAATTCCTTCTTCTTCAGCTTTATGGTGCCACGGGGTACATAGTGGTTACGGAAATGAGCCTTGAACTCATTCCACGTGATGGAGTCGACATCAGCATGGGTGTTACAGTACGTCTCCCACCAATTTGCTGTCGTACCAAAGAGCTGGTGCGCGGCAAAAAGGACCTTCTCACGATCCATG
>JBNKZS010000087.1:0-677 GCA_050301755.1 Mariprofundaceae bacterium
GGAACCCATGTCTTTACCCAGTAGTTCAGCGCGATCAGCATCAAATACTGCCTGGCCAACCGCAGCACCAGGTGAAGCAGGTAAACCCTGTGCGATGGGTTGTACGCGAACATTTTTATCCAGCGTGGGATAAAGCATCTGTTCCAGATCATCAGGATTAATTCTGAGTAAGGCCTGATGCCTGTCTATCAGATTTTCCAGAACCATCTCGACCGAACTGCGTACAGTGGCAGAGGCGTTCATTTTGCCGTTACGTGTTTGCAGGCAGTAGAGCGTGCCTCTCTCGATAGTGAACTCAAAATCCTGTACTTCTTTATAGTGTGATTCTAGCTTATCACGTAATTCGGCCAGTTCTTTGGCCATTTGCGGCATTTCCTTATCAAGCCGATCTATGGCTTTGGGCGTACGGATACCAGCGACTACATCTTCGCCCTGCGCATTGACCAGATATTCACCGTACAAGCGATTTTCGCCGCTACCTGGGTTACGTGTAAAGGCAACACCGGTAGCTGAATCATTTCCTCGATTGCCGAATACCATGGTGCATATATTGACTGCGGTACCATTCGCCATATCGGGAGTGATATGAAACTCGCGTCGATAATCGACAGCGCGTTTACCGCTCCATGACTGAAATACGGCCTTTATGGCTATTTCAAGCTGCTCGAAAGGGTCTT
>JBNKZS010000088.1:0-671 GCA_050301755.1 Mariprofundaceae bacterium
AAGCTGGTCAAACGCCGCCAGATCGGCGATCAGCGCGGGCATATCGTCGAGAGGAATCATGTTGGGGCCGTCAGAAGGGGCGCTTTCCGGGTCCGGATCGGTTTCGATAAACACCCCGGCAATACCCAGCGCCACCGCAGACCGCGCCAGCGCGGGCGCCATGCGCCGATCACCGCCGCTCGCATCGCCCTGCCCGCCCGGCATCTGCACTGCATGGGTCGCATCCATGATCACCGGATAACCGGTTTCAGCCATGATCGGCAGCGCGCGCATATCGGCCACCAGCGCGTTATAGCCAAAGGAACTGCCGCGCTCGGTCAGCATCACCTGTTCATTTCCCGTCGCGGCCACCTTGGCGGCGGCGCGCTTCATATCCCAGGGCGCCAGAAACTGCCCCTTCTTGATATTCACCACCCGCCCGGTCTGCCCGGCAGCGATCAACAGATCGGTCTGGCGGCACAGAAAAGCGGGGATCTGCAGCACATCAGCCACCTCGGCCACCGGAGCGGCTTGTTCCGGCAGGTGAATATCTGTGAGCACCGGCAACCCAAGCCGGGATTTGATCTCGGCCAATATGTCGAGCCCCGCCGCCATACCAACGCCCCGCGGGGCATCCGCCGAGGTACGGTTGGCCTTGTCGAAAGAAGATTTAAAAATCAGCCCAACGCCTG
>JBNKZS010000089.1:0-632 GCA_050301755.1 Mariprofundaceae bacterium
AGTCATCAGTTTGTTGATCATCATCGCATTATTCAATGCGCATTTCTTTTTCATGATATCTGAATCGACCTGGATACCGCTGATGACAGCTCTGCTGACATTACTATCTGGACACCTGCTGATCGGATTCAAAAAAGTGATCGAAAATCGTGCTGACCTTGTATATGGCGAATTATCCAACGCTAATCATCAACTGGGACAATCTTATCAATCGCAGGGCCAGCTCGATCAGGCATTTGAAAAGTATCGCAACTGCCGTATAGATCAAACCCTGCTGCACCAGCTATATAACCTGGGTCTTGATTATGAACGCAAACGCCAGTTCAACAAGGCTGTTTCGGTATTCGAATTTATCGCGCAACACGATGATGCATTCAGAGATATTGATGAGCGCATCTCACGTAATAGAGAGGCATCCACCGCCATAGTGTTCAACGGTACTACCTCATCGGGTAATAAGACCAACCTGTTTCTAGGTAAATCCGGCTTACAGAAACCGATGCTAGGTCGCTATCAAATCGACAGAGAGATCGGTAAAGGCGCTATGGGTACAGTTTATCTAGGACACGATCCCAGAATCAGCCGCACTGTTGCGATCAAGACACTATCGCTGACTGAGGAATTTGAAAACG
>JBNKZS010000090.1:0-591 GCA_050301755.1 Mariprofundaceae bacterium
GTGATTGTGTAGCTCTGCACGCAAGCTGCGCGGGGAGGGGTGTTTTTTCAGCCCCTTCGGCACGATACTTATCCCCCAAAGGAGAATGGTATGGGTCAATTGGTAAATGGGGTGTGGGAAGACACCTGGTACGATACGTCGAAAAGCGGCGGGCGATTCGTGCGCTCACCCCAGACATTTCGCAACTGGATCACCCCGGACGGGGCAGCCGGGATTTCGGGCGAAGGCGGGTTCGCCGCTGAAAGCGGGCGCTATCACCTGTTCGTGTCCTATGCCTGCCCCTGGGCGCATCGCACCCTGATTTTCCGGGCACTGAAGGGCCTGACCGATCACATCGATATTTCGGTGGTGCATCCCGATATGCTCAGCGACGGCTGGACCTTCTCGACGGATTTCAAAGGTGCGACGGGTGACACGCTGTTCGGCTCAGATTTCCTGCGCGAGATCTATCTGCGCGCCGATCCTGAGATGAGCGGCCGGGTGACGGTACCGATCCTGTGGGACAAAAAGCGCGGCACCATCGTTTCAAACGAAAGCGCCGAGATCATCCGCATGTTCAACTCAGCCTTCAACGGGATCACCGGCAATCAG
>JBNKZS010000091.1:0-590 GCA_050301755.1 Mariprofundaceae bacterium
AGACACGCATTTTTCTAACCACCGCTCGATCTTCGCCCGGATCGGCGATTTCTTCATCGCCTATGCCGAAAGCCGTTCGCGGTATGATCAGATCGAGGCGCTGAACGAACTGTCAGACGAAGAGCTGGCCGAACGCGGAATGACCCGCGACACGATCCTGCGTCACGTTTTCGCGGATACCTTCTACCTCTGAGGTTCTCACGCCAGAGCGTCTGAACCACACGGACAAGCCGGGCTATGCCCGGCTTTTCGCTGTCTGGAGCGCGGCCAACTGGCTGAGTGGTGGGGAAGAATTTGGAGCGGGCGGCGGGAATCGAACCCGCGTCATCAGCTTGGAAGGCTGAGGTCTTACCATTACACAACGCCCGCAAGGTGGCGTTTGCCTAAGCGATCTAACTATCGCGGTCAAGTACCAGCACCTCATCTGGACAGGGTTTTGCATCGAAGCCCATGGCGCGCTATCTTTTGGATGGGCCATGCCGCGAGGCGCCGCCAGACCACGACGGAGACTGACCGCATGATCACCGATATCGAGGATTTTTTCACCCAAGGCTGCGGACGCTGCGATCGGTTTGCGACGCCTGATTGCT
>JBNKZS010000092.1:0-580 GCA_050301755.1 Mariprofundaceae bacterium
AGGATCCGAAGATTCCCCGCCTTTATATAAGGAGCTATGCAGCACCCGAACACATCCGGCATTAATCATCGTTTCCGATGGCTATTCCGAACAAAGGGGTAAATTACCCATTTATTACTAACCCGTTCGCCGCTCTCACTAGCAACTTCTCTTCCGAAGAATTGAAAAAGCTAGATCCCGCTCGACTTGCATGCCTAATCCACGCCGCCAACGTTCGTTCTGAGCCAGGATCAAACTCTCCATCAAATTTTAAAAATTGATTAGGTTATAATCCTGTATATTTGTTCGCATATTTAAAACTCAATCGTCCGTCCCCTTAATGAAAAGAGGAGGCGATCGACAGTTTCAAAGCATTGGCTATAACAAACCGCACCACTTCTGATTCGAAGCGATGCTTCATTTCTGTCATATCTTATGAGTTATTCTGATTTCAAAGAACAAAAATGCTTCAACTTTCGGGCCGTATGTTTCAGCGGCTTTTCCGTTGAAGCGGCGGACAACTTATCAAACTCGTTGATTGAGTCAACCGCTTTCTGTAAAAAAGTTTACTAAGAACATTTGCTTGATTCGACGTTAACCG
>JBNKZS010000093.1:0-578 GCA_050301755.1 Mariprofundaceae bacterium
TACCCATCGTCGCCTTGGTGGGCCATTACCCCACCAACTAGCTAATGGGCCGCGGACTCATCCAATGACGGCAGGCCCGAAGGTCCCCACCTTTTCCCGCGTGCTCCAAAGAGCTCGTGGGCTTATCCGGTATTAGCACCCCTTTCGAAGTGTTATCCCGGACCATTGGGCAGATTATCCACGTGTTACTCACCCGTGCGCCACTTTACTCGTCTCCCGAAGGAAACTTTCACGTACGACTTGCATGTGTTAAGCACGCCGCCAGCGTTCGTTCTGAGCCAGGATCAAACTCTCCAGTTGTTAAACTGTATAATTTGATTCTGATTCTTCTCTTGGTTTGACTTGTTGCCCGCAAACCATCTCAAGCGTCTGCTATTTAGTTTTCAAAGACCAGGTTTTCACTCCGCCGCCCGTTGGCGACAGAAGCTAACTCTATCCAATCTCTTTTTAACTGTCAAGAACCTTTTTCCGGGACCGACCATCTCAACATCCCCGCCACCTACTCACGCGATCCACTAGAACCGCCTTTCGGCAACAGGCGCCGTTTATAACCGATCGGCTTCATCCCTGTCAAGGCC
>JBNKZS010000094.1:0-578 GCA_050301755.1 Mariprofundaceae bacterium
CTCTGGAACGAGGCTTGTGATGAAGCTTTCAAGCATCTGAAGAAGTTGTTGACAACCTCGCCGGTGCTAGCTCAGCCTGACACCACCAAGCCATTCGATGTTTATTGTGATGCTTTTGGCACTGGTCTAGGAGGTGTCTTAATGCAAGAAGGTCAAGTGATATCATACTCCTCGAGGCACCTAAGGCGCCATGAAGAGCACTACCCTACTCATGATCTTGAGTTAGCGACAGTAGTGATGGCATTGAGAACTTGGTGACATTATCTGCATGGGAATGTGGTTCACATCTATACGGACCACAAAAGCTTGAAGTACCTTTCACTCAGGTTGATCTGAACATGCGTCAGAGAAGATGGTTGGAGTTAATCAATGACTATGATTTAGATGTTCATTATCATCCAGGAAAGGTGAATGTTGTTGCAGTTGCCTGGAGCCATAAGGCGCATTGCAATTATCTTCCAGTAGTGCCTCTCACCGGTGAAGAATCAAGCATCCGAGTGCCTCTAGATATGTCTCTCTTCAATGTGACCCTCACTCCATCCTTGAGAGGGGAAATCATTGCCGCTCAGCAGCAAGAC
>JBNKZS010000095.1:0-573 GCA_050301755.1 Mariprofundaceae bacterium
ATCCTTAAGTCCGATCAGTGTGATGCCTTAGCACGTGAGAACGCAGCACTCACCCACGCCGGGCGGTTCGGTAAGAAGGAAGCACAGGAGTTGGCCGTGAAGGTGGCCAAAGCTCACGGAGGAAGCACTCTGATCAGAACATCGGTTTCCAAACCATAAGTTACTAACACACATAGGAACTCACGCTCATCACTTTTCTCTGGGAAAATCTGGATGTCTTTGCATGAAAGATATCGGATATGCTCGAGATGTCTAGGGAGGTGATTGAGCACAAATTGGGCATTGATCCATTGTACAAGCTGGTCAAGCAAAAAGAGAGAAGATACATACCAGAGAGACGCAAGATCATCCGTCAAGAAGTCAATAACTTACTTGAAGATGGGTTCATCAGGCCAGTAGATTATCCAAGCTGGCTAGCAAACCCAATTCTTATAGAAAAGCCTGATGGATCTTGTCACATGTGTATCGATTATCAAGTTTAAATAAAGCATGTCCAAAAGATGAGTACCCTCTGCCTCGTCATCTTGTGAACTCTTGTCATTTTTGGATGTATGTTCGGGCTATCATCAAATC
>JBNKZS010000096.1:0-568 GCA_050301755.1 Mariprofundaceae bacterium
CAGCCTTGTCGCGGAACCGGAAGAATGTGTCGTTGTCGAAGAAGTACTGGGTGATCACCGCATCGGCGCCGTTATCCTGCTTCAGTTTCAGGTAGCGGATGTCGTCGTCCACACCGCCCTTCGATTCGGGATGCCCTTCCGGATAGGAGGCCACACCGATGGAGAAGCCGTTACGGCGATGGATGAAATCGACCAGATCCGAGGCGTAGGCGAAGCCGCCGGCCACCGCTTCGAAATGATCCATGCCCTCCGGCGCATCGCCTCTGAGCGCCAGAATATTTTCAATGCCGGCCGCACTGTATTCGTCCAGCAGTTCGCCCAGCTGCTCCTGAGTGGAGCCGACACAGGTGAGGTGAGCGACCGGTTCAAGGCCTGTCTCGGCCTTGATGCGGGTGACAATGCGCTTGGTACGATCCTGCGTGGTGCCCCCGGCGCCATAGGTGACCGATACATAGGCAGGATCGATCGGCTCCAGCTCCTTGATGCAGTTCCACAGGTTGGCTTCGCCCTCGTCGGTGCGCGGCGGAAAGAACTCGACCGAGATGGCCGGCTTGCGTGAATTCAGAAT
>JBNKZS010000097.1:0-563 GCA_050301755.1 Mariprofundaceae bacterium
GAAAGAGGTCGTAAAGCCCAAAAACGTTTGCGAAAACAACGCTACAACAACGAAGAAGAAGCCCTTAAACTACACCATTATGTTCGGGAAGGTGATAAATCCCGTGACCATCTAATAAAAGCCAATACGCGATTGGTTGTTAGTATTGCTAAGAAATATATGGGGCAGGGCGTTCCTTTTTCCGATTTAATACAAGAAGGCAATTTAGGCCTGATGAAGGCCGTTGAAAAATTTGATTATCGCCGCGGATACAAGTTTAGCACCTACGCCACCTGGTGGATTCGTCAGGCCATTACCCGTGCCCTGGCCGACCAGGGGCGCACTATCCGCGTTCCTGTTCATATGAGCGACCGCATCCGCAAACTCCACCAGATTTCGCGTCAACTTGAGCAAGTTTGGGGTCGCAAACCCACCCCCGAAGAATTGGCCGAACATATGGAATTAGAACCGGCCAAAGTGCGTTGGATGTTGCGCGTTAGCCGGCATCCCGTCTCGCTGGAGCGCCCTGTGGGCGAAGAGGAAGACAGCGAACTGGGCAACTTTATAGAAGATGAAGATGCCCC
>JBNKZS010000098.1:0-563 GCA_050301755.1 Mariprofundaceae bacterium
GTAGTCACTCAAGCTTTGCTTTGTAACTTTTGTGTGCAGGTTCCTCCTCTTCTCTTCTTTCCGGCGATGCCAATGATGGTTGTTAGTGGAAGTCTAGGCTTATAAGTGTTGGATTCTGTACTGGAGCTCGTCGTAGGCGTAGAGTTGCTGAAGGAGATCTTCACCTCTAGGGCGAGGTGAATGTACTTGATGTGAGAGCGAATCACTTCCGCTGAAACATGTTCTATCTTTTGAAGCACTTTTGGCTTCACCTTTTGTAAACTTAAACATAATGTGTAATAGCCTTACTTGAACTTAAATATGGTATTGTATTCTTGTGTGCCATATTTGTTGCATTCTCGCTTCGTCGAGAATCCCCCGATATAATCTTGGGAGACAAATCCCTCATTTATGAGGTGGTTCTGTCACACTCTCGCTCCATGAGAGTCAAAATCTCTTTCGAAGTTACGACCCTCCACATTGCGGTGCCTCTCACGCTGGCACTCAATGGGAATGTGACTATCTTCCCCATCGCGATGGCAGTTAAGCTCAGTTCGGAGGTTAGCCGTTGCGATGGTCGCTAC
>JBNKZS010000099.1:0-558 GCA_050301755.1 Mariprofundaceae bacterium
GCTGCCCGTATCCGCGAGCGTCGTTACTAAGATCGGCCTTGCCTCTGCGGCAATATATACCGTGGAATTTAATGTTAAAGAGGCCGATCATGGGCCTCTTTTTGTTTTGTTGGATGAGATGCGAAGAAACTACTTCCTGTAGTTTTTCTATAGCGCAAAGCCAAAAACTCGGTTTCGGCTTTGCTTACAAAATCAGGCAAAGCCCGATTTTGGCAGGCCATCCATAGCCTGCATGGCTAAAAATGCCTGGCGAGTTCGGGCGACAATTTGATAGGGAGATTATGACCATGTCCGACCGTTCCGATTTCTTTCAGGCAGACCTGAGCGACGAAGTTGTTGTAAAGGCGATCAAAGATGAGCTGGGCCGCCAGCAGCATACACTGGAGCTGATTGCCAGTGAGAACATTGTCTCCAGGGCAGTGATGCAGGCGCAGGGCTCAGTGATGACCAACAAGTACGCGGAAGGTTATCCCGGCCGCCGTTACTACGGTGGTTGCGAGTATGTCGATACCGTCGAAGCGCTGGCTCAGGAACGTGCCAAAAAAATCTTCGGTGTGA
>JBNKZS010000100.1:0-551 GCA_050301755.1 Mariprofundaceae bacterium
ATAAACATGTTAACCAACTCCCATGGTTAACCCCAGACTTGGCAAATTAAGCATGACATAAAGATCCTAGTAATCTACCCAAAACCCAGGTAGCAAGGATAATATGCGGAAAGATATAACACATTGGCATTACCAACAAACAACACTACCAGCATGCAATCCTATAGATAGATAAGAGAAATAGGTACAACATGCGTCAAGGACACTTGCCTTCAAATCCCGCTGGCTGCTCTAGATCTTCAAACTCGAGGTCTTGAAAATTCTCCACGGGCTCGCTCTCTACTCGATGATCGGCAAGCCGGAAACAAGCAATATACACAAAATAAATCAAACAGAACCGCAAACAAATGATTATCAACAATATGATGCAATGGATAGATAGATTTTGTCGCTACAAAACTTTTGGCGCAAAAATCACTTAAAATAGAGTTACGGTTAAAAAGATATAGGGTTTTGAAATTGTAGGGGCTAGATTGTAATTATACAGGACTATATATTAATTAGAATCTGAAACCGAGGGCTAGTTTGTAATTTGAACAGAACACAGATCG
>JBNKZS010000101.1:0-548 GCA_050301755.1 Mariprofundaceae bacterium
ACCAGATTCTCATCCCGGGTATTGGGTCGGGTTCGGCTACACGCATCGAGTACGGGGTGGGCTCTGCTTGGGAGAAAAGAAAAGAAACTAGTGGGCCGACTGAGAATTAGGGCCGATAGGCTTAGGAAAATAAGAAGTTCCCTTTTTTCAAATCTTTTTATAACTTTCAAACTAATTTGAATTCAATTCAAAATTGAAATTCGACGACTCCTATTCGCATAATAAAATACAGGAGCACTTCATCACACAATGAAAATATGCAGTGGCATGAATGCAACAAACATAATTATTTATTTATATAAATAATTTTCTAGAGTTTTGTTTCCTTATGAAAATCAGGGTGTTACAAACCTACCCCCCTTAGGATGAATCTCGCCCCCGAGATTCAGACAGATTGAAAAAGATATCTAGAAACTCTGCCTTCAGATGATCTTCTTTTTCCCAAGTGGCCTCTTTTTCTGTATGGTTGCTCCATTGTACTTTACACATCTTGTAGCAGTTATTCCGGGTGACTTTCTCTGGAGTATCCAAAATTTTCACCATGTATT
>JBNKZS010000102.1:0-537 GCA_050301755.1 Mariprofundaceae bacterium
TCTCAGACCAGCTATCCATCGTAGCCTTGGTGGGCCATTACCCCGCCAACTAGCTAATGGACCGCGGACCCATCTGATAACAATAGCTTTCAAGAAGAGGCCATCTTTTCCCCCAAGGACCGAAGTCCTCGTGGGCTTATCCGGTATTAGCATCCCTTTCGAAATGTTATCCCAGATTATCAGGTAGGTTATCCACGTGTTACTCACCCGTGCGCCACTCTACTCAGGATCCGAAGATCCCTTTCTCGTTCGACTTGCATGTGTTAGGCACGCCGCCAGCGTTCGTTCTGAGCCAGGATCAAACTCTCCAGTTTATATTCCTAGAGTTTTGTTCCTATTTGTTCAATTGACTTGAACCCTTACAAGCTCTTTCAAACATCTGCTATTTAGTTTTCAAAGACCAGCTTTTTGCCCCGCCGGAGCGCGGCGACAAGCAAGGACTCTATCCAATCCGTCCCAACCTGTCAATCTCTTTTTTATCTTTTTTTTTCGCCGCCGGACCGTTTTTCCGATCGTCCTTCCGGCCCCTGCAGCGGA
>JBNKZS010000103.1:0-529 GCA_050301755.1 Mariprofundaceae bacterium
GGTGAAGAAGGCCAATGCACCTTCCGATGAAGAGTTCGGCGCTCAGAAAGAGAGCCTGCGCAAAGAGGTCGGGCAGGCCAAGGGTGCGGTGCGTTTCGCACGCTGGATGGCATCCGTTCGCGACCGTCATGAGATCACCATCCATCGGGACATCCTTGATCGCTTGTAACATGCCGTTTTCCGGGCACAAAAAAACCGGGAAGATGCGCAATGCATACTTTCCCGGTTTTGTGTCTGGTGGAGCCAAGCGGGATCGAACCGCTGACCTCCACACTGCCAGTGTGGCGCTCTCCCAGCTGAGCTATGGCCCCAGAGAACTCCTTGCGGAGCGCGGCGCATTTAGCCATGCGTCATTCTCCGTGTCAACAACCTGACAACGGGTACTGATTTTTATGCAACTTTTTCGTCGAACACTCTCCTCCGACTGCGATACACCGGTCTCCATTTTCGCTCGCCTGCGTAATGAGGGCGACTGCTTCCTCTTCGAAAGCGCCGAGGGCGGCGAACACTGGGGACGCTACAGCATCAT
>JBNKZS010000104.1:0-528 GCA_050301755.1 Mariprofundaceae bacterium
TTTTTTGAAGCATGGAATGACCCGGAATTTCACAATGAGCGGCTGGCTCTGTTGAAAGATTATGTGGGAAGGTCAACGCCGCTGTATCATGCAAAGCACCTTTCAAAGGCGCTGGGGGGTGCACAAATCTACCTTAAGCGTGAAGATTTGAATCATACAGGCGCGCATAAAGTGAACAATACTATTGGTCAGGCATTGCTTGCCCGACGCATGGGTAAAAAGAAGGTGATTGCCGAAACCGGTGCAGGTCAGCATGGCGTAGCTACAGCGACTGTCGCAGCGATGTTTGATATGCAATGTGATATTTACATGGGTCGCGAAGATATTCGCAGACAGGCACCGAATGTTTTTCGTATGAAGTTGTTGGGTGCGAATGTTGTGCCCGTTGATTCCGGAACTGCCACACTGAAAGATGCGGTAAATGAGGCATTGCGTGTATGGGTGGCAACGTGTGAAGATACCTATTACATCTTTGGAACTGCCGCAGGCCCTCATCCATTTCCGCTGATGGTCAGGCAATTTCATACG
>JBNKZS010000105.1:0-525 GCA_050301755.1 Mariprofundaceae bacterium
TTTGGCCGAAAGCGGTCATTGAGTTAGTGATCTATACTTCTCCCATAGTAGGGAGGGATATTAATGGAAACAAAACATAAAATGGCTCTATTTGAGCTTGTTGCTGGTTTATTCGGCTGGGTATGGATTGGCGCTTCAATTGCAGCAATATATTTTCTAACAATGGTTGTGGTTTCTGATGGAGAATGGGCTCAGTTCTTATGGGCTATTGGCATAGCTATTGTGGCAAAATGGCTTGCTCGTGGCTTTGATGACAATAAGAAGAGGGTGTTTATCGAGGCAGAACTAATAGCAAAAGGCTATTCGGAAGAAGAGGCAGGGGAAATTTGGCTAGAACAATATAACGGCGCACCTAAGGCAAGGCATAGTTCTTCAACAGATGAATGACCGCTTTTGGCCGAAAGCAGACGTTCAGTGCGATTGTGTCTTAAAAGAAGAAAGCATTAGTATTGCAGTTTTATCACCCTGTTCTGCAGCAAGACGAAACCATTTTATCGCCTCCTCGCGATCTTTTTTTACACCCCA
>JBNKZS010000106.1:0-523 GCA_050301755.1 Mariprofundaceae bacterium
ACGCTCTTCCGATCTGAAGTGTTATAGGGATGCCGTTGCCGCACTCCACTCAATTGGATTGAGCTTGGAGAGAAAGTTATCTTTGGACCTGACCTTATTGATGAGGCTGAAGCTTTGTCATATCCAAGATAACTTGAAAGCCGCAAAATCACACCAAGAGACTTATGCAAATAAGAGGTGTCGACCTTTAGAATTCAAAGTTGGAAATCATGTGTGTTTGAGAGTCTCACCCATGAAAGGTGTGAAGAGGTTCAGGGTGAAAGGAAAGTTAGCGCCTCGCTACATCGGACCGTTCCCCATCCTCGAGAAGTGTGGGACTGTGGCTTACAAGCTTGACCTGCCACCATCCTTAGCTAGAGTTCACAACATCTTTCACATGTCGCAACTGAAGAAATGTTTGAAGGCACCTGTGGACGTCGTGTTGCCCGTAGTGACACCGCTCGAGGCTGACTTGTCGTAGCCCAAGCACCCGATCATGGTCTTGGATCACAAGGATCATGTCATGAGGCGTAAAACAATCAAG
>JBNKZS010000107.1:0-521 GCA_050301755.1 Mariprofundaceae bacterium
GATTGTGCATTAGGTTGATAGGAGTTGAATTGATGCCTAGATGCATTAAGGTAACCTTCCGATCTATCCTTGATGATCCTATGGCTAGAGATAGGTCGTTAGCTATGGCTACGCGTAGCTGTAGGTTACGGTAGATGTCCGAGTGGTTGAAAGACCACGTGGCAGCCATAGGTCCATTTAAAACTCAAAGTCTGATTTAGTTAATAGATTTTGAAAAAACTGGAGACCGGGTGGGGCCCTTAGGTGGAAAGGGAGGACCATCGGTTGGGAAGGTCGGTGAGTGGTGTATGGAAAGCCGGCACCTTCAAGCATGTAGCCCTTGCTTATGCTGGTTAAGGACCGATGGGTTGGCCCCCGCGAGCAAGTATTGAATGTATCAATCGTATGCTGGTATATGGGCCCAGTAAGCCTAGTAGCCTATCGTCGATCAGTTGTGTGGCTTTCTCCACTACTTCTATGGTTGTGAGGGGGAGAGAAATTAGATGGGACCCGTAGATCGGTTAGTCGACGTGCTGGGGATA
>JBNKZS010000108.1:0-521 GCA_050301755.1 Mariprofundaceae bacterium
GTATAGGAGCACATTATCTATCGGTTTAGACTCCCTCTAACTCTAACAACTGATCAAGGGCCTTCATTCATGTCACACCAATTTAGGGAGTTCGCGGAGTCCATGAAAATCAAGCTATTGAACTCTTCACCATATTATGCGCAAGCGAAGAATCAAAGACAACCAGAGGAGGTGGCATGAAAAATTATCGGGGACATTATGGGTGCATAGAACATCAAGACATGAAGCTATGAAGGTAACCCCTTTTGAGCTTGTATATGGTCAAGAAGCAGTGTTGCCAGTGGAGATAGGCTTGCAAAGTTTCAGAGTAACTGGACAGGGTAGTTTATCGGCTAAGGAGTATCACGAGTGGATGATGGATAAGATTGATGACGTCCCTGAAAGCCGATTTAAAGCGTTGGGAGAGATAGAGAAGGAGAAGATCAAGATAGCTAAGGCATACAACAAACGTGTCGTGGAAAAACCATTTCAAGTTGGAGATCTAATATGGAAAATGATTTTGCCATTGGAAACTCGAAGTG
>JBNKZS010000109.1:0-519 GCA_050301755.1 Mariprofundaceae bacterium
CGATCCACCACCGGCCTGCTGCTTCCGGAGAGTGCATCATGAGACAGTTTATCCGTCATACCATCGGGGCAGCGCTGGCCTGCCTGCTTTTCACCACTCAGGCATGGGCCGTGCCCGCCATTCAGGAGGCAAAGCTTGATAACGGCCTGCGCATTCTGCTGATGGAGGCGCACAGCGTGCCGATGGTCTCCATGCAGCTGACCCTGCCAGCCGGCAGCCGCTTCGATCCGGAAGGTAAGGGGGGTACAGCCACACTGCTCGCCGCCATGCTGGGCGACCACACCAAACGCTATGACCACGAGGCATGGGGAGAGCTACTCGACAGCGAGGCGATCCGGCTGGGTGCCGGTGCCGATCGCGACAGCATCAGCATGTCGCTGACCGTGCTGAAAGAGGCTCTGCCGGTCGGCATCGAGCTCTTTTCCGATGCCCTGCTGCGGCCGGGCTGGAACAAAAAACGGTTCGGGACCATCCGGGAGGACTCCGTCGCCGCCGCCCGCAAGAGCCTGGAGAATCCGG
>JBNKZS010000110.1:0-512 GCA_050301755.1 Mariprofundaceae bacterium
CTAACCTTATATTGGAGGAGGATGCCTAAGGTAGAATTAGTGACTGGGGTGAAGTCGTAACAAGGTAACCGTACTGGAAGGTGCGGTTGGATCACCTCCTTTTAAAAAAATTTTTTTAAAATATATGGTCGATTAAAAACTAGATATTAAGCGGGCTATTAGCTCAGTTGGTTAGAGCGCGCCCCTGATAAGGGCGAGGTCTCTGGTTCAAATCCAGAATGGCCCAACGGGGGTATAGCTCAGTTGGTAGAGCACCGCCCTTGCAAGGCGGTTGTCAGCGGTTCGAACCCGCTTACCTCCACATGAAAAACTAAGAAACTTTTCAAAGAGATAGAAAGAAGCGTCTTAAATTCAAGAAATTAAGAGTTTATGGGGGATACCTTGGCATTCAGAAGCGATGAAGGACGCGGTTACCGGCGAAACACTTCGGGAAGTTGGAAACAAGCTATGATCCGGAGGTCTCCGAATAAGGAAACTTTAAATACTACTTATTGAATATATAAATAAGAAAG
>JBNKZS010000111.1:0-510 GCA_050301755.1 Mariprofundaceae bacterium
GTGTCCAGATTTTAGGAAATGATGGAGAGTGAGTTTCAGATGTCCATGATGGGAGAGCTAACCTTTTTCTTAGGTATCCAAGTGAAGCAAATGAAGCAAGGTACCTTCGTGCATCAAGCCAAGTACACGAATGACCTAATGAAGAAGTTCAATATGGCGGAGCTCAAGCCAGTGTCTACTCTGATGAGCTCCGCTGCGTCGCTTGGTCCAGATGAAGATGGCGAGGTTGTTGACCAGAGAGAGTACAAGAGCATGATCGGCTCCCTCCTGTACCTCACAGTGACACGGTCGGACATTTAGTTCACCGTGGGGCTGTGTGCGTGCTTTCAGGCTTCCCCATACTCTTCACATCAGACGACAGTTCAGCGGATTTTCAGGTATCTCAAACACACTTCTGAGTTTGGGATTTGGTATTCTGCTTCTTCTTCACTGGATCTTATTGGCTTTTTCGATGCTGATTTTGCGGGTTGTGGGATTGACCGAAAGAGCACTTCTGGGACTTGTCATTTT
>JBNKZS010000112.1:0-509 GCA_050301755.1 Mariprofundaceae bacterium
TCCTGCCGGCTTGTAAAAAAGGTGGGAAATTAAACATAATCGCAGATGATTATAAATACGCTCTAGCCGCTTAAAGGCTAGCGTCCTGCCGGACCATTCCTGCTAATTCGGTAAGGGCGTCGACGAGCAGGATAGCTGATCCCTAAATCCTGTTAACGGATCGGCGAATATTCTTACGGGATAGCCTTTTAAGCATCCTGCCTGGAGGAGACTTAAAAAGGCGAAAGCTAAAGTTCAGGCTATGTATGTAGATGCCTATGCGGAATGTTTTCGGACGCGGGTTCGACTCCCGCCGCCTCCACCATGCTTCGCCCTTCGGGCTACGCATGGCGGGCCTGCCCTGCGAAGTTCGAAGAACGAAGCAGGAGCCAGTAATGCTCAAAATTGTCAATAATCTCTAAAATATCTAAATAAACATTAGAAGCATGCCCTGCGAAGTTCGGTGAACGAAGCGGGGCTACTTCGCTCTATGAGCTACGCATGGCGGTTCTGTTCTGCACAGTTCAAGG
>JBNKZS010000113.1:0-508 GCA_050301755.1 Mariprofundaceae bacterium
AAAAAGCCTGTCGCCATGGTTTCCTCCTGCATCACCGCATCCGCACGGCCTGCGCCGCCGGCGCCAACGCCCACCCCGCATTGTGCGACCGCGCGACCGCTGTTGCCAGGTTTTCGACGGTGGCCGACGCGACCGGCCGGTGGCTGCCGGCCGGTGCGGACTTCACTGGCCGATATATTTATTTCGGTATCCGAAAAAATGCCAGCACTGTTTGCGCACAGGCGCGCGCCCGGGGCATGCCGGGGCCGAACAGCGATTTGCGGGAAAACATGGTGGGTGATGTAGGGATCGAACCTACGACCCGCTGATTAAGAGTCAGCTGCTCTACCAACTGAGCTAATCACCCGGACCATGGTGAGCGCGATATAGCCGCGCCGCCGCCGCCTGTCCAGCCCCGTTTGCGGATTTCCGCCGCATTGCCTGTCAAAGCCTGGAACCGGCCCTGATTTCACGCCAGCAGCCTGCCTTCCGCAACCTTCACCGCGTGGCCGCCAATGCGCGCACGGGC
>JBNKZS010000114.1:0-505 GCA_050301755.1 Mariprofundaceae bacterium
GCCATGTTATTCCTTTACCGCAGTTAGAAGAGAGGCATAAACCTCATCCATTCCAGCTTCGGCGTTAACCTTACGAAACGATGCTTCGTTGCTATAAAACTCCAACAACGGAGACGTTTGTTCAGCATATACTTCTAGACGCTGCGAAATCACTTCTTCAGTGTCATCAGCTCTTTGGTATAAAGAACCATCACACTTATCGCAGTGCCCCTCAATTTTGGGTGGCGAATAATGCCGATGAAATCCAAAACCGCAAGCACTACATGTAAGTCGACCTGAAAGACGCTCCAATAGAGCCTCTTTAGATGCATCCATAAATACAACTTTATCTAGGTTTAATGCATGTTTAGCAAGCATTCCGTTCAATGCTTCAGCTTGTGCTACATTCCGTGGAAATCCATCCAGCAAGAAGCCATTAGCAGCATCATCTTCTAAAATGCGCTCTTCAATCAAACCAATGACCAAAGCATCTGTAACCAAACGCCCTGCATCCATAAACGCTTTT
>JBNKZS010000115.1:0-504 GCA_050301755.1 Mariprofundaceae bacterium
AGAGTGAACGCTGGCGGCGTGCTTAACACATGCAAGTCGAACGAGAACGGGTTAAAGCTTGCTTTAACTGTCAGCTAAGTGGCGCACGGGTGAGTAATATATAGGTAACGTGCCCTAGAGAGGGGGATAACAGTTGGAAACGACTGCTAACACCCCATATGCCTTTAAGTCTTAAGACTGCAAGGGAAACATTTATGGCTCTAGGATCGGCCTGTACGGTATCAGTTAGTTGGTGAGGTAATGGCTCACCAAGACAATGACACCTAACTGGTTTGAGAGGATGATCAGTCACACTGGAACTGAGACACGGTCCAGACTCCTACGGGAGGCAGCAGTGGGGAATATTGCACAATGGGCGCAAGCCTGATGCAGCGACGCCGCGTGCGGGAAGAAGGCCTTAGGGTTGTAAACCGCTTTCAGTTGGGAAGAAGCAATGAGTATTAATAGTGCTCTGCGTTGACGGTACCAACAGAAGAAGCACCGGCTAATTTCGTGCCAGCAGCC
>JBNKZS010000116.1:0-504 GCA_050301755.1 Mariprofundaceae bacterium
GCAACACACCCAGCGCATTCTGACCAAGTGGCAGATCCAGTTCACCGGAGTCCTGCAGCATTCTCAATACCACGGCGGTACTGGAGAGGCTGATAATAAAGCCGTAGAGAATGCCCTGCTGCCAGCTCATATCGAACAACAGAGCTAGGGCGACACAAGCGACTACACTGATCGCAATCTGGATGTTGGTGCCGATAAAGGCGATCTTCCACCCCTGCATCAGCCGGGGAATGGAGACCTCCATGCCGACGAAAAAGAGCAGCATGATCACACCGATCTCTCCGATGCGTGTCAGCAGATCATGATCTTCGATGACAGCGAACCCGGATGGGCCGATCAGCACACCGGTGATGATGTAGGCGACCGCGATCGGCAGCTTGGCTCGCATCGCAGCATAGGCAACCAACATGGAGAAGAAGAGAACGATGGTGATGACAAGGATGACCGGATCAAGATGCACTACTCTTTTCTCCCGAAAAGCCTGTCCAGATCATTAAGCGAAAG
>JBNKZS010000117.1:0-501 GCA_050301755.1 Mariprofundaceae bacterium
GTTGAAGGCGGTCGGAATCGATTCCGACGAATATTCGGGATTCGCTTTCGGGCTCGGTGTGGAGCGTATGGTGATGCTGAAGTATGGCATTCCGGATCTGCGCCTGTTTTTTGAAAACGATGTCCGTTTCGTAGGGAGGATCGGCCGATGAAACTTCCTTTGTCGTGGTTGAAAGAGCATGTGGCACTCACCGACAGCGTCGATGGTATTGCGCGCACGCTGGTGAATCTCGGGCACGAGGTCGAAGGGGTTGAAACTCCACGCGCAGCTGTGAAGGGCGTGCTGGTGGGAAGTATTCTCTCGAAGGATAAGCACCCGGATGCCGACAAGCTGAGCCTGTTGAAAGTGGATGTCGGTGCAGCTGAGCCATTGGGCATCGTTTGTGGCGCTTCCAATATGGGTGCGGGAGACAAGGTGCCGGTGGCAACGGTCGGCACGACACTGCCGAACGGATTGACCATCAAGAAGGGCAAGATTCGCGGGCAGGAGAGCCATGGCATG